>DATFWA010000096.1:0-4496 GCA_035259825.1 Candidatus Methylomirabilota bacterium | reverse complement strand
GAGGAAGCGGCCACGGTGGACCTGCTGAGCGAGGGCCGGCTCGACTTCGGGGTCGGCCGCAGCGGCTCGGCCCGCACCTACGACCTGCTCGGCGTGCCCTACGGCGAAAGTCAAGCGCGCTTCGTCGAGTCGCTCGAGATCATTCGCCTCGCCTGGACCGGCAAGCCGTTCAGCTACGAGGGCAAGTTCTACCGCTTCCAGAACGTCACGGTCTCTCCGACCCCGTACCAGGTGCCGCATCCGCCGATGCGGATGGCCGCCAATTCCCCCGAGACCTTTCCCCAGGTCGCGCGCCTGGGCCTGCCGCTCTTCATCGGGCTCCGGGACCTCGACATTCCGCTGCTGCGCGGGCATCTCAAGACGTATCGGGAGGCGTGGCGTGAATCGGGACAGACCGGCGAGCCGGACGTGTACCTGCGCATCCCGGTGTTCGCGGCCCCGACCGAGTCGGCGGCGCGCGAGGAACCGCGAGAGGCAATGACCTACTTCTTCAAGCGGCACATCGAGCTGATCCGGTCCGGCCTCGGGCGCGGCGATACCGGGCCCGGCGACCGGCGCCAAGCCATGGCGGACCGGATCGCCGCGATGCCGTACGACGAGCTGCTGAAGACGCGCGTCGCGTTCGGCACCGCGGCGTCGCTGCGCGAGCGTCTGGGCGAGATCTCGGAGGACCTGGGGCTCGACGGCATCGTGGCCGAGTTGAACCCCTCGGGCCTCCTCTCGCTCGATCAGATGAAGCGGACGCTCGCCATCCTCACCCGCGAGGTGATCCCTACTTTCCGGTGACGAAGGCCTGGACGCGCTTCCACGCGTCTGCCGAGGCCTCCGCGAACTCCGTGTACTTGCGGTCGAAGAAGCTGTGCGGCGCGCCCTCGTACACCTTCTGGTCGTGCTTGACGTTCGCCTTGCGGCACGCCTGGTCGAAGGCCTCCACGTCCGCGGGCGGGATGCCCTCGTCGGCGCCCCCGAAGATCGAGAGCACCGGCGCCTTGTAGCGTGACACCGCGTCGATCGGCTTGGGGCGGTCCGGCCACCGCTTGAGCCCGAGCGGCCAGCCGTAGAAGCCGATGACGCCCGCGTATCCGAGCCCGCTCGCGGCCTGCAGGTAGGAGAGCGCCCCGCCGAAGCAGAAGCCCACCGAGTACAGCGACTTCACCTGCCCGCCGTCGGCCGTGCGCAAGTAGGCAGCCGCGGCCGCGATATCGGCCTGGAGCTGGTCCGGCTTCGTCAGCGGCACCTGCGACATGAAGTCGAACTTCTCGCTGCGGTCCTCCGACGGCGCGGTGCGCGCGAAGAAGTCGATCGCGACCGCGTCCACCCCGATCTCGGCGAACCGATCGGCCAGCTCCTTGTAGTAGGGATGCAGGCCCCGCACGTCCGGGATCACGATCATGCCCGCTCCGGTGGGCTTGGCCGCGCGCGACGCGTGGGCCATGAACTTGGTGCCGTCGCCCGAGGTCAGCGTGAGATCGCGCGAGCCGGCGGCGCCGCCAGAGATCGGAAGAATCGGAGGAAAGGAATCGTCGTCCACGCACATGGTGAGATCTCCTGTGAGAGAGAGTTCGCTACATGTCCAGGCCGCCGTTGACGCCCCAGACCTGGCCGGTGATGTAGCTCGACGCGTCGGCGGCCAGGAAGTGCACGACGCGCGCGACCTCCTCGGGCTTGCCGAGCCGCCCGAGGGGGATCTGGCCGACGATCCGCTCCAGCACCTTGGCCGGGATGTGCTCGAGCATCTCGGTGGCGATGAAGCCGGGCGTCACCGTGTTCACGGTCAGCCCGACGCCGTCCGGCTCGGTGAGCCGTCCCGCCTTGCCGAGCAGGAAGGCCGCCTCGCGGGCCAGGGTCTTGGTGAGGCCGAACAGCCCCGACTTCGACGCGGCGTAGTTGGCCTGGC
This sequence comes from Candidatus Methylomirabilota bacterium, assembly GCA_035259825.1. Lineage (GTDB taxonomy): Bacteria > Methylomirabilota > Methylomirabilia > Rokubacteriales > CSP1-6 > CAMLFJ01. Next base: position 2,599 of record DATFWA010000096.1, on the reverse strand, counting down.
CGATGTTGCCCATCTCGCCGATCACGCTCGAGACGTTCACGATGCGTCCGCTGCCCCGCTCCGCCATGTGACGCAGGGCGGCCTGCGAGAGGAAGAACGCGCCGGAGAGATTCACGTTGAGGACCTTGAACCAGTCCTCATCGGAGAGCTTGAGCACCGTCTTGTCGATGGTGATGCCCGCGTTGTTGACCAGGATGTCGAGGCGCCCGTGGATGGAGATCACCTCGTCGATGGTCCGGCGGCAGTCGTTCGCGTCGCCCACGTTGCCCTTGTGGATGCTGACCGCGGTGCCGTACGTCGAGGCGAAGCTGTCGCGGAACTTGCCGGCCGCGTCGTCGTTGCCCGCGTAGCCGGCGGCCAGGGTGGCGCCCTGGCTGGCCAGGCTCCGGCAGATGGCCGCCCCGATGCCTCGGGTGCCGCCGGTGACGAAGGCCACGCGCCGCCTGAGCTTGTCGCCGGCCCGCGCGGCGATGCTGTCGTTCTGGGTGATGTCCAGGACCGAGGGGGTGATCGTCATGGTCGGTTCCTCCCGATGAGCGTCTGCCCGATGCGCGCGGTCGACCGCCGGCCGGCACATCCTGGCAAATCCCCATCGCGGAGTCAAACGGCGTACAATCCCCGTTCGTGCGTCTGCCCATCTTCTACGGCTGGATCATCGTGGCCGTCGTCTTCGTCACCATGGGAGTGGGCGTCAACGCGCGCACCACCTTCTCGCTGCTCTTTCCGCCCATCCTCGCCGAGTTCGGCTGGGAGCGCGGCGTCACCGCCGGCGCGTTCTCGTTCGGCTTCCTGGTCTCGGCCGCGCTCAGTCCGTCGCTGGGCCGCCTGATGGATCGCCGCGGGCCGCGCGTGGTGATCGAGCTGGGCGTGCTGCTGATCGGCACCGGCCTGCTGCTCGCGACGCAGGTGACGCGCCCGTGGCACCTCTACGCCACGCTCGGCGTGATGGTGGGCGGCGGCAGTGTCTGCCTCGGCTACACCGGCCAGTCGCTGTTCCTGCCCGACTGGTTCGTGCGGCGTCGCGGCCTCGCGATGAGCCTGGCGTTCTCCGGCGTGGGCGTGGGATCGATGATCATCCTGCCCTGGGTGCAGGCGCTCATCGGCCGCTCGGGCTGGCGCGCCGCGTGCTGGGCGTTGGGCCTGCTGGTGCTGCTCCTGCTCGTCCCGCTGAATCTCTTGCTGCGCCGGCGGCCAGAAGACATGGGCCTCGAGCCCGACGGCGACCGCGCCGCGGCCGGTGCCGCCGCGGCGCGCCTGTCCAACGTGGTGGACCCGGTGTGGGCCGCGGTGGACTGGACGCTCGCGCGCGCGGCGCGCACGGCGCGCTTCTGGTGGATCGCGATCGGCTACTGCCTCGGGCTCTTCGCGTGGTACGCGGTGCAGGTCCACCAGACCAAGTACCTGATCGAGATCGGCTTCACGCCCGGCGACGCGGCATGGGCGCTCGGCTTCGTGAGCCTGGCCGGCATCCCCGGCCAGATCGCGCTCGGCTGGCTGTCGGACCGCATCGGTCGCGAGTGGGTGTGGACGGTCGGCGCCCTCGGCTTCGCGATCTGCTACGCGACGCTCTTGCTGCTGGCCGTCTCGCCCACCATGCCCCTGCTCTACGTGATGGTGACCGCCCAGGGCATGCTCGGCTACGGGCTCACCTCGGTGGTGGGCGCGATTCCCGCTGAGATCTTCCAGGGCCGGCACTACGGCTCGATCTTCGGCACGCTGATGCTGTCGTCCATCGCGGGGGGCGCGTTCGGACCGTGGGTCACCGGCGTGCTCTACGACCGGACCGGCAGCTACACGCTACCGTTCTGGATCGCGATCGGCTGCTGCGTGGTGTCGGCGGTGACCATCTGGCTCGCCGCGCCTCGCAAGGTGCGCGTGGTGGCCGGCCGCCTGCGCACGAGCGCCTGAGATGGCCCGGATGCGGTATCCTGCGCCGTGTATCTGAACCGCCGGCTGTGGGCGTTCACGGAGGGCGTGCGCCTCCGCATCGTCGGCGCCACGCTGGCCGGCCTCCTCGCGGTCCTGCTCGGCACCGCACGACTCGCCCTGCTCGGCTGGGTGCTGGGCCGCGTGCTCGCGGGCGACGCGCTCAGTCATCTGATCTGGCCGATGGCCGGGGTTGCCGGCCTGATTGCGCTGCGCGGCCTGCTGGAGTACGGGCGCACCATGGTGGCCCATCACACCGCGGCGGCCGTGCAGGGACGGCTCCGCGGGCGCATCTACGAGCAGATCACCGCGCTCGGTCCCGCCCACTTCACCCAGGCCCGCACCGGCGACGTCATCCTCTCGGTGGTCGAGGGCGTGCAGCAGCTCGAGGTCTACTTCGGGCAGTACCTGCCCCAGCTCTTCGTCTCCGCGCTCACTCCGTTGCTGATCTTTGCGGTGGTCGCCGCCATCGACGGGCCTCTCGCCGTCGTGTTCCTCCTCGCCGCGATCGCGACCTTCGTCCTGCCCACGCTCTGGCACGGCTGGGACAGCCGGAACAGTCTCGAGCGCTCCAAGGCCTACAAGGCCTACGGCGCCGAGTTCCTCGACGCGATCCAGGGACTCCGCACCCTCGCCGCCTTCGGCCAGAGCCGTTCGCGGGCACGCCTCCTGG
>DATFWA010000095.1:0-13003 GCA_035259825.1 Candidatus Methylomirabilota bacterium | reverse complement strand
CCCACCCGCGGGCGCGCGCCGCCATCAGGCGTTCACCGGCACGCCGAGCAGCTCCTTGGCGCGGACCACCGCCAGCGTGGAATCCTTGGCGTAGCCGTCGGCTCCGATCTCGTCGGCGTAGGCCTGATTCACCGGCGCCCCGCCGATCATGACCTTCACGCGGGAGCGCAAGCCCGCCTTCTCGAGCGCGTCGATGGTGCGCTTCATCGCGGGCATCGTGGTGGTCATCAGGGCGGAGATGCCGACGATCTGGGCGTCGTGCTCCTTCACCGCGGCCACGAACTTCTCGGGGGCCACGTCGCGGCCCAGGTTGACCACCTTGAAGCCGGCGCCCTCGAGCATCATCGCCACCAGGTTCTTGCCGATGTCGTGGAGGTCGCCCTGCGCAGTGCCGATGACCACCACGCCGAGGTTCTGACCCTCGCCGCCGGTGCGCGTGATGAGCGGCTTGAGCAGGTCGAGACCCGCGTACATCGCCCGCGCGGAGAGCAGCACCTGGGGCACGTAGTACTCATTGCGACGGAACTTCTCGCCGACCACGTCCATGCCCGGTATGAGGCCGCGGAAGATCAGGTCCTTCGGGTCTATCGCGAGATCGAGACCTTCCTGGGTCTTCTTGGCCACCGTGTCCTTGTCGCCGAGGATCAGGGCCCGCGCCATGGTCGGATAGTCGAAGTGCTCGGCGGTCAACGCTTCACCGTGCTGTAGCCGCCCTTCTGCCAGGCAGTCATCCCGCCGATGACGTTGTGGAAGTTGGTGAGCCCGGCTCGGCTCAGTGCGCTGATCACCGTGCTCGAGCGCAGCCCGCCCGCGCACAGTACCGCCTTGGGACGGCCATCGGGCACGAGGTCCTTGCGGGCCAGCGCCTCGGACATCGGCAGGTGCACCGCGCCGTCGATGTGTCCGTCGTCCCACTCCGACAGCTCCCGCACGTCGATCACCACCAGATCGGGCCGCTCGTCCTTCATGGTCGCCAGATCGTGCACCGTGATCTGCGGCACCCGCTCGACCGGCAGGCCCTGGCTCTTCCACTCCGTCATGCCCCACTGCAGGTGCCCGGCGATCGTGTCGAGGCCGATGCGCGAGAGCCCCTGCGCCGCGCGGTCGATGTCGGTCGGGCTCGACACCACCAGCACCACCGGCGCCTCCGCAGGCACGAACAGTCCGACGCGATTCGCGAACTGCGGGCTCTCGATCCACACGTTGATCGCCCTGCGGATGTGCGCCTCGCCAAACTCCTCGGGGCTGCGCACGTCCAGCACGTAGGCGCCCTTGTCGGCCGCCTCTCGCGTCTGGGCGGCCGAGAGCGGACGTGGCGGCCCGGTCGGCGGCAGCGCCTGCGCCCGGTTGCGCGCGATGATCCGGTCGAAGTTGGGCGGCTTGGGCGGCAGGCCGGTCATGAGCTTGCGGACGAAATCCTCGACCCCGCTCGCCTGCAGCGCCGCGTTGAAGCGTCGCTCGAAGCCGATCGTGGTGGCGGTCTTGCTGGACATGGCGCGTCCGCAGCTGGAGCCGGCTCCGTGCGCGGGGTATACCTCCACGCTGTCGGGCAAACGCAGCAGCCGCTCGGTGAGACTCGCGTACAGGCTGGCCGCCGCCTGCTCGCCGCCGAAGTCCGGCCGGCCCACGTCACCGACGAAGAGGGTATCGCCGGTGAGGACGAACCAGGGCTCGGAGCCGCGGCTCAGGTCGGTCACGAGCAGCGCGATGCTATCGGGCGTGTGGCCAGGAGTGTGGATGACCTGCAGCGCCACGTTGCCCACGCGCAGCTCGCGGCCGTGCTCCACCGGGTCGTTGGCGAAGGCGGCGTTGGCCGCCGGGTGGATGTGGATGCGCGCCCCGGTCTTGGCCGAGAGCGCCTGATTGCCCGAGATGTGGTCGGCGTGGACGTGGGTCTCGACGATGTCGGTGATGGTGAGCCCCTTCTTGCGGGCCATGGCGCCGTAGTCGTCCACGCGGTCGCGCGCCGGGTCCACGATCACGGCCTGTCCAGCCTGCGAGCAGCCGATCAGATACGAGAGACAGCCGGCTTCCTCGTTGAGAATCTGCTGAAAGATCACGCCGGAAGTATGCCACAGCCCGCCACCGGTCCGCTATGACGCAGGGTTAGCGCGGTGCCCGCGGGCGGCGGTTGCCTCTAGTCGAACGGGGCCCCGCGATTCGACAGAGGGACTGGCGGATACCAAAGGTGGGCGCTAGACTCCCGCTGCCATGATTCAGCGTGTCAAGGGCTACTGCGCGCTCTGCATCTCACGCTGCGGCTCCGTCGCGGTGGTGGAGGACGGCCGCTTCGTCGCGCTGGAGCCCGACCCCTCGCATCCCACCGGGCAGGCCATCTGCGCGAAGGGACGGGCGGCTCCGGAGCTGGTCTATCACTCCGATCGCCTTCTCTATCCCATGCAGCGGACGCGGCCGAAGGGTGACCCGGACCCGGGCTGGCAGCGCATCAGCTGGGACGAGGCGCTCGACGCGACGGCTGCCGCGCTCCAGCGCATCAAGACGCAGCACGGGGCGGAGAGCGTGGTCTTCACCTCGGTCTCCGCCTCGACCTCCGCGATCGCGGATGCCTCGCCCTGGATCACTCGCTTGATGCGCGCGTTCGGCAGCCCCAACCTCTGCGGCTCGATGGAGCTGTGCGGCTGGGGACGGATCTACGCGACGCGCTTCACCTTCGGTATCGGCCACGGCGCCGGCGGCGGCACCATGCCGGATCTGGAGCGCGCCGGCTGCATCCTCTTCTGGGGCTATAACCCGAGCCTGGCGCGCCTGGCCCACGCCGCCACCACGGCGGCCGCCCTGCGCCGCGGCGCGAAGCTGATCGTCGTCGACCCGCGCCGGGCGGGGATGGCGAGCAAGGCGGACGTGTGGCTACGCGTGCGGCCGGGCACCGACGCGGCGCTCGCCCTTGGCATCGCGCACGTGATGCTCGACCGCGGCTGGTACGATCGCGACTTCGTCCGCGACTGGACGAACGGCCCATTGCTCGTGCGCGCGGACACGGGGCGCCTATTGACCGAGCGCGATCTCGGGGGCCCTGCGCCGGCCGGCGGCGCCAAGCGCTACGTGGCCTGGGACGACACGACACAGCGCCCGCTCATCTACGACCCCGAGCGGCGCCGCTACGAGAACGACGCCGAGCCCGCGCTCCTGGGCCAGTACACGATCGCCACGCCGGATGGCGTCATCGTCTGCCGAACGGCCTTCGATCTGGCGCTGGAGGGTTGCCGGCGCTATCCACCCGACGCGGTCGAGCGCATCTGCGGGGTCGGCCGCGCCGAGATCGAGCGCGCCGCACGGCTCCTGTGGGAGGCGCGCCCGGTCTCCTCCTTCGCGTGGAGCGGCGTCGAGCAGCAGACCAACGCCACACAGATCTTCCGCGCGATCTCGCTCCTCTACGTGCTGACGGGGAGCTTCGAGGGCGAGGGGGGCAATGTCCTGTTTCCCGCGGTGCCATCGCGCGGTGTCGCCGGCGAGGACCTGATCTCGGCGGCGCAGCGCAATCGGTGCCTCGGCCTGCCCGAGCGGCCGATCGGGCCCTCGCGCTGGGAATGGGTGACGACCGACGAGGTCTACACTGCAGTGCTCGAGCAGCGGCCCTACCCCGTGCGCGGCATGGTGGGCTTCGGCGCCAACCTCCTCATGGCGCACGCGGACGTCCGCCGCGGCCGCGAGGCGCTCGCCGCGCTCGACTTCTACGTGCACGCGGATCTCTTCATGAGTCCCACCGCTGAGCTGGCCGACATCGTGCTGCCGGTGGCGAGCCCCTTCGAGCGCGAGGGCATCAAGATCGGCTTCGACATCAGCGCGGCGGCGCAGTCGCTGGTGCAGCTCCGGCGGCCGGTCGCCGAGCCGCGGGGCGAGGCACGCGGCGACACCGAGATCATCTTCGATCTCGCGGTACGCCTGGACCTCGGCCAGCACTTCTGGAATGGCGACGTGGATGCGGGCTATCGCCATCAGCTCGGCCCGTCCGGCGTGACCCTCGAGGCGCTGCGCGAGAATCCCGGCGGCGTCACCGTCCCCCTCACGACGCGCTACCGGAAGTTCGCCGTGGAGAAGGACGGAGCGCCCACGGGCTTCGCCACGCCCACGCGGAAGATCGAGATCTACTCCGAGACGCTGCTCGAGCATGGCTATCCGCCGCTGCCCGTGCACGTGGAGCCGCTGATGGGCCCGGTGTCGCGCCCCGACCTGGCCGCGCGCTTCCCGCTCGTGCTCACCTGCGCCAAGTCGACGCAGTTCTGCGAGACCCAGCACCGCGGCCTGCCGAGCCTGCGCCGCCGCCAGCGCGATCCCGAGATCGAGCTGCACCCGACGGCGGCCGCCGAGCGCGGGATCGAGGCGGGCGACTGGGTGGCGGTGGAGACGCCGGAGGGCAGCGTCCGCGCGCGGGCGGCGCTCAACGAGGCCCTAGAGCCGCGCGTCGCGTGCGGCCAGCACGGCTGGTGGCAGGCCTGCCCGGAGATCGGCGCGCCCGGCTACGATCCTTTCAGCTCGCACGGCGCCAATCTCAACCTGATCATCGGGAACGCGGCCATCGATCCCGTGAGCGGGTCGGTGCCGCATCGCGCGTATCTCTGCCAGATCCGCCGGCTGGCGAGCGCCACGATCTGATCCGCGGCCGAAGACCCGTTCGGCGAACCGGCGCGCTTCCACGCGCGGCATCGTCGGCGCCTCGAATCGCAGCAGCATCGGCGTGCCTTGCTTGGGAGCCCCCGGGTATTTAAATGACGCAGCCGTGCCATGCTTGACGGGATGCATGGACGGCGAACCGGGCCGATGGTGGCGGCTCTCATGACGGTGCTGGCCCTCGGGCTCGCGGGCTGCGCCGGGCGGATGACTCCGCTCTATTCCGACGCGGAGCAGGCTCGCGTCGACGAGTACGAGAAGGCCGCTGAGCGCGTGCTGAAGTCGCGGGAGATCGCGGGCCGGCCGCCGGCGGTGCACGTCGGGTCCGACCCGGTCTTGATGAACGCCGGCCACCCCGCCGCCTACTACCAGCCGCGCACCACCCTGGCCGGCAGCGGTCGGCCGGGCGTCATCGTGGTCAACCGGCCGGTGCTGGCCGACGACTACATTGCCCAGGCGGTGCTCAGCCACGAGCTGGCCCACTTCGTCCTGGGCCACACCGACGACCGCTGCCGGGATCGACAACACGAGTGCGAGGTCGAGGCCTACGTGGCCAGCGTCGAACTGCTCATGACCGGCTGGAGCCACAGCTACGCGGACGCGGTGCGGCTCCAATACGCCTACCTCAAGAGCGTGGTGCTCGCGGTGCAGCGCGGCGACGCCACAGTCGCCCGCGGCCACGTCGACCCGTGCCGCGAGCTGCAAGAGTTCTCGGCCCGCTTTCAGGCGTCGGCGACCTGCGACTGAGCCTCGCGCATGGGCCGAATCTCCACGCCCGGATGCACAGTTGCGCGCGATGGGTGTGTCCAATTCCCTCCGCTTGACCGGGTTCTCGCTGCTAGACTAGGATTCGCGAATCGAACCGCCGAACAGGGGGAAGGGCGTCAGTGAAGATCAAGGTCCTCGGGACATTTGGAAGCGAAGGCCAGGGGCAACGCCCTTCCGCGTTCCTGGTCGACGATCGGGTCCTGGTCGACGCCGGAACGGTCGGCGGCGCCCTTACCGTCTCCGAGCAAATCGAGATCCAGCACGCCCTCCTCACCCACGCCCATCTGGATCATACCGCCGGGCTGGCGTTCCTGACCGACACCCTGGCCATGGTCGCGGCCGACCGGAAGGTGACCGCCTCCAGCATCACCCCCGTGGTCGAGTCGCTCCGCACGCACGCCTTCAACGACCTGCTGTGGCCCGACTTCACCAATATCCCGTCACCGGGCCAGCCGGTCCTGGGATTCCGGACCCTGCCGGAGGAAGCGGAGTCGCGGGTCGGTCAGCTCTGGGTCACGCCGGTGCCGGTGGAGCACACCGTCGCCACGACCGGATTCGTGATCCACGATGGCGAGACCGGCTTCGTTTTCAGCGGCGACACCGGCCCGACCCGGCGCATCTGGCAGGTCGCTCGTGAGATGCGGGGGCTCAAAGCCCTGATCGTGGAGACCGCGTTCCCGAACCGGCTCGCGACCCTGGCCAAGGCCTCCGGCCACCTCACCCCCGAGATGTTGCGGCAGGAAATCGACAAGATGCCGCAGGACATCCCGATCTGGGTTTACCACATCAAGCCCCAGCTCTATCAGGAGACGGCGGAGGAGCTGGCCAATATCGATCCGACCCGCATCCACATCCTCGAGCAGGGCAAGACCTACACCATCTAGCAGTCCCTATTGCTCGGCGGCCCGGTCGATCAGGGCGGTCAACCGCTCTCGGAACGGAAACAGGCTGTAGAGCCCTCCCGTGTGGATGAAACATACCCGCTGACCCAGCGCCTTCCGGTCCCGCGCGAGCTCTTCGACCAGCGCGCGGAAGCCGCGCGCGGTGTACACCGGGTCCAGCAGCATGCCCTCGTCGCGCGCGACCTCCGCGACCAGACCGAGCTCGCGATCGGCCACTTCGCTGCAGTCGGCCCCGTGATCACCTTCGAGCAGGTGCACCGCCTTGGGCACCTCGATGGCAAAGCCGTAGCGGTGGATGGCCGCGCGCATGGTGCGCTCGACGTGATCGCGCACGCGCTCCGGTGGTGACGCAACGGGCACGCCCACGATCTCGCCGGGCAGGCCCGCGAGCTGCTTGCCCAGGAGCAGGCCCGCCTGGCTGCCGCCAGTGAACGCGCTGATCACCACCGAGTCGAAGCGCGGCGCCCCGTGGTGGATCTGCTCGGCCAGCTCCACGGCGCACTCGAGATAGCCGAGCGCGCCGATCTCGTTGGCGCCGCTCTCGGGGATGACGTAGGGCCGCCCGCCCCGCTCGCGGGCTTCCGTGGCCACCGCGGCCATGGCGTCGGCGACCGATTCCCCGTCGCCGCAGTAGCGGATTTCGGCGCCGAGCAGGCGGTCCAGGAGCAGGTTGCCGTCGTAGATCGGCGAACGTGCTCCTTTCACCACGAGCAGCGCGCGCAGGCCGAGCCGCGCGGCCACCGCCGCGACGGCCCGGCAGCCGTTGGACTGCGGCGTGCCGCCGGCGATCAAGGTGTCGGCGCCCAACTGCAGCGCGTCGCCGACCAGGAACTCGAGCTTGCGGACCTTGTTGCCGGACTCGAGCAGGCCGGTCAGGTCGTCCCGCTTGACGTGGAGGTCCACCCCGAGGCGCCGGGAGAAGCGGTCGAGTTTGAGGATCGGAGTCGGAGCGAGGGCCAGCTGCAGGCGAGCGGGCGCGGCCATGCGGTGCCGCTTATGCGTGATCCGTCTTCAGCACCCGGTTGTCGGTGGCCATGACTCGGGGCGTACCCTACCACAGACGGCTCGAGTCAGGCATTGACACCGGACCGCCCTCCGAGTACCGTGCCTCCATGCGCATCGAGGTGCACGACAATCAGGTCGAGTCCGCGCTCAAGACCATGAAGAAGCTCATGCTGAAGGATGGGCTCTTCAAGGAGATGAAGAAGCGCGCGTATTACGAGAAGCCGTCCGTCAAGCGGAAGCGCAAGCAGGCCGAGGCGCGGAAGAAGCGCCGGAAGGCCATGAAGCGCGCCGAGGCGGACGACTGAGCCTCGCTCCGGGCCCTCCGGGCCCGGCCCCCACCCCGGTCTTTCGGCTTCCCCCGCCAGCGTCAGCCCTCGGGTGACTCGTGTGGCGGAGTCCCTCGCCAGCCAGAGGCTCTGGCTTGCCTTCACGACCATGCTGCTGGTGGCCGGAATCACCAATACCTTCCCGGTATTCCTGCCCGCCCTGCTGGCCGAGTTCGGCGGCACGCGAGCCGCCACCGCGTCCGCCGCGGCCCTGCTCTGGGTGGGCGGCGCCGTGCTGAGCCCGGTGGCGGGCTACCTGGTCGCCCGCTGGAACCCTCGGCTGCTGGTGAGCCTCGGTCTCGGCATCGTGGCCCTCGGCATGATCCTGGGCAGCCTGGCTCCGACGCTGCCCCTGTTCCTCGCGGCCCTGGGCGGCCTCGGGGGCATCGGCCTCGGCCTGACCGGCATGACGACCCACGCCGCCCTCATCGCCGATGCCTACGTGAGACGCCGCGGGCTCGCCACCGGGCTCGCATTTGGCGGCTCCATGGCCGCCTATGCCCTGGCTCCGCCGGCCCAGTGGCTGATCACCCACTGGGGCTGGCGGCAGGCGTTCTGGTGCTACGCGGCCATCGTCCTGTGCGTGATTCCCTGGGCCCTTCGGGGCCACCCGAGCCGTCTGCAGTCGGCGTCCGACCGGGGTGCGGCGCGATCGGGTGAGGCGGCGGTCACCGTCTCGAGCATAGTCCGCTCGCTCGGCTTCTGGAGCTTGCTCGTGATGTTCACGACGCCGCCGCTGTTCGGCTACCTCGCGACCACGCAGCACGCGCTCTATTTCACCGCGCGCGGCTTCACCGTCACCCAGGCTTCCGTCCTGTTGGCCATCGGCGGCATCCTGGCCGGCTGCGGCCGGGCGCTGGCCGGTCTCGCCGCCGATCGCTTCGGCGGCCCGACCGCCGGCTTTCTCTCGTTCTCCTGCTCGCTCGTGGGGATGCTGTGCCTGCTCGGCATGGAGGTGCGGCCACTTTGGGTGCTCGCGGCGGGCTACGTGTTCTTCCTGTTCCTGCCGCTGGGCTCGCGCGCCAGCATCGTGACCGTGCTGCTCGGCCGCCTCGCGCCGCCCGCGCACTACGGGGTCATCTTCGGCCTGCTCGGCATCGGCAACAACCTGGGCGCCGCGCTCGGTCCCTGGCTATCGGGGATCCTCTTCGACCACACCGGCTCGTACGTGGTCATCTACGTCTGCGCGATCGCCATCGCGCTCACCGGACTCTCGGCGCTGGCCGTTTTCACGGTGTCAACACGGGTGACGACGCCTGTGCCGCGGTGACGGCTCTTCAGCTGCGGGGGCCCCGACATGGCCCCCGCACTCCCCCAGCCTGCGGACAGCCGTCGCGGTGTAGCGGCCGTGACGGACAGACGTCCCGGCGCCGTCAGCGTGGCGGCTTGCTGTGCGATACCATCGCTGAATGCGTCAGACGGCTAGCTGGACCGCCACGCTCGTTGCCCTGTACCGGGCGATCGAATCCTCACGGCCGACCGCCACGCGGCTCTTCGAGGATCCATTCGCTCCCGCGTTTCTCGGCTGGCGCTTCAGGAGCGCGCTGGCACTGTCTCGCTTGCCTGTCGTCGGATCCGCCTTCCCCTGGTCGCTCGTCGACGGCCATTGGGCTGGGCCGCGGGGGACAGTGGCGGTGCGCACGCGGTACATCGACGACGTCCTCGGCAATGCGCTCCGCGATGGCATGGACCAGGTCGTGATCCTCGGCGCCGGATTCGATTGCCGCGCCTACCGCATCCCGGGCGTCGACCGCGCGCGCGTCTTCGAGGTGGACCATCCCGCGACGCAGGCCGTGAAGAAGGAGGTCCTGACGCGACGCTTCGGAGCGCTGCCCGCCCACGTCAGCCTGGTCCCGATCGATTTCACCACCCATTCGCTCGATGGGGTCATGCCCGACGCAGGATATCGCACGGCGGCCCGGACCTTCTTCATCTGCGAGGGCGTGACGCACTACCTGTCGGCGGTGGACGTCGACGCACTGCTCGACTTCGTCGCCGGAAGCGCCGCCGTGGGAAGCCGCATGGTCTTCACCTACATTCACCGCGGCATGATCGAGGGAGCCGTCGCCTTCACCGGCGCGGCCAACACGCTCGCCACGGTGGAGCGCGCGGGCGAGCCCTACACGTTCGGCTTCGATCCGGCCGACCTGCCGCGACACCTGGCGGCCCATCGTCTCCGGCTGGTCGAGGACGTCGGTCCCACGACGTACCGCGACCGTTACCTGCGACCGCTCGGTCGTCAGGAGCAGCCGCTCGCCGAGTTTCAGCGAGCGGCGCTCGTCGAGGTCACGACGTAGGTCAGCCGACGCGCGTGGCGAGCCCGGCGTACTTGTCGAGCAGGGGCAAGACCTGATCGCGGCCGGCGGGCGGCAGCCCGAAGATCGCGCGGGTGACCCCGGCGTCGCGGAGACCGGCCAGACGCGCCTCATCGGTGGGCGCGCCGAAGATGGAGACGGTCACCGCGCCCGGATCCTGCCCGGCCTTCTCCGCGCGGGCCTTCAGGTCGGCGATCGTCTCGGCGATCGGCTCGCTGTAGGAGCGCCCGCCAATGGGGAGCCAGTGGCCGCCGAAGTCTACCGCACGCTGACGCGCGTGAGGGCCGGCGCCGCCCATCATGATGGGAGGGTGCGGCTTCTGGACCGGCTTCGGGTACGACCAGAGCTTGTCGAAGTTGACGAACTTGCCGTGGTACTCGGCCTCGTCCTTGGTCCAGATCTCCTGCATGGCCGCGATGCGCTCCCGCAGTACCTTCCAGCGGCTGTCGAAGTCCACGCCATGGTGCAGCATTTCTTCCGCGTTCCAGCCGCCGCCGATGCCGAACAGCACCCGGCCGCGCGACAGATAATCGAGACTCGCGACCTCCTTGGCGAGGAGGATCGGATCGCGCTCGATCACGAGGCAGATGCCGGTACCGAGCTTGAGCTTGGTGGTGACCGCGGCGGCCGCCGCGAGTCCCACGAACGGATCGACGGTGTGCCAGTACTCGCGCGGCAGATCCGCGCCGCCCGGCCACGGGCTCTTGCGGCTCGCCGGGATGTGAGTGTGCTCCGGCACGAACAGCGACTCGAACTCGCGGCTCTCGGTCTCGCGCGCCAGGTCGTCGATGCGGATCGCGTAGTCGGTGGAGAACTGGAACACGCCGTATTTCATCGGGTCGCCTCCTCGATGCGATGGAGGATCGGGGGTTCGGGCTCCTCTCGCCAGGGCTTGGTGTTACCATGAATTTGCACTCAAGCCAACCGAAGTCGGGAGGAATCCGAATGGTGAGGGCGTTGACGATGCTGTTTGCGCTAGTGATCGCCGCACTCGGTCCCGGCCCGCTCATGGCGGCCGACAGCACCGAGGTGAACGCGGCGACCAAGCAGGTGGAGCGCGGAGCGAGTCAGATCGGTCAGGGCAAGGTCCTGGAGGGCGCGGGCGAGACCGCCAAGGGCATCGGCAACACCGTGGTGGAAGGCGCCAAGTACACCGGCCAGAAGTTCGGGGAAGCGGGCCAGGCGGCCGCGCCGGCGGCGAAGACCGGGTGGGAGCGTACCAAGGAAGGCGCAGTGTCCTTCGGCTCCAGCGTGCGGGAGTTCTTCACCAGCCTCTTCGACTAGCGCCCGGGCTCCGGTCCGGGACCGAAGCCGCGGGTCTCAGCGGCGCGGTGCCCGGGGCGGCTTGGCCAGGTAACCGGCGAGCGCCGATGCTTCGCGCTCCTGGAAGCGCACCGCGATCTGGAGCTGCTCGAGGTACTGCTCGAGTGTCTTGCCGCCGAGCACGATCTTCCGCGAGGAGAAGAACTCGCGCACGTCGCGCTCCGACTCCGGGCTGACCAGCGCGGTGACGCCCTCGTACATCCGCCGATACGCGCTGCCCGGATACTGTCGGGCCATGGTCTCCCAGTTGGCCTTGACGTACTCCCAGGCGGGTCCCCGACTGTGGACGGAGACGAGCAGCGCTCGCATCAGGAACGGCGCGTCCTGACTGCGCACCTCGCCGTTGGTCGTCTTCTCGAGCGTGCGCCGGATCAGCTCCGGCTGACGGAACCCGGCGAGCGCGTACAGGTACCGTTGCTCCTCCTGGGGCGTGCGGGCCGACTTGAAGCGCTGAAGGAACTCCTCGTACTCGCTGTCCGCCCCCGCGGCGGCCACGATCGCGATCAGCGCGGGCAGGACGTCGGGGTCCACCGCGGTTTCGTCCTCGCGATAGCGGGCGTAGAGCGACCGGGAGCGCTCCTGCGTCTCCGTATCGTTGCCGAGCGTGCCGAGCGCGCGCAGGAGATCGCCGCGAAGCTGCCGCTCCAGCTCGTCCTCGCCGGGCTGCGGCTCCCAGCCGAGATGCTCGAACGCGGAACCGACGCGGTGACGCACCAGCGTCTCCAGATCGCCGCGCTGCTCGTCCGGGATGGCGCGGTTGACGTAGGCCAACGACCCGATCAGGGCCGTCCACACGTTGCGGTCGGTCTCCTCCAGGAACCGCGCGGTGAGGTCGAGGTAGTCGGGCGCGGGCATCGCCCCCGCCTGGGCCAGGGCGAAGCAGTCGCTGATCAGGTTGAACCGCTCGATCGGGGCGAGCTTCTTCAGCGCCCCCGCCATCTTCTTGAGCAGCGGCGGCGCGTATTGCACGCGGTAGAAGCCGTGACCACCCGCGTTGACCACCACCCAGTCCGGCGGCGCGGGCAGCGTGACCGAGATATCCTCGGTGCCGAGCAGGACCGGCTTGTCCACGAAGCCGCGCTTCACCGACGCGCGCACTCGCACCGGGATCAGCCACCGCTCGGTCTCCGCGCCTTCGGTGGGCAGGTACGTGAAGCGGCGGTGGCTGAGCTTGATGCCGCCGCCCTCTGGACTCGCGATCACGACCGGGTAGCCGGGACGGAAGATCCAGCCGTTCATCACCTCGGGAATCGGCAGGTGGGACGCGTCGCCGAGAGCCTTCCACAGATCCGTGGTCTCGGCGTTGCCGAAGCGGTGGCGCTCGAGATAGAGCCGCACCCCGTCGCGGAAGACCTCGCCGCTGAGGTGCTGCTCCAGCATGCGGAGGACCGAGGCGCCTTTCTCGTAGGTGAGGAGATCGAACATCGCCTCGCAGTCGCGGGGATGCCGCACCTCGAACTCGATGGGCCGGGTGTTCTGCAAACCGTCCACGCCCATCGCCGCGGCCCGCGAGACCCCGAAGGTGGTCCATCGCTTCCACTCGGGCTTCCAGGCGTCGACGGCGAGCAGCTCCATGAACGTGGCGAAGGCCTCGTTCAGCCAGATGCCGTTCCACCAGAGCATGGTCACCAGGTCGCCGAACCACATGTGGGCGATCTCGTGCGCCACCACGTCGGCCACGCGCTCGCGCTCGACGTGAGAGGCGGTCGCCTCGTCGACCAGGAGCGCGGTCTCG
>DATFWA010000094.1:0-22380 GCA_035259825.1 Candidatus Methylomirabilota bacterium | reverse complement strand
GTACGTCCATACCGCGGGATGCACGCCGTTTTCGATCGCCGCGTTCTCGGCGGGCAGCCCGAAGGCGTCCCAGCCCATCGGATGCAGGACGTTGAAGCCCCGCATCCACTTGTAGCGGGCCAGCAGGTCGCCGATGGCGTAGACCCGTACGTGACCCATGTGGATGCGTCCGGAAGGATACGGGAACATCTCGAGGCAGTAGTACTTCGGCCGGCCTGGCTCCTCGCGGACCTTGAACTGCTTGCGGTCCGCCCAGATCTTCTGCCACTTGGCCTCGATCTCGGGGAAGGGATAGCGGTCCTGTCGATCGTCGAGGGCCATATTATTGCTGATTTTTACACGCTTAGGCGGGGGGCGCAAGAAACGGCTCCGGGGGCTCCGACGCAGCGATCGCGCGGGAGCCCCCGGGAATGCGAGCGGCTTACTTCTTCTTCAGCGAGAGATTGATCACCTTGGCGGCCTCGTCCGCCTTGGCTACCGACTCGGCGTGCTTTCCCGAATCGTGTAGCGCCTTGGCCTCCGCGGCCATGGCCGCTGCCTTCTTGGAGGCGTCGTCCGTCTTGCCAGCCGTCGCATCCTGGATCTGCTTGACCAGGAGCGGGCACTGGTTGGCCAGTGCCGGCGCGGCAGCGAACGCGACGACCGCGAGCGCCATCATGAGCATCTTCATCCGCGTCACCTCCTTTCGGTGTGATCCTGTCGCTGTGATCCTGCTCGCTTAACCCTTGTTCCCTCGGGAAGGTTCCCTCCCCGGGGCCGAGTGGAGGCGATCATAGCCCAAACGTCGACCCTGCAGACCGCAAAGAAGTTCCCACCCATGCGCGGGTTGCCCGGTCATTTCACGATGTGGATTTGACAAGAAGGGCATATGCTGTCTACACAAGATCGTGAGGGATCGCGGAGAGCCCGACGGCCGCGCTCCCTGGACCGGCGAGCCGGGCACCCTGATGAATCGCGGGTCAGGGGCCGGTCGCGAGGACGTCGGCGCGGTGCAGCAGGATGCACGGGGCGGCCCCGTCTCGTGCGTCTGGGCGGCCTGCAGTGGTTCACCCGCTGTGAGATGCTAATTACGTGACAGATAAGTGCTGCGCGTGATGGCTCTATCAGGAATTCGAAGAGGGGACACCCTGGCAACCGACCTGTTGCGGCTTCGTCGATGAGCCCGGTAGCAACAGGTGACGGTCTCGCGCGCTCGAGCGGTCACGCCGGCTCGGCTCCGAGCCGTTCCCGGCCATGGCCGCCCTCTCCGCGGTGTCCCGGTTCGGGTTGGCGCAGAATTTGCGGAGCCGCCGGGCCAGAGCTTCGCCGAATTGTGCAAGAGGAGGGAAACGCATGGACACCGCAAAGGGGGAGCTCGTGAGCGAACTCATCGATGGCCAGGCGGGAATCTTTCAGGAAGAAGCGTTTCGCCATCTCTTGAGCCGCGAGGCGTTGCGCGCGATTCGATATCAGGATTTCTTCTCGGTCTGCCTGCTCCGACCAGATAGTCCCGGCGAGCGCTGGGGCGTGTCGGATGAGGTGGAGCGGGCGATGTCGCAGAAGATCCCGGAGTTCGTCCGCGCGACCGACATCGTGGGGCAGCTGTCGTCTGCGATCGCGGTGATCCTGCTGCACACGGCGGGCGACGAGGCCCTGCGGGTCGCCGAGCGGATCCGGTCCAATATCGAGCAGGTCGCGTTCCGCGAGAATCCCGAAGGACGGCCTCAGCGACTCACCGTGAGCGTCGGCAAGGTTTCCTTCCCGCACGACGGTCACGACGATGCCACGCTCATCTCGCAGGCCATGGCGTATCTGCAGCAGGCCGTCGATCAGGGCGGCAACCAGGTGACGCACACGCCCCGGACCCTGGACTAGCGCCCGGTTCCACCGCCGCCGTCGGGGAAACCCATCGCGGCGGCCGCGAAGACGTCCTCAGCGGGAGTCGTGCTCAGCCGAAGTGAGCGTGTGCTTCTCCATCCGATACCGCAGCGTCTCGACCGAGATCCCGAGCAGCTCGGCAGCCCGTCGGCGATTCCCCCCGGCGGCCTTCAGCGCTTCGACGATCAGCGTCCGCTCGAGCTCGGAGAGGCTCAGCCCGCCTTGCGAGAAGTCGACCTTCACCCCGCCCCCGCTGCCCACCTCGATCGGGGCGCCTCCGCGCGCGAGCGCGGGCAGCCCGAGCACGCCGGCGCCGATCTCCTCGCCCTCGTGCAGGAGCACCGCGCGCTCGATCACGTTGGCCACCTCGCGCACGTTGCCCGGCCATTCGTAGGCGCGCAGACTGGTCTCTGCGTCGGATGTCAAGCGTCGGGGGCGACGGTAGCGCCGCCCCGCCTCGGCAAGGAAGTGTCGCGCCAGGGGCACGACGTCCTCGGGCCGCGAGCGGAGCGGGGCCAGGACCAGCGTCAGCACCTTCAGGCGGTAGAGCAGATCGGCCCGGAAGGTGCCCTCGTGGGCGGATCGATCGAGATCGGCGTTGGTCGCGGCGACGATGCGCACGTCGACCGTCTTCTGCCGCAGCCCTCCGAGCCGCCGGACCGATCGGTCCTCGATGGCCTTGAGCAGCTTGACCTGCAGCTCGAGCGGCATCGCGCTAATCTCGTCGAGGAACAGCGTGCCGCCGTCGGCGGCCTCGAAGAGCCCAGGCTTGGCCGCGCGCGCGTCGGTGAATGCGCCCCGCTCGTAGCCGAACATCTCCGATTCCAGGAGCTGGGCCGGGATCGCCCCGCAGTTCACCTCGACGAACGGCCGCTCCGCGCGCGGCGAGAGATCGTGAATGGCGCGGGCCACCAGCCCCTTGCCGGTCCCGGTCTCGCCCGAGATGAGCACGGGCGGCGCGCCCCCCGGTCCCTGGTCGAGCCCGCCCAGGCGCTCGACCTGCGCGCGGAGGTTGCGAGTCGCCTCGGAGGTGCCGACAATGCGCTCGCCGGGCGCTCCGCGCCCGCTCGCGTCCTGCAGCAGGCGCAGCTCGCGCTCGAGACGCGCGTGACTCCGGGCGCGCCCGAGCACGAGGGCCAGCTCCTCGAGGTCGACCGGCTTCGTGAGGTAGTCGAAGGCGCCCGCTCGCATCGCCTCGACCGCGGTCTTGACGTTGCCGTGGGCGGTGAGCATCACCACCGCGGCCTGCGGAGCGCGCTGCCGGATCTCGCGCAGGACCTCGAGGCCGTCCATGCCCGGGAGCTGGTAGTCCAGCACCACCAGATCGGGCTCGGACCGGTGGACCGCGTCGAGAGCGGCCTCGCCCGAGCCCACCATCGTGGGCTCGAAGCCGTGCCGCGCGAGATAGTCGCTCATGGCCTCGGCGAGCACACGCTCGTCCTCGACGATCAGCACCGCCGGGATCACGCGGAAGTCTCCACCGCCTGCAGCGGCAGGCGGATCGTCACGGTGGTGCCCGCGCCCGATGCGCTATCGATGTCCACGCGCCCACCGTGTCGCTCCGCGACCTTCCGGGTAATGGCGAGCCCCAGTCCGGTGCCTCGGCTCTTGGTCGTGTAGAGCACCTCGAACACGTGCGGCAGACGCTCGAGCGGAATCCCCTCGCCGGTGTCTCGCACCGTGATGCGCGCCGTCGGCGGCTCGACGCCCACCGCCAGCTCGGTGGTGAGGTGGATCGTGCCGCCCCCGGGCAGCGCCTCGATGGCGTTCTCCAGCACGCCGAGGAAGGCCTGCTGCAGCTGCACCTCGTCGGCGTGGAGCTTCGGCAGGTCGGGAGCCAGCCGCGCGTCGACGGTGACCCGCGCCACCGTGAGCCGGCGTTGCAGCACCCCGAGGAGGTCGCGCATCACGCCGTTGAGGTCGACGAGACCCAGATCGAGCTGGAACGGTCGCACGCTGTCCAGCAGGCTCGTCAGCCAGCGGCCGAGGCGATCCACCTCGTCGGTGATCGCGCGCAGGTAGGTCTCCACCCGGGACCGGTCGTCGAGCGCGTCGGCCGCGACCTGAGCCGAGGCCCGGATGCTCGCGAGCGGGTTTCGGATGCCGTGCGCCACCGCGGCGCTCACCTCCCCGACCGCGGCGAGCCGCTCCGAGACGCGGAGCTGCTTCTGGGCGGCGGCCAGCTCCTCACTCGTCGCGCGGAGCGTGTCCGCTTGACGGGCCAGGTCGCCTTGCTGCGCTTCCATGCGTCGGGCCGCCCGCCGCACGATCCAGAAGAGCCCGGTGTACAGGGTGAGCGCTCCGAGCAGCGACACCGTCATGATGACGATGCGGTCGCGCGTGTAGTTGGCGAAGCGCCGCGACGGGTCCTTGTAGATCTCCACCACCCCGTCGACCGAGGCGGTGCCCGGCGTGCGGCCGCGGTGCAGCACGATCGGGATGTACAGCTCGACCACCGAGACGAAATCGCGCTCGTACTCGTTCTCCGCTTTGTCCATCTCCTCGAGCAGGGCCACCGTCTCGCCGCCCATCGCCTGGGCGAGGTGCTCGTTGCCCTGGAATTTCTCGCCGAGCAGACGAGGCTCGTCGGACCAGACGACCCGCATCTCGGGATCGTACAGCTTGATGCGCAGGATCTCCGGATTCGACAGGGCGAGGCGGAGGAACTCGGAGAAGCGGGCCCGGGCCGCCGGCGTGTTCCAGTGCACGAAGTCGTCGGGGTCGAGCACCGAGGCGACCTGCACCCGGATGGCCTCGGCGGTGCTCGTGCGCTCCCACTCCAGCAGGTCCTCCCGTAGGAGCCGCCACTGCACGCCGATCTGCGCGATCGTGATGAGCGCCACCAGGAGGAAGCTCAGGAGGGCGAAGGTCCGGAGCAGCGATCCGCGGCGCGCCATGGGAACCCCATGATCGGTGAAGCCGGATGTATGGGCAAGTGCCCGGATCGGTGTTATCCCTGTGGGCAGATGACCGGGTATCGCGTACGCTACTTGCGGGCTCTGGATTTGATGCACCTGGCATCTGGCATGCGGCTTGCGGCAGCGATATCCGTGCGTCGCTATCGGCTCGTCCTGATCTCGGTCATGGCCCTGCTCGCGCTCGGGATCGGATGCGCCGCCACGATGGCGCGCGTCGACTTCGACCGGGCGGTCGGCGCCTTCGAGGCCGGCGACTACAAGGCCGCGATCGCCCGCCTCGAGGCCTCGATGCAGCGGGGTCGGGAGTCTGCGCGGGATCGAATCCTGCTCGGGTGGTGCTACCTGAAGCTCGGCGACCTCGAGCGGGCAAAGACCGAGCTCGAGCGCGGGCTGGCGCTGGGGCCGCGTGACCCGAATGCATATTATGCGTACGAGGGCCTCGGCTGGATCGCTTACCGAACCGGCGACCAGAACCGCGCGCTCAGCGCGTTCAACGAGTCGCTGCGACTCACGCCCGGCTATCACAACGCGCACGATGGTCTCGGCTGGGTCTACCTCGCCCGCCGCGACCCGGTGCGGGCCGAGGCCAATTTCGTGGCCGCGGTCAAGCTGGCCCCCAACGATCGCGACGCCCGCCGCGGACTGGCCTTCGTCGCCTATCACAAGGGCGAGTGGGGCCTGTCGATCGAGCGATTCCAGGCCTTGGTGCAGGAGCAGGACAGCGATACCCTCTCCCGGTCGGCGCTCGGCTGGGCATACTACTACAAGGGCGACGACGGGGCCGCGCGGCGCGTGTTCCAGGACATGGTCCGCCGCGAGCCGTCCTGGGCCGATCCGCTGCTCGGGCTGGGATGGGTGGCCGAGCGCCAGGGGCGCCGGGACGAGGCGAAGTCCTTGTTTCGCTCGGCGATTGGCAAGTCCGCCGTCTACGTGGCCACGGCCGATCCCGCCGCCAGCCTGCGGAAGCTCTTTACCGTCGGCCCGGAGTGGCTGGACCTCTGGCGCGATCTGGGCTGGGGGCTCTTCCACCAGCAAGCCCACGCGCTGGCGGAGACCGAGTTCCGCGCGCTGCTGCAGCGCCATCCCGGCGACCCCGATGGGCTCCGCGGGCTCGGTTTCACCCTCTACGCGCTCCGGCGCTACCGCGACGCGATCCCACCGCTGGAGCGCGCCATCGCCAGCGGCGCCGACCTGCCGCCCGTCAAGGAGCGCGTGCTGGTCCCCGGCGCTCCCGGCCTGCATCCGATCGTGAGCGACGCTACGTCCACGCTGGCGTGGAGCTACTACCAGGCCGGGGACGTCCCGCAGGCCCTCCGGTACTTCCGCGACGTCACGACCCGGCAGCCGGACTGGCCCGACGCGTGGA
The DNA here is from genome assembly GCA_035259825.1 of Candidatus Methylomirabilota bacterium. Classification (GTDB taxonomy): domain Bacteria; phylum Methylomirabilota; class Methylomirabilia; order Rokubacteriales; family CSP1-6; genus CAMLFJ01. The sequence goes on along the minus strand of DATFWA010000094.1, from coordinate 16,239 downwards.
GCGGGCTCGGCTGGACTCTCGCCAAGGGCGGCGACCGGGCGGAGGCCGAGCGCTCGTTCCGCCGGAGCCTCGCCGCGCAGCCCGGATACGCCGACGCGGTGCGCGGCCTGCAGGAGCTGGGCAAGCAGCCATGAGCGCGCCCGCTCGCCTTCCCGACCGCGTTCGCTTCGTCGAGTCGGTCCGTCCGCGCTTCGGTCCCGAGCGTGGGTTCCTGTTCGACCAGCGCTCGGGGCGCGTCTTCTCGCTGAACGGGACCGGAGCGTTCGCGGCCGCGCGTTTCCACGAGCGCCAGCCGGTGGCCGACGTGCTGACCGCCATGGTCGAGACGTTCGAGGTGGACGAGCCGGTCGCCCGGCGGGCTCTCATGGCCTTCGTCGAGCAGCTGCTGCGGGAAGGCGTCGCCGAGGTCGTCGATGGGTGAGACCTGGATCGGCGTCACCGGCTTCTACACCACCGACAACCCTCACCCCGGCCTCGCGGTGGTCCGCGCGCTCCGCCAGGCCGACCCGTCCTGGCGCATCCTCGCGCTGACGTGGGACCGCTTCAGCACCGGCGCGTACGCGGAGGGTCTGATCGACGCGCACGCGCTCATCCCGTATCCCGCCGCGGGGTCGCGGGCGCTCCTGAAGCGGCTGGAAACGGTGGTCGCGACGCACCCCCTCGACGTGGTGATCCCGACCGTCGACGCGGAGCTCGAGCACTGGGGAACCATCCGTTCCGCGCTGCGGCGCCTCGGAGTGGGCAGCTGCCTGCCCACGATGGCGGCGCTTCGCGCGCGGGAGAAGCGTCGGCTCCCCGCTTTCGGCCGGCGTGCCGGGCTCGCGGTGCCGGACACGCTCGTGCTCTCGTCGGCCGCGGCGGTGGCGAAGGCGGCGGGCACGCGGAAATATCCGCAGATCGTCAAGGGCACCCTCGTGGACTCGATGGTTGCGCACACGCCGGCGGACTTCCGGGTCGCGGGCTGGCAGCTGGCCGAGGAGTGGGGCTATCCCGTGCTCGCGCAGCCGCTCATCGCCGGCGAGGAGTACGACGTGGCGGGCGTGGCGCGACGTGGTGAGCTGCTCGAGGCGGCGGTGATGAAGAAGCTCGCGGTCACCAACAAGGGCACCGCCTGGGCCGGCGTCACCGTGGAGGAGCCGCACTTCGTCGCCCTGCTGCGACGGATCGTGGTCGAACTGGGCTGGGACGGCGGCATCGAGGCGGAGTTCATCGCGAGGGCCGACGGCGGCGTCTACTGCTTCGAGATCAACCCGCGGCTGCCGTCCTGGATCGCGCTCGCCTCCGACGCCGGCGCGAACCTGCCCGCGGCGCTAGTGCGGCTGGCCATGGGCGAAGACGTCGAGCCCGCGGTGGCGCGGCCGGGGCGCCTGCTGGCCCGCGCCCTGGTCGAGCACACCTACGCGGGGAACCCGCTCGCCGGGCTGACCGGACGGGCCGCGCGCCGGAATCTGCTCTCCAGCGCGCTCGCGTCGACCACGACGCCAGTGGCCGGGCGGGCCGGGGCGGTGGCGATCACCGGCCTCAACGCCGCCGACAACCCGTCGGCGGGCCTGACGGTGGCCCGCTGCCTGCGCGCCCTCTCCCCGGCGCCGCGGCTCATCGGCCTCACCCACGAGGTGCTAGCCACCGGCGTCTACGTCGATCGGGTGTGGGACGACGTGCGCCTACTGCCCTTCCCGTCCCGCGAGGATGGCGGCTATCCGAAGGCGCTAGTCGAGCAGTGCCGTGACGCGCGCGCCGACTGCCTGATCCCCACGATCGACATCGAGGTGCCGATCGTGACCTGGCTCGCCGATCATCTCGCGGCCGCCGGCGTGGCGACCCTGGTGCCGCCCGCCGCCGCGCTGGCCGCCGCGGCCAAGCCGCGGCTCCCCAAGATCGTGGCGCGCGGCTTCCGTGTGCCGCGCACGCGGCTGATCTCGACCTGGGCCGAGCTGCAGACCGCCATCGCGGAGATGGCGCGGCCTTTCATGCTCAAGGGGCCGGTGGCCGACGCCAAGCTGGTGCGGTCGGCGGAGGAAGCTCACGTGGTGGCCCGCCGGCTCGCGGCCTCGTGGGGATTCCCGCTCCTGGCCCAGGAATGGATCGCCGGCGAGGAGTACGGAGTCGCGGCAGTCGCCGACCGAGCCCACCGCGTCGTGGGCACCGTGGTGGTGCGGAAAGAGATCCGCTCGACGAACGGCAACACCTGGGGCGGCACTACCGTCGTGGATCGCACGCTCGAAAAGCTCGCGGCCACGTTCGCCGAGGCGCTGGGCTGGATCGGGCCCTTCGAGCTGGAAGTCATCCGACACCCGCGGCGCGGGCCCTTCGTGATCGAGGCGAACCCGAGATTTCCCGCCTGGGTCTACCTGTCGGCCGGCGCGGGAGCGAACCTGCCGTGGGCGGCGGTGCGGCTGGCGCGGGGCGAGCGCGTGAACTCCTTGCGGCCACGTCCGGGAACCTTCTACGTCCGCCAGGCGTGGGACGCCATCGCCTCGGTGGAGCGGATGGGAGCTCTCGCGGTCGAGGGCAGAGTGGACGGTCATGTCATCTGAGATCGTGGCGCCGCCGCGGCGGGCGTGGGAGGAGCCGACGCTCACCCGCCACACCTTCGGTACCATCAACAAGTTCTCGGGCATCGCGATCAACACGCGCGCGCCGCTCGTGCCGACCACCGTGGTCGACGAGATCGACGGCTGCGCGGTCTCCGAGCTGCTGCGCCACTTCGGCTCGCCTCTGTTCGTGGTGTCGGAGTCGCGTCTGCGCCGCGAGTTCCGTGACTTCCAGGCCGCCTTCCGCGCCGGCTACCCCAACACCCAGGTCGCCTACTCCTACAAGACGAACTACCTCACCGGGATCCGCTCGCTTTTGCACGAGGAGGGCGCGTGGGCCGAGGTGGTCTCCGGGCTGGAGTACGAGATGGCCCGGCGTCTCGAGATCCCGGGGTCGCGCATCGTCTTCAACGGCCCGTGGAAGGCCGACGCCGATCTGGAGCGAGCGGTGGCCGACGGGGCCTGGATCAACGTGGACAGCTTCGACGAGCTGGTCACCACCGAGGAGATCGCCCGCGCCCGGGGCGTGGTCGCCCCGGTCGGCCTGCGCGTGAACGCGCGCGTGACCGACGTGCCGTGGGAGAAGTTCGGATTCGGGCTGGAGGACGGACTCGCCGAAGAGGCGTGCGGCCGCGTGGTCGCCTCCGCGTCGCTGCGGCTCGCGGGACTCCACACGCATCTCGGCACCGATCTGGCGGACGCCGACGCCTACCAGAAGCTGCTCGGCTTGCTCCTGCCGCTGATGACCCGCTTCGAGCGGCAGCACCGTGTGCGCTGGGAGGTGCTCGACCTGGGCGGCGGCTTCCCCAATCGCCACCGGTACGCCCGCGCCCGCTCCGGCACCACCCCGGAGCAGGTATTCCCCACCTTCGCGGCCGCCATCACGCGGCCCCTGGCCGCCGCGATGCGACGGCTCGAGAGCCGGCCGCGGCTCGTGCTGGAGCCGGGACGCGCGGTGGTGGAGCACGCGGTCTCGCTCCTGACCCGCGTGGTCGCCACCAAGCGGCTCGCCGGTGGGGCCAAGGCCGCCGTGCTCGACGCGGGCGTGCACCTGCTGCCCACTGCGTACTACACGCCGCTCGACATCGCGCCGGTGGAAGCGTCGCCGCTCTCCGTCGAGGAGGTCACCCTGTTCGGGCCCCTCTGCATGCAGGTGGACTGCCTCGCGGTGGGCATCCGCCTGCCTCCCCTGCGCCGCGGCACCCCGTTGGTGGTGCGCAACTGCGGCGCGTATGCCGACTCGCAGTCGATGCAGTTCATCCACGCGCGTCCCGCGATCGTGCTCGCGCGCGACGGCCGGCCGGAGCTGCTCCGGGAGGCGGAGACGGTGGCCGATTTCATCGGGCGCGACCGGCTGCCCAAGCGCGTGACGGCCGCGCGAGCGCGGGCGCGATGACGGGACGGCTCGTGCGGCTCGATGGCGAGGCCGGCCACGCCGCCGCCGCCGGCTACGGGCAGGTGCTGTTCGCCGAGTCGCCGCTCGGCGGCCTCCTGATGCTGCTCGGGCTGATCCCGCTCGCGCCGCGGGCCGCCGCCGGCGCCGCGGTCGCCTGCACAATCGCCACAGTCCTCGCGCGGCTCCGCGGCTACCCGTATGCGGAGTGGCGGCGCGGGCTCTACGGCTACGTGGCGGCGCTGACTGGCGTGTTCTGGGGTGTGCTGTTCGCGCCGACGTGGCGGTCGTGGGTGGCGCTCGGCCTGGCCGCCCTGGCTGCGCCGCCGCTGACCCGGCTCGCTCATCGGCTTCTCACCCCGCAGCAGTTGCCGTCGCTCGCCCTCCCCGCCCTCGCCCTGACCTGGATCGGCTGGCTCGTGCTGGCGCCCGCGGAGCCGGCGGCGCCGACCGAAGGGCTCGCGCAGACCGCAGGCTGGGGCCTCACGCTGGCCGGGCTGGCGGTGGCCTCGCGGCTCCTGGCCGTCACGGCCGTGCTGGGAACAGTCGTGGGACTCGCGGTCAGCGCGGCCCTGGGAAGCGTCGAGACCGCGGGCATCGTGGCCAACAGCGTGCCGACCGCGATCGCCCTCGGCGGCGTGTTCCTCGCCTTTTCGCCGGCCGCGCTCGTCGTGGCCGGGATCAGCGCGGCTATCGCGGGCGCCCTGTGGTGGAGCCTCATGGTCCAGGCCGCACTGCCCCTGCCCGTCCTGGTCGCCCCGTTCAGCCTGGTCACCATCGTGGTGGTGGCCGCGCTCCGCTTGCCATGGCTGCGGCGCATGGTGCCGGGCCGCCCGGCTCCGCTGCCGCTTGCGTCGGTCGGCTCGCCGGAGATCGCGTGGCGCGCCCGGCTGGCGCAGGAGCATCTGCATGCCCTCGCCGCGCGGGCCCGGAAGATCTGCGTGCTCACCGGCGCAGGCGTGAGTACCGCTGCCGGTCTGCCCGACTTCCGCGGACCGGGTGGGCTGTGGACGCGCACCCGCGACATCCAGCTCACCGACTTTGTCCGCTCGGCGGAGGCGCGGGCCGCGTACTGGCAGGAGGAGCACCGCTTCTTCCAGATGGTCGAAGCGGTGGCCCCGGCGCCCGCCCACCGAGCGCTGGCCGATCTCGGACAGCAGGGCCGACTGTCCGCCGTCGTGACCCAGAACGTGGACGGCCTCCACCAGGCCGCGGGTCTGCCCGCCGACTCGGTGATCGAGCTGCACGGCTCGATCCGCGAGGCGTTCTGTCTCGATTGCCGGCACGTGGTCGAGCGCGCGACGCTGTCGTCACGTCTGGAGAGCGGCCGCTCGGCCCTCTACTGCCCGGTCTGCCAGGGCCTGCTCAAGGGCGGCAGCGTGATGTTCGGCGAGCGCGTGAGCCCGGCCCGTCTGGACGCCGCGCTGCGAGCGGTCCTCGCCGCCGATCTCCTGCTGGTGCTCGGCACCTCGCTGCTGGTCGCCCCCGCGTCGGATTTGCTCCGATGGGCGCGCGATGCGGGCGTGCCGATCGTCATCGTGAACGCCACGCCGACACCCTACGACGCCGAGGCCACCGCGACCCTCGCCGCGGACGTGGACGCGGTGATGGTCGATCTGGCCGAGGCGCTCTCCGAGCGACAGGCCGCCTGAGCGTCCGCGGCTCACCGTCGCCGCGGCCGTCGTGATCCGCTACGGCTCCGGGGGATGCTCGGCCGCCACCGGCTGCGGGTGGAAGAAGTCGTAGATCCGCTGGGCCAGCTTCGGAGTGATCTTGGGCACCGAGGCCAGGTCCGCGACTGAGGCCTCGCGGACGCCCTTGGCCGAGCCCAGCGTCTTGAGCAGGCTGGTCCTGAGAGTCGGCCCCACGCCCGGGATCTGGTCGAGCACCGAGGCGATGGCCCGCCGCTGGCGCAGCTTCTTGTGATAGGTGATCGCGAAACGGTGTGCCTCGTCGCGGACCTTCTGCAGGGCCTGCAGCGCGGGCGAGCCCATGTCCAGCACGAGGGGCTGCAGGCGATCCGGGGTGTAGACCTCCTCGGCCCGCTTGGCGAGCGCGGCGATCGGAATGTAGTCGAGCCCCAGATCCTCCAGCGCCTTCTGTCCGGCGCTCAGCTGGCCGCGGCCGCCGTCGAGCAGGATCAGATCGGGCAGCACGCTCTCGCTCTCCAGCGCACGGCCGTAGCGGCGCGTGAGGACTTCCTGCATCGAGGCGAAGTCGTCGGTCCCGGTGACGGTGCGGATCTTGTAGCGCTTGTAGTCGTCCTTCTTCATGTCGCCGTCCTGCCAGACCACCATCGAGGCCACCGTCTCCTTGCCTTGGTGCGTGGAGATGTCGAAGCACTCGATGCGATGGGGCGGCCCCGGCAGCCCGAGCGAGCGCTCGAGATCCTCGAGCACCACCTGCTGCCGGCTGCCGCGGGCCAGCAGGTGTGTCTGCAGCGCCAGGGCCGCGTTCTCCTCGGCCATGACTACCAGGTCGCGCTTGCGTCCGCGCTGCGGGGCGTGCAGCTCCACCCGTCCGCTGCGACGCTGGGACAGCCACTCGGTGGTGAGCTCGGCCTCGGGTGGGGACTCCGACAGGAGGATCTCCGACGGTGGCACCACGTTGCGGGCGTAGAACTGCCGGATGAAGGCGGAGAGGATCTCGCCGTCGCTCCAGCCGGAGACACGCTCGAAGAAGAACGACTCCCGCCCGAGCAGGCGGCCTTTGCGCACGAAGAAGAGCTGCACGCAGGCCTCCGAGCCCTGACGGACCACCCCCACGATGTCCTGGTCCTCCTCCTCGGTCGAGATCATCTGCTGTCGCTCCCGCACCGTGTTCAGGGCCTGGACCCGGTCGCGCAGGGCGGCCGCGCGCTCGAATTTCATCTCCTCGGCGGCCGCCTCCATCTCCCGGGTGAGCCGGGCGGCCAGGTCGTCGTTCTTGCCCTCCAGGAAGCGTTCGACGTCCCGGACGGTCTCCGCGTAGCCCTCGCGCGTCTCCCAGCCGGTGCAGGGCGCGTTACAACGGTGGATGTAGTACTGCAGGCACGGGCGCGACAGCGTCCCGTCGATCTTGATGCGGCAGGTGCGCAGCGGGAAGAGCTGCCGCACGAGACGCAGGGTCTCCCGCATCGCGGTGGCCGGATAGAAGGGCCCGAAGTAGGTCGCCCCGTCCTTCTGCACCCGACGGGCCACCACCAGGCGCGGAAACTCCTCGTTGGTGGTGAGCTTGAGGAACGGGTAGTGCTTGTCGTCCCGCAGGATGATGTTGTAGCGGGGCCGGTGCTTCTTGACGAGCGTGGACTCGAGGATCATCGCTTCCAGCTCGTTGGCGGTGACGATGTACTCGAGGTCGCGGATCTGCCCGACCAGCGCGTCGGTCTTGGGGTCGCGTGCGCGCGACTCCTGGAAGTAGGAGCGGACGCGGCTCTTGAGCGAGGCCGCCTTGCCGATGTAGACGATCTGAGACTTGGCGTCCTTGTAGAGATAGACCCCCGGCCGGTCCGGCACCTGGTCGACCTTCTCCTCGAGGGTCATCGCGCCCCCACCATCGCGGTCACGACTGCCGCAGCAAGGTCACCACGAGCAGGACGAGGGCGAGCACCGCGGGCACCAGCACCGTCCAGGTGAGCGCCCGCCGCACCTGGCCGAGGATCCGCGGGGCGGGACGTCCGGGCCGGGGCGGGTTCATGAACGCGATCGCCTTGGAGAGCACGAAGAGCGCGATCGAGATGACCGTGAAGACGATGAGCACCCACTTGAAGACCATTGGACTCGGGTGCCGCCTCAGACCCCCAGGTCGACCTTGCGGAGCGCCTTGATGCGATCCCGCAGCTCGGCGGCGCGCTCGAAATCGAGCCGCCGCGCCGCGTCCTTCATGGCCGCCTCCAGCTCCGCCACGTGGGCGGCGAGCGCCGCCGGACTCTCCCACTGCGACTCGGGTGCTCGCTCCACCTCGACCGTGTAGTAGTCCCGCTCCGACACCGACTCGAGGAGGTCGCGGATCGAGCGCCGCACCGACTCCGGGGTGATCCCGTGGGCTCGATTGTACTCACCCTGGACCTCGCGGCGGCGCTCGGTCTCCGCAATGGCCTCGCGCATGGAGCCGGTCACGGTGTCGGCGTACATGATCACCTCGCCGTTGACGTGGCGGGCCGCGCGCCCGGAGGTCTGGATGAGCGAGGTGGCCGAGCGAAGATAGCCCTCCTTGTCCGCATCCAGGATCGCCACCAGCGAGACCTCGGGCAGGTCCAGACCTTCCCGCAGCAGGTTGATCCCGATCAGGCCGTCGAACTTGCCGAGGCGCAGGTCCCGGATCAGGGCCACCCGCTCCAGGGTGTCGATGTCGGAGTGCAGGTAGCGCACCCGGAGGCCGTTCTGCTGGTAGTACTCGGTGAGATCCTCGGCCATCCGCTTGGTGAGCGTGGTGATCAACACGCGCTCGTCGCGATCGGCCCGCGCGCGCACCTCGGCCATGAGGTCGTCCACCTGCGAGGAGGCCGGCCGCACCGTGATCTTCGGATCCATGAGCCCGGTGGGACGGATGATCTGCTCGGCCACCGGTCCTCCTGCGAGCGCGCGCCCCGGCCCGCTCCGCTCCACCCGGGCCTGCTCCAGCTCGTAGGGGCCCGGGGTCGCCGAGACGTAGAGGGTCTGGGTCACGAGCCGGGTGAACTCCTCGAAGGTGAGCGGCCGGTTGTCGAAGGCCGACGGCAGTCGGAACCCGTACTCGACGAGCGCCTCCTTGCGCGACCGGTCGCCCGGATACATGCCGCGGATCTGCGGCGCGGTCACGTGCGACTCGTCGAGGATGACCAGCGCATCCTTGGGCAGATAGTCCATCAGGGTCGGCGGGTTCTGCCCCGGCTTGCGGCCGGACAGGTGCCGCGAGTAGTTCTCGACGCCGTGGCAGTAGCCCAGCTCGCGCAGCATCTCCATGTCGAACAGGGTGCGCTGCTCGAGGCGCTGCGCCTCCAGCAGCTTTCCGCGCGCCTTGAGGAAGCCGAGCCGCTCGCGCAGCTCCTCCATGATGCCGTCGATGGCCCGCTCGAGCTGCGCGGCGGGCGTCACGTAGTGGCTGGCCGGATAGACGTGGGCTTCGGTCACCGCCCCGGTGGTCACTCCGCGCAGCGGGTCCAGGGTCATCAGCCGCTCCACGCTGTCGCCCCAGAACTCCACTCGCAGGGCCTCCGACTCCGCGCTGGCCGGGAAAACCTCCACCACGTCACCCCGCACCCGGAAGGTGCCGCGCCGGAAGTCGTAGTCGTTGCGCTCGTACTGCACCGCGACGAGGGCCCGGATCAGGGCGTCGCGGTCCATGCTCTGCCCGGCCCGAAGCGACACGTGCATACCGCGGTAGGTTTCGGGCTCGCCGATGCCGTAGATGCACGAAACCGAGGCCACCACGACCACGTCGCGCCGCTCGAAGAGCGAGGCGGTCGCGGAGTGGCGCATGCGATCGATCTCGTCGTTCACCAGCGCGTCCTTCTCGATGTAGGTGTCCGACTGCGGGATGTAGGCCTCGGGCTGGTAGTAGTCGTAGTAGGAGACGAAGTACTCCACCGCGTTCTGCGGGAAGAACGCCCGGAACTCGCTGTAGAGCTGCGCGGCCAGCGTCTTGTTGGGCGAGATCACGAGGGCCGGCCGGTCGAGCCGGCTGATCACGTTGGCGAGCGTGAAGGTCTTGCCACTGCCGGTGACCCCGAGCAGCACGGCGTGCGGACTGCCCGAGCGGATGACCGAGACCAATTGCTCGATCGCCTGCGGTTGGTCCCCGGACGGAGCGAACTCGGAGGCGAGGATGAACGATTGCTTGGACAACGGGATCCCGGGGGACCGCTCAGGACGTCGACGGCACCGCCACCAGGTACTTCCGCCAGGAGTCCAGGAACGAGGTGGCGTGCGGGTGCCGGAGCAGGTGCACCGAGAAGAGGAACTGCGGGTGCACGGGCTCGCGGATCAGCCGGAGCCGGGCCTCCTCCAGCGTGCGGTTGCCCTTGAGGAGGTTGCAGCGCAGGCAGGCCGCCACCACGTTGGTCCACGTGGTCTGCCCTCCCCGCGAGCGCGGTACCACGTGGTCCACCGTGAGCTTCTCGCCGCGCCGCGAGCAGTACTGGCAGGTATAGCCGTCACGCCGCAGGATGTTCTTCTTGTTGAATGCAACCCGCTCCAGGAAGGGCTTGCGGATATACGCCCCGAGACGGATCACCGCCGGGAGATGGAAGCTCCGCGAGGGAGACCGGATCACCCGCGGCGAGGCTTCGACGCTCTCGGCCTTGCCCGCGAGGAGGAGCGTGATGGCGCGCTTGGCGTTGGTGAAATGCAGCGGCTCGTAGGTGTAATTCAGCACCAGGACCGCGATTTCATCCATATACCCCGAAAGGATAAGCGGGGCCCCGGAGCCTGTCAACTCAGCGGGCCTAGACGAGCAGTCTCCAGATGAGGGGACCGAAGCCGGCCAGCAGCACGAAGAGGATTCCTGCCGCGTCGAGCGAGCGGGTGAAGAGCGCGGCGAGCAGGACCACGAGGGCAAAGCACGCAAGATAGAAGCGGACCTCGCGCCGATCGAGCCAGCCACCCTTGCCCACCAGGTGCGGCGCCTTGTTGATGAGGTAGATCGGCGAGTAGAGCAGGAAGAAGCATACGATGAGGGCCGAGAACCCCCACACCCCGAGCAGCCCGAACACCATACCGCGGAAGATCCAGTCCCACAGGCTGAGTCCCGCGTCGGCCTTGGGGTCGAGCGCGCGCGGCAGCGCTTCGGGATGGTAGTTCAGGTAGAGCATGGCGATCGAGACCAACGCCAGCACTGATTCGAGCCAGCGCCGGACGATCACGCTCGGAACCAAGCTCATCCCGCCTAGAACAGCACACGATCGGCCGAAGTGTCAACAAACCGACCGCCGAGCGGCGCGTTACAGCAGGAATCCGCCCGGAAACGGGTCGCTCGGATCGAGGCAGAGCGTTCCCTGCCCGGTCATCCAGGCCCGGCCGGTGATCTCGGGGACGATCGCCGGGGTGCCCGCCACGTCGGTGAGCGCGGCGACGCGGCCGGTGAAGAGCGTGCCGATGATGGATTCGTGGCCGAACGCGCCTCCGACCCCGAGCTGGCCGCGCGCGTGGAGATTGGCCAGGCGCGCAGAGGTACCGGTGCCGCACGGCGAGCGATCGAGTCCCGCCGGCGCGACCACCACCGCGTTGCGATACCGCGCGTCCGGCCGGCGCGCCGGCTCGTAGAACTGCACGTAGAGCAGGCCGCGCGCCTGCGGCATGCCGGGATGCACGAGCGGCACGCGCGCTTCGATCGCCGCGCGAATCCGCTCGCCGATCTCGATCAGCCGGCTCGCCTCCTTGGCCTCGAGGCGCAGCCCGAGCGGGGCGGCCTCCACGAGTGCGTAGAAGTGTCCGCCGTAGGCCAGATCGAACGGGACCGGGCCGAGCCCCGGCACGTCCACCGAGAGATCGAGGCCCGCCGAGAACGCGGGCACGTTGCGGATCGTCACCTGGGTCGGACGGCCCGCCTGCGTCGTGACCCGGCAGGCCACGAGTCCGGCCGGCGTCTCGAGCGTGACCGTCGCGATGCCGCCCGGGGCGGCCACCCGGCCCGTCTCGACGAGCATCGCGCCGAGCGCGATCGCCCCGTGCCCGCACATGTGGACCGGGCCGAGCGGCTCGATGAAGAGCACTCCCGCGGCGGCGCCGGGCGCGACCGGCTCGGTCAGGATCGCGCCGCACATCGCCGAGTGGCCCCGCGGCTCGTAGAGGGTGAAGCCCAGCAGGTCCCGGCCGTGCGTGGCGAGGTGCTCGCTGCGCTCCATCAGGGTCGCGCCGGGAATCCGCTCCACCCCGCCCACCACGATGCGCATGGGCTCGCCCTCGGTGTGATAGTCGATCACCGAGAGTGTCCGGCCGGCCGGCTTCATCGTCCTGCTCCTTCGAGCAGTTCGCAGAGGATGCCCTCACGGAGTCCGCGATCGCTCACCACCAGCGTGTCGCGTCGCAGGCAGGTCATGGTGGCCAGGCAGATCGCGATGCCGGGGATGATCACGTCGGCGCGGCCCGGCTCCAGACAGGGCAGCCGCGCTCGCTCGTCGACGCCGAGCGCACCCAGCCGCGCGAGCAGCCGCTCCACGGTGGCGCGAGTGAGGCGATGGCCGTGGACCCGCGCGGCGTCGTAGCTGGGCAGGTCCAGATCGAGCGCGGCCAAGGTGGTGACGGTTCCGGCGGTGCCCACCAGATCATGGACGGCGGCAGTGCGGATGCGCTCGGGCACCTCGTGGCCGAGCCGCGCCTCGAGGTGCTCGCACATCCGCGCGAAGCGCTCCCACCGCACCGGCCCCCGCTCGCCCCACTCTTCCTGGAGCGGCACCACGCCGAGCCGCAGGCTGACCGCGGCCTCCGGTGCCCTCTCGCGGGCCAGCACGAACTCGGTGCTGCCCCCGCCGATGTCGAAGAGCAGGAACGACGGTCCCAGACCGGGCAACCCCGACGCGACGCCCTTCAGGGTGAGCCGCGCCTCGTCTTCACCGGAGACGACGTTCACGTGCTCGCCGCTCTCCGCCTCCACCCTCGCGACGAACTCGTCCCGGTTGACCGCTTCGCGCACCGCGCTGGTGGCGACGATCCGCACGGCCTCGGCGCCCCACCCGCGCGCGGTCCGGGCGAACTCGGCGACCGTCGCGGCGGTGCGCTGCATCGGCTCGGGGAGCAGGCGTCCCGCGGCGGCCTGTCCCTCTCCGAGCCGGGTCACCCGCTGAATCTGGTGGAGCGGTCGCCAGGCGCCGCCGGCGGATTCGACCACGAGGAGGCGAACCGTGTTGGTGCCGAGATCGACGGTGGCGAGCCGGCCGGGAACGCGGTCACGCGCGATCACGCGGGCCGACGGATGGCGAGCGCCTCCGCGACGGCGGCGCGCAGTCGATCCGGCTGCACCGGCTTGACCACCATCACGTCCACGCCGGACGCGCGCACGCGCTCCTCGTGAAGGCGCCGGCCCCAGCCGGTCATGAGCACGACGGTGGTGTGCGGCGTCCGCTGCTTCACCGCGGCGGCCAGCTGCAGGCCCGAGCGGTCGCGGAGGGCCAGGTCGGTGATCACCACGTCGATGCCGCCTTCCGCGAGCCGCGCGAGCGCGGTGGTGGCATCCAGGAACGTCTCCACCCGGTGGCCGACCGCCATCAGCGCATCCATGACGGTGGTTCGGATGCTCTCCTCCTCTTCGACCACCAGGATCGATCCGGTGCGCTCCGCTTCGAGCAGCGACGTCGGCGACTCCGCGATCGCGGCGGGGGCGGGAGCCGCATGCTCCGACGGCACCGCGGCGGCGGGCAGCCACACGGTGGCGACGGTGCCGCCGGCGGCGCTTCGCACGTCGATCCGCCCGCCCGCGCGGCGCACGACCGCCTGGGCGACGAACAGCCCGAGGCCCAGGTGGCCGGGGCGGGTGGTGAAGAACGGATCGAAGATGCGCGGATGCACCTCGGGCGCGACCCCGTCGCCCCGGTCGGCCACCGAGATCTCGGCGCCGCCGGCGTGCTCGCGCGTCCTCACGGTCAGCGTGCCGCCGGCGGGCATGGCATCCATCGCGTTCAGCACGAGGTTCACTACGATCTCGTGCAGCGCGGTCGCGTTGCCCTCCACCGGCGGAGTCGGCGCCAGCTCCGCCTTCATCTCGACGCGTCCCCGCTCCTCCGGCCGGCTCGGCAGGCGGGTGCGGGTGAAGCCCAGCGCCTCGTGCGCGACCGAGACCAGGTCGCACCGGCCGGCGACGCCGGTCTCCGCCTCGGCCAGCGCGAGCAGACGCTGCAGCACGTCGGTGCCGCGCCACGCTGCGTCCTGGAGGGCGGCGAGCGCCTCGCGCAGCGCATCGTTCTCGGCTCGCGCGAGCAGCAGCTGCGACTTGCCGAGCAGCTGCGCGAAGATCGAGGTCAGCTCGCGGGTGAGCCCGGCCCCGAAGGTGACCACCGTGCACGCCCGGTCGCGGTCGGCCTGTTCGGCCTCGCGGGCTCCGCGCTCGATGAAAGAGGCGCGCAGGCCCTGGACGGTGCGATGCGTTTCGAGCGCGTCGGCGGTGAGCGCGGCGAGCATCTGGGCCGACTCCACGTGCTCGGGCGCGAAGTCGCGCGCCTCGGAATCTACGAGACACAGCAGGCCGACCGTCCGGCCCCGCGACCGCATCGGGACCAGCAGGACACCCCGGGACCCCTCTTCCTCGATCGCGCCGATTCGGAGGCCAGGTCGGGATCGCAGATCGCGGATCACCAGCGGGCCATCGGCCGCGAAGCCCTCCGCGAGGGCGCCGGGCGCGGCCGCGACGCGCTCGACCGCGACGTGCGCGAGGAGTCCGGCGCCGGCGGCCGCGCGCACGTCGGCGAGCTTCTCGCCCGCGATGGCGACGGCACCCCGCACCCCGGCCAGCCGGGATGCGGTGGCGGCCGCCCGCGAGAGGATCTCGCCGGGCTCGCGCGCGGGCCGCGAGGCGTCCATGAGGGCCCGCAGCTCCCGCACCTCGGCGAGATGCTCGTCCTGCCGCTCGACCAGCCGCTGATGCACGAGCGCGGAGCCGACGCGGTCGGCGAGGACCAGCAGCAACAGCACATCGGTGGTCGTGAACGGGGCGCCTAGGGCCTGACGGCCCGCCAGCAGCACGCCGCCAACCTCCCCCTCGGTCCGCACCGGCACCGCAATCGCCTGCCGCACCGGGAAGCGCTCGACGAACGGATCCGCCGCGTCAGACGACGCGCCGGCGTCGTAGGTCAGCACGCGCTTCTCCCGGAACACGCGCCCGACCAGGCCTTCCCGTGGGTCGAACGAGACGCTCTCCATCTCCTCGCGGCGAACGCCCCGGCCGGAGCGCGGCACCAGACGGCCGGTGGCCTCGTCGAGCACGAAGAGCAGCGCCCGGTCGGCGGCCAGGAGACGAGAGAGCCGGTCCATCGCGAGCCCGAACAGCTCGCCGGGCGGGAGCCCGATGGGCGGAAGCGAGAGGATCTCTTGGAAGATGGCCAGCGCGTGCTCGTCCCGCTCGGCCAGCAGACCCCGCGACCGATCCTCGGACTCCGCATCCAGGAGGATCTTACGCAGACGCGCGACGATGTCCCCCAGGCCGGACGGGGTGACGTGGACGGCGGGCGGTCCTGCCGTCGGCTCTCCGGTCATCGCGGCGTCTACTTCCCGGCGAGCGTCCGGATGTAACGCACGATCGACCAGCGCTCGTTCTCGGGCAGGTGCCGCCAGGCCGGCATGGCGCCGCGGCCGGTCGTCATCTTCCAGAAGATCTCGCCGTCACTCATGTCCTGGACTCGCTTCGAGGTCCAGTCGGCCGGTTTGGGATTGAGCGCCACCGCGGCGGGACCGTCGCCCTTGCCCTTGACCCCGTGGCAGGACACGCAGTTGATCTTGGCGACCTTCTCGCCCTGGTCGACCGTTTTCTTGTCGCTCGGCGTCGGGTTCTTCTTGGCCTTCTCCGATTCCGGAGCCACCCACGGCGCCGACTGAGCCTGCGCGAAGGCGCCTGACGGCCACGTCCCGACTCCCAGCGCCACGACCAGGGCGGCAAGGGCCGGCCCTCCGATCCGGACTGCGAATGCACGCGACATCGCTGCTCCTCTCGATGGAGAAACTGCAAGGTATCGCCCCGTCAATATTGACGAAACGCAGGGGCCATTAAACACCTGGCCTCCGCGGAGGGTCAAGGGATTTCACCCGTTGGCGGCTGCGCCCCCTGTGCTAAGGTCACGGGCCATGACGGACGACACGCTTCATCTCGTCGCAGTGATCGGGGCGGGTCCGGCCGGGCTCTTCGCCACCCGCGCGCTGGCCGCTCAGGGCTGCCGCGTCGTCCTGCTCAATCGAGATGTCAAACCGGGAGGCCTGGCCGAGTACGGCATCTTCCTGAACAAGTACAAGATGAAGGGCGGTCTCCGTCGACAGTTCCAGAAGATCCTCACCGACCCGCTCGTAACCTATCTCGGCCATGTGACCGTCGCGGAGCGCGGCGACCTGACGATTCCCGATCTGAAGTCGCTGGGCTTCGACGCGCTGGTCTTCGCAATCGGCGCTCAGGGCACCAAGTACCTCGGGATCGAAGGCGAGCGGCTGTCCGGCGTCTACCACGCCAAGGACCTCGTGTATCACTACAACCGACTGCCGCCCTTCAGCGAGCGCCCCTACCCGATGGGCAAACGGGTGGCCATCATCGGGGTCGGCAACGTCATGGTCGACATCGCCAACTACTGCACGCACTTCTGCAACTGCGACGAGGTCGTCGCGGTGGCGCGGCGAGGGCCGTTCGAGAAGGCGTACGACGACCGCGAGTTCGAGGACGTCG
>DATFWA010000093.1:0-16993 GCA_035259825.1 Candidatus Methylomirabilota bacterium | reverse complement strand
TATTCCGAGCCCTGGGCCACTCCCAGCAGGTACGCGGGCGGCTGGCGCAGATCGCGCGCCCGCTCGGCCGAGACCAGGACCAGCGCGGCCGCGCCGTCGTTCTCCATGCAGCAGTCGAAGAGCCGAAACGGCTCCACGATCCAGCGGGAGGCGTCGTAGGCCTCCGCGGTCAGCGGCCGGCCGTGCATGACCGCTCGCGGGTTGGCTTGCGCGTGGTGATAGGACGCCAGCGCGATGGCCCGCTGCGCTTCCTGCCGCACCCCGTGATCGTGCATGAAGCGCATCACCCGCATCGCGAACCGCTGCGCGGGCGAGATGAGCCCGTACGGGAACGTGAGCGCCGCCTCGCCCGAAACCGTGCCGCCAGCCGGCGCCGCCCCGAAGCGCTGGAACTGCCCCTGGGCCAGGGCGCGGAACACCACCACGCAATCGGCGTAGCCCGCGGCCACCGCCGCCGCTGCGTTGCCGACCGCCGCCGAGCCGCCCCCGCCGCCCCCGCCCCACTGCATGTTGGAGAAGCGCAGCTCGGGCAGCCCGAGCGCGGCGGTTAGGCGCGAGGGGTCGTTGCGGTCGTTGCTGTACGACGCGAAGCCGTCCACCTGGCGCGGGTCGAGGCCGGCGTCCGCGCAGGCGCGGAGGATGGCCTGCAGGGCCAGGGCGAACTCGGGCTGCGGGGCACGACCGTGCTTGTAGTAGACGGTCTCGCCGACGCCGGCTATGACCACCTTCCCGCGAATCGTCCGGTTCTCGTGCATGTCGGATGCCGAATGCCGTTCCGGATTCGGCACGTGCAACGTTACCTCAGGCTCGCCGACTTGTCACGCCCGATCGCGGCGCCTGCTCAGTGAGGCGAGCCGGTCGAGATCGGATGGAACGGCTCGTGCGTGCGCTCCCACCGCACGCCCAGCCGCTGTAGCAGCCGCTCAGCGCCGGGCTCGTCGGGCACGAGGAGCCGGCCGCCCGCCACCGCTAGCGCCGAGTGGAGCCGGCCCGCCTCGAGCGCGACCCGGATGGCCTCCCGCGCGCTGCGGGGATGAACCGCGAGGAGCGCCTCCGACGCCGCCTCCACCGTGACGTACCAGCCCGATCCCACGTGGAGGAGTCCGCCGGGAGTCAGTGTCTCGCCGGATGGGAGCATCAGGGTGAGGACCCGCTCGCCCCGGGTGACCACCCGCCGGCGGGGCCGGCGGCGTTCCTGGGCGGTCAGCTCGACCACATCGGCCTCGAAGCCCGCCAGGTCGGCGTCGTCGCGGCTCTCGGGCAGCCCCGCGATGACGATGGAGTCGGCGATCACGGCCGCGCGAGGCGGCCGAGGTGCTCCCGCCAGTAGTGATGCGTCTTGGCGACCACGGTGATCACGCTGCGGACCTGGTCCTCGAGGACGAAGTCGGCGCCCGCCGGCACCAGGAGCCGGTCACCCTCGACGCGCGCATCGACGTTTTCCACGATGATGGCCGCGCACAGCCACGCGGCCATGCGGCGGCTCTCGCACACGATGGCGATCCACCCCGCGTCCCCCGCCTCCGCCGGGAGCCCGGTGGTCTCGAGGATTCCGCGTTGGAGCTCGGCGAGGATGGGCGACGGCGGCGCCGAGATCGCTCCGCCCACGCTATCCGGCGCACGCAGAGCGCTCTCCGCGCCGCGCTGCGGGGGGCCACCGTAGAGTGCCAGATCGCAGAACGTCGTCCACATCGCGCCCCAGTCGGGGCGCCCGTCGCGACGCCACACGAACGGCGCCGAGGACATGGCCGCCGGGTCCGCGGTCGACGGCGGATCGATCTCGCGGAGACGCGCGGGCGGCCGCCGCAGCACCGGCTGCACCGCATCGAGCGTCTGGATGGGCACCTGGGCGAGCGTGACCGGCATCCCGGTGCGCTGCGCGAGCGTGGCGGCGGCTTCGTCGCAGGCCGCGCGTGCCGCTTCCGGCGCCTGCGCGTCGACCACCAGCACGATGCGTCCTGCGATGTCGCCCGCGTCCCGATCCGATCGATCCATGCCGGCGCTCCGGATGATAGCACCGGCGCCGGGAAGACTCGTGCTCGGTCATGCGGCCGGACTGGTGTACTCCGCTTCCGGCAATCCGACCGCCCGCCGGATCTGGCCGAGCTGATCGGCGTGGGCGTTCCAGTGGCGATCGAACATGGCCCCCACGAAGATCGGCACGGTGATCTCGTCCGTGCCGATGAGCGGCTCGAAGATGGGGATGCGGGCCTTGGCCGCCAGTCCGCTCTCGTCGAGCGTCTCGAGGTAGCCGAACACGTCCCGGCGCTGCGCGTCCAGCGCACCGACCAGCTCGGGCAGCGTCTTCCGGGCGCGCTCCGGCGTGACCGTCACCTGGCCGGGCACGACCTCCACGACCGGCAGGTCGCGCGGGGCGAAGGTCCGGAGCAGCGCCACCGCGTCGAATCCAGGCTCGAACAGCAGGTGGCAGAGCACCTGCCGGGCGCTCCACTCGCCCGCGGCCGGGGAGCGGTCCAGGTGCGAGGCCATGCCTTCGAGATGGCGGCCGATCCGGTCGCGGGCCGCGTCACTCCTCTTCCGAAGCTCGTTCACCGTCGAGTTGATCATGATGGGTCTCCTTTCCAGATCCATCCTCGACGGCAGGGCGCATCCGGGCAATTACGCGCGAGGTAATCCGGTGTAGGCTACAGTGGATGCTCGCCACCGGCCGCCGCTTCCAGCTGGAGCGGGACGCTTTCGCGTTCCCCAACGAGCTGGTGTGGGAGTACCACTTCGACCCGGCCGCCGCAGCCACCGTCTTCACGCGGCGCCTGCCTCCGCCCACCTACGTGCACCGCTGCTTCGTGCTGGTCCGGGCCGCGCGGCAGTTCCTGTACCACGCGCGCTTCGATCCGGCAGCCCCGGCGGCCAGCGACGCGGCCTACCGGGGCATCATCCGCGCCGTGCTGGATCGAGACCCGCGCCAGCCGCCGAGCGTCGACGACCGCGTGGTGGTTCCCGGCTTCTCGGGACTGCGCGAGATGAGCCGCGCGCGTGCGGCGCTGCTCAAGGAGGAATGCGGCGGAGCCTGGCGCTCCTACGTCATGCGGAGCCACTGGCGCATCGTGGTGCCGGTCATGCGGCGCCACCAGCAGCGCACCGCCGGGCGCCTGCTCGAGGAGGTCGAGGAGGGCAGCGCGCCGATCATCCACCTGCTGCTGTTCCCCTCGCTGGCCATCAACCACGGCATGGTGGTGTTCGACGGTACCCGCACCGCGGACGGCATCGAGTTCCACGCCTACGATCCCAACGACCCGGAGCGGCCGGCCTGTCTCACCTACGATCGCGAGCGCCGCACCTTCACGCTGCCGTCCAATCGTTACTGGCGCGGCGGGGATCTGAACGTCTTCGAGATCTTCCGCGACTGGTATCTGTAGCCGCCCCGCAAAACCCCGCCGCGCTTCCGCGGGATCTGACATAGACTATCGGCTATTCCGCGGTGGCATCGGTGGCCCCGCCCAACCCCGTCGAGGAGGACGAACCCGATGTCCGATCACGAGCCCACTTCGATCACCCGGCGTCAGCTCCTGCAGGCCGGCGCGCTGCTGGCCGCCGCGCCGCTTCTGGGTCCCGCTCGACCGGCGGCGGCCCAGACTCCCGCGAAGAGCACCAAGGTGCTGGACTTCCAGACCGGCGCCGACGTCGCCAAGGCCGAGCAGGAAGGCGAGGTGGTCTACTACGGTCATGACGGCGAGGCCGGCATCGCCGCGCTCCTGGATGGATTCCGCAAGGACTTCCCCAAGATCAAGACGAACTACGTGCGCCTGCAGACCGGCGCCCTCTACGCGAAGCTCACCGCGGAGCGCTCCGCCAATCGCTTCGGGGTGGACGTGCTCCAACTCTCCGACATCTCACCCGCCATCGACTTCCAGAAGAAGGGCGGCTACGAGCAGTACGTGTCGCCCGAGCACAGCGCCTACAAGCCAGCGTACCAGAGCACGCCGGGCGGATTCTTCACGTGGGCGGGCGTGACCTTCGCGGGCATCGGCTACAACCGCACGAAGGTGAAGCCCGAGCAGGCGCCCAAGGCCTGGAAGGACATCCTGAGCCCGGCCTACAAGGACGGCATCAGCGCAAAGCTCTCCACCTCGGGGATGCAGCACATGCAGTGGTACACACTCCGAAAGCTCTATGGCGCGGACTTCTGGCAGGAGTTCGCCAAGCAGAAGCCGAAGGGGTTCGACTCGCGCGCTCAGCTCTTCGACCGGCTCGCCAAGGGCGACGACCGGGTGTGCGCGCTGGCCGAGTACGCGGGCTACACGCTCTTCAAGGAGAAGGGCGCCGAGATCGAGTTCGTCGCGCCCGCCGACGGTCTGCCCGCGACGCCCGCCCTCATCGGGGTGGTCAACCGCGCCCCCCACCCGGAGGCGGCCAAGCTCTTCGTGGACTGGGCGCTGTCGAACCGCGGCCAGGCGGTGTACCAGACGCAGACGATTCTGTTGTACGGCTCGGTGCGCACCGACGCCCCGCCAATGGCGACCGGTAAGAAGCTCTCCGACTTCAAGCTGCTCTTCCCCGCCGACTGGAGCGACTTCCAGGCCAGCCACGCCGCCTTCGTGAAGGAGTGGAACGCGCTGATGGGGCTCTGAGGCCGGGGACCGTCCCGGTGGACGATCTCGCGCGGGCCCGGCGATTCAGACCGGGCCCGCGGCTCGTCAGTCTTCTGGTCGGGGGCACCGCCGCGATCCTCGTGCTCTACCCGATCGTGTTCCTGATCCAGGCCTCGCTCAGCGTCGGGGACCCGCAGGCGCGGCCGCCCGAGGCCTACGGGCTCGACAACTTCGCGGATCTGCCCCGCTACGGCCACATCTTCGCCAACACCGTCATCGTGGCGGTGGCCGCGACCGTGATGGCGATCGCGCTGGGCTTTCTGATGGGCTGGATCCTCTCGCGCACCAACGTACCCGGCCGCGGGGTCCTCGAGCAGCTCATGGCCCTGCCCTACTACGTGACGCCGCTGATGGGCGCACTGGCCTGGAGCCTGCTCGGCTCGCCGAGCGGCGGCTTCGTGAATCAGCTCTGGCGGGCCGTCGGCGGGGACGGGCACCTGATCGACGTGACGACGCCGTACGGCATCGCCTGGGTGATGGCCCTCTTCGAGGGCTCGGTGGCCTTCGTGATGATCGGGGCGGTGATGAAGTCAATGGATCCCGCCCTCGAGGAGGCCTCGCAGGTCCTGGGCGCCGGGCGGCTGCGGACCATGCTACGCATCACCCTGCCGCTGGTGCTCCCGGGAGTGCTCGGCGCCACCATCTTCGTGTTCGCCGAGATGCTCGGCTCCTTCTCCGCCGCCCTCGTCCTGGGGCTGCCGAGCCGCTTCTTCGTGGTGACCACGGCGATGTACCAGCTGGTGTCGCAGTATCCGCCGCAGTTCCCGCGCGCCGCCGCGATGGGCGTGTCGCTCTTCGTGGTCATGTTCGCGATGGTGTACGTCTACCGGCGCATCGTCCGGGCCGGCAGCTACGCGACCATCACCGGCAAGGCGTTCCGGGCGCGGGCGATGGACGTAGGTGGGCTGCGCTGGCCCCTGCTCGCGGTGTCCGTGGTCTATCTCGCGATCGCGGTGGTCCTGCCCGTCCTCACGCTCCTCTACGCTTCGGTGCAACGGCTCGCCACCGTGTTCCCGCGAGCGGACAACTTCACCCTCGCCAACTACCAGACCGCGCTCTCGCTCGACGCGGTACGGACCGCCCTGTGGGGCAGCCTTCTGCTCGGCCTCGGCACCGCGAGCATCGGCGTGCTCCTGATGGGCTTTCTGGCCTGGATGATCTACCGCTCGCGCCTGCCCGGAGCCGGCACGATCGAGTACCTGCTGATGTTCCCCCAGGCGGTGCCGCGGCTCGTGTTTGCGTTCGGGATGCTGTGGGCGTGGCTGATCTTTCCGATCCCGATCTACGGCACCCTGTGGCTCCTGCTGATCGCCTACCTCACCGTGTTCATGCCTCTCGGCCTGCGGACCATCGCGGGGGTAATGCTGCAGATCGACCGCTCGCTCGAGGAGTCGGCGCAGATGTGCGGGGCCTCCTGGGGCTACCGCATGCGGACCGTCACCATGCCCCTGCTGCGCCCGGGCCTGATCGCGGCGTGGCTGCTGCTCTTCATCGCGAGCGTGCGCGAGCTGGGCGCGTCGATCTTGCTGATGGGGCCGAAGGCCAAGGTCATCACGCCCACCATCGTGGAGTCGTGGTTCTCCACCAGTACCGAGCTCACCGCGGCGATGGCCCTGCTCCAGACCCTCGCGGTGGGGGTCGCGCTCGCGCTTCTCTTCACGGTGGCCCGGCGCGCCGCCCAGCATCCCGGCGAATGAGCGCGACGCCGCCGCCCGCTGCGGTCCGGACCGCGTCGATCGAGGTCCGCGACCTGGTGGTCCGCTACGGCCAGGTCGTGGCGGTGCGTAGGGTCACGTTTTCGGTCGCGGCGGGCGAGCACGTGACGCTGCTGGGCCCGTCGGGCTGCGGGAAGACCACCACTCTCCGCGCCATCGCGGGCCTCGAGCAGCCCGCCTCCGGCGAGATCCGCATCGACGGCACGCCCGTCTTCTCATCCTCGCCGCGGATCCAGGTGCCGCCCGAGCGGCGTGGTCTCTCGATGGTGTTCCAGTCGTATGCGATCTGGCCCCACATGACCGTGTTCGACAACGTGGCCTACGGCCTGAGGGTACGGAAGATGGCCGAACCCGCGATCGCCGAGCGGGTGCAATGGGCCCTCGACCTGGTCCAGCTGGGATCCCTCGGCACCCGCAGCGCCTCGAAGCTGTCGGGCGGGCAGCAGCAGCGGGTGGCCCTGGCGCGCGCCTTCGTGTTCCAGCCGGCGGTGCTGCTCTTCGACGAGCCGCTCAGCAATCTCGACGCCAAGCTGCGCGCCGAGATGCGCCTGGAGATCAAGGAGCTGCAGCGACGCCTCGGCATCACCTCGGTCTACGTGACCCACGATCTGGAGGAGGCGCTCGCGATCTCCGACCGGATCATCGTGATGCGGGACGGGGTGATCGAGCAGATCGGCACGCCGTCGCAGATCTACGATCTGCCCCGCAACACCTTCGTCGCCGATTTCGTGGGATCGGCCAACCTCATCCGCGGCCGGCGCCGGCCGGACCTGGAGCAGGACGGGCGGATCGTGCTGGAGACACCGGGTGGCGCGATCGTGCACGGAACCGCCCACGGCCGCCGCCTCGGTGACGATGCGCTGTTTTCGGTGCGCACCGTGCACCTGCGCCTGGCCCGCGAGCGTCCGGCCGCGCCGGTCAACGTGTGGCCGGCCACCGTGCGGCGCCGCGTCTTCCAGGGCGACTTCACGCAATACCACGTCGAGTGGGACGGACGGCCGCTGGTGGTGCGCCAGGTCGCTACGGACCCGGTCGGCGAGGGCGACGCGGTCTATCTGACCGTCGATCCTCGCCGCTGCGTGCTGCTGGAGGACTAGACCCCGCGCCGATCAGCCGCGCCCAGTCCCTCGCCGTGATTGCCGTCGCGGCTCATTTGGTTCCGCCACAGCCGCGCGGCGTCGACCGCTGATCGCATTCGGGAAACGCGAGAACGTACCACGTCGCCGTATCGGTCGCGTCCCACGCTTCGGTGATCCGATGCATGGCTTCTTTCTGGTAGGCCGCGAAATTCGGACGACCGGACCAATACCCCACTTGATTCAGCGTGAATTGCGTGAAGTTGTTGTAGTTGTACGGCGTGCCGTGGCAGTTGTCCGGCTTGCACGGCCCGCCGCCCCCGTGCTGGAGCGTTTCGAGCCGGTCGAGCAGTCGGAAGAACGGGGATCGCGCTGCCTCCGTCGCATTCTGGTGGACGTCCGCAAGCGTAGCCATGGCCAGGACGTTCTGCTGATACAACGTCGTCGCGAATTTCACCTGCTGGTAGAGATTCCAGTACGACGGCAGCAGGCTGTCCGATTTGTATGCGTTGATCACTCCGTTGGTGGCCTGGAGGAGGAACGTCGTTGCCGTGTGCAGTCGCTGTTGCGCCAGGTCGTACTGTCCGTGCGGGCCGACCACCAGGATCCGGCCGGACGGGGAGCGCCCCGGCGGATACGGATCCTCGTAGGGAAGGGTCGCATCGAACGCCTTGAGGTTCGCCATTGCCCCTGCGATGTTGATGTCGCGCAGGCGTCCCATGTTGTAGGAGCTGGCCCCCGCCGAAATGGCCGTGTTCGTGGCGCTCTTCGCCGACTCAAGGGTGGAGTGCGCGGCCTTCAGTTGCTCCGCGGCCCGCCGCACGAAATAGGCCCGCCCCCGTTCGTCGTTGGCCGCGTAGGATCCCCCGACCAGGTCGGCGAGCGCGCCCGCCACCTGCCCTTGCGCCTTGAGGATCAGCTGGGCGACATAGGCGATTTTAGGGCGGGTCGAGGAGTTGGTCTGGTCCTTGATCACCGTCATCAGCTCTGCATGAATCCCGTCGGAGAGATTTCGCGCCGCGGCAAGCGGCCGTCGCAGCGCCGTCGCTTCCTCGTCCGTCAACTCGGCCGCCGCCGGGCTCGGCAGGGTGAGCGCAACCGCGAGCACCACCACCGCCCTGACGAGCCGGCGGGGGGCCGCGATCTGCTGCCGAATCATTGGCTGAACGTGCATTCCGTGTCCCTTTGCGGTTAGAGGTCGGGTTCGCTGAGGCAACATGTGCGTCGGGATCCTCCTGTTCGCGGAGCGGGTTGAGTCCCGACGAGGGCTGCGAGTCGCTTCGAGCGCCTTCCTTCGGTAGCCCGGCCGTCAGGTCGCTGCCTGATCCGTGGCTTTGCGTCCCCGTCTCACGACGGGTTTGCCGTTGTCGGGAAGTGCTCCGCGCGATGCGGATGGAGCAACCACGGTGCCAGGCACCGAAGCGGCGCGCGGTCGAATGGGAATCGATACATAGCGGGCGCGCACCCGCCGCGGTGTCATCGAACTGACGCGCGTGTTGATGCGGCGTTCGCACGCATGACGGTACCGGCGACGGTCAGCTTTCCCCTTGCCCCGTGTCGTCGCCGTCCCGCGATTCATTTTCCTACCGCGATGGTGGATCGGGGCAGACGCTCCCCCGGGTGCTGTCGCCGGCCGCGATTCTTTCCTACTGCGATGCTGGATCGGGGCAGAGCCTCGCCAGGAAGTGCACGAGGCTCACGATGTGTCTTTCGGGGTGGGCGGCTGCGCCGCGACGATCATGGTGCCGTCGAAGTCTTCGTCTTGAAGCCGCGCAACCACCGAAGCGGGTAACACCGACCGCGTGAAGGATCAATAACCGGTCAGCGGCACAACGCCGGGTGGGTGTCCGGGTTCACGAGCGAACCCGGATCTCCACCCGGACGCGTGCGCGTGCATCTTTTGCTCCTAGCCGCGGCCGTGTCCCTTGCCCTTGCCGTGGTGGCCATTGCGGTCATCGTCGTCGTGATCCCGCTTCCACTGACGCTTGTCCGCCCACTCCGGACCCCAGTCTTCCCGCCAGTGCGGCGCGCGGCCCCGCTCCCATTGCTTCCAGTGCCCGGGAGGCACGTGATAGTACTGCACCGGAACGAGCAGGACGGGACGGGGGACGAACTGCGGCGCGACGTACACCCACGGCCCGTTGTAGCCACCGCTCACGTACCAGCCCTGGTACGCGAAGGCCCAGTACTGGCCGTCGTAGTAGAAGAGGTTGCCGGGCGTGGTCGCCACCGGCACGTAGCGGACGGCTGGCACCTGGGGCACCACGATCAGCTTTGGCGGCGCGGGCAGCTGGAAACCGATGTCGACGTGCACCTGCACCTGCGCCTGCACCACGGATGGAACGGCGAACAGCGCGATCAGCAGCGCGATCAAGACGTGCATGGGGGGTCCTCCTGCCCCACATTCTCGTTGACCGCGATTTTTGCTCCTACTTCGATGTTGGATCGGGGCCGAGGCTCGCCAGGAAGTGGACGAGATTCACGATGTCTTCCGGGGTGAGCGGCTGCGAGGCTACCGTCATGGTGCCGTCGAGGTCCGCTGCGGTCTTCGCCTTGAAGCCCCGCAGCAGCCGCAGCAGGTACTCGAAGTCCTGGCCCGCGAGGCGCGCGGCCTGCTGCTGACCGCTGAGGTCCGGACGATGACACGACGCGCAGTGGTGAACCTCGGCGAGTTGTTTGCCCGCGGCCACCCGCGCCGGATCGAGTGAGGCGGGACGCCGGCGCGTCGGCTGCGCGGCGTAGAAGGCGGCGAGATCCGCCATGTCGGTGTCGCTCAGCTTCTCGGCGAGCGGGGTCATCTGCGGATCCTTCCGCCGGCCGTCGCGATACTTGATGAGCTGCCAGTGGGTGAAGTACACGGGCTGCCCGGCCAGCGACGGCGTGCCCGGAATGGTCGCATTGCCGTCGGCCCCGTGGCAGGCCGCGCAGGCTTCCGCCTTGCGGCGGCCCGCCTCGAGGTCGGCGGCGCCCGCCGCGGTCGCCGCCAGCAGCGAGGCGGCGACCACGGCGCCCGGGAAGAAGCGGAGGCGGCTCAGCGCTGGTAAGCGACTCGGTAGATCGCGCCGGCGTAGTCGTCGGAGATCAGCAGCGAGCCGTCCTTCATCTGCTGGGTGTATACCGGACGGCCCCAGATCTCCTCGCCCTGGAGCCAGCCCTCCGCGAATACCTCGTACTTCGGCGCGCTCCCAGCATTGAGCGTGACCATCATTACCTTGAAGCCCGACTTCTGGGTGCGGTTCCACGAGCCCCGTTGGGCGAGGAAGATGCGGTTCTTGTACTCGCCCGGGAACATCGCGCCGGTGTAGAACTGCACGCCGTTGCCGGCCACGTGCGGCCCGGTCTTGATCAGCGGCTTGGCGAACTCTCCGCAGGAGCGGCCGCGCCCGAAATCGGGATCGAGAATGTCGCCCTGGTGGCAGAAGGGGAAGCCGAAGTGCATGCCCTTCTTCGATGCCACGTCGAGCCGATCGCTGGGCATGTCGTCGCCGAGCCAGTCGCGCGCGTGGGTCGAGAAGTACAGCTCCTTGGTGGCCGGGTGCCAGTCGAAGCCGACGCTGTTACGCACCCCGTGGGCCACGTACTCGAAGCCGGTCCCGTCCGCGTTGACGCGCGAGATGTTGGCGTGGGTGTCGGGCGGCACGCAGATGTTGCAGGGCGCGCCGATATTGAAGTAGAGCTTGCCGTCCGGCCCGAAGGCCAGGTACTTCCAGCCGTGCGGCAGGTCCTTCGGGAGCGTGTCGTACACGACCTCCATCGCAGGCGGGCTGTCCAGCTTGTCCTCGATGCCCGGCATCTTCGTGATGCGCGAGACCTCGGCCACGTAGAGCGTGCCGTCCTTGAAGGCGATGCCGTTGGGCAGGTTGAGGCCTTTGGCGATGACCTTCACCTCGCGCTGTCCGCCCCGATCCACCACCGCGTACACGTTGCCGGCGACGCGGCTGCTCACGAACAGCGTCCCCTTGTCGCCCCAGGTCATGACGCGCGCGTTGTGAATGCCGTGGGCCCACAGCGAGACCTTGAAGCCCGCCGGGACCTTGAGCTTGTCGACTGGGATCTCGCCCGGCGCCTTTGGCGCGGGCGGTTGGGCGATCGGCGCCAACGTGGAGTTGGCCATCTCGGCGGGCTGTCCCTGCTTCCAGGGCGGAGGCGCCTGCGCGAGAAGCGTCGATGCCGGGACCAGGGCGAGGGTGACCGCGAGCACGATCGGGCTGACTGGCCGCATGATGAGCCCTCCTCTGTGAGGTGAGTCCACGCGTCGGGAGGCGACCCGCATCCGCCACCCGACGATCCGTTCCGGCTGCGTCGCCTGACAAGGTATCATGCGCGCCATGCCCACCCCACGCCCGATGACGCCGCACGATCTCACCCGCGTCCGGTTCGTGAGCGACCCACAGATCTCCACGGACGGGGCCACCGTGGCCTTCGTCGTGACGACGCTGTCCGAGGAGCGAGACGAGTACCTCTCGGCCATCTGGCTGGTCGACGTCAGGGGCGGCGAGCCGCGGCGGTTCACGACCGGCCCGCGGCGAGACACGACCCCGCGCTGGTCGCCCGATGGCTCACACCTGGCCTTCGTCTCCGAGCGCGAAGCCAGGAAGAAGGGCCAGCTCTACGTGATGCCGGCCCGGGGAGGCGAGCCGACGCGCCTCACAGACCTCCGCCACGGGGTGAGCGCGCCGCAATGGTCGCCCGACGGCACGCGTCTGGCCTTCGTGGCGCGGGTGGGCGGTTTGCCGGAGCCCGAGTCCGAAGAGGAGAAGGCCAAGTCGCGGCCGCCGCGGGTCATCACCATGCTCAAGTACCGGTTCAACGGTGAGGGCTTCACCTACGACCGTCGCGCCCACATCTTCGTAGTGGACGCTGCGGGCGGCGAGGCGCGCCAGATCACCGAGGGCGACCACGATCACGGCGACCCGGTCTGGTCGCCGGACGGACGGTGGATCGCCTTCGCGAGCGCCCGCCACGACGAGCGCGACCACGATGACGTCAGCGACATCTGGGTGGTGTCCGCGGACGGAGGGACGCCTCGCCGCTTGACCGGGGCCGCGGGGCCCGCCGTCCATCCGCGCTTCTCGCCCGCCGGTGACGCGGTCGCGTTTCTCGGCCGGACGATCGTCAACTCGTTCTCGAGGAACATCCAGCTCTTCACCGTGCCGGTGACCGGCGGGACGCCGGTCTGCCTGACCGCCGCGCTCGATCGCTCGTGCTCGCCCCTGGGCATCGCGCCGACGTGGAGCCGCGACGATACGCTCACGATCGCGGCGGAGGACCAGGCCTCGCTCGGACTCTACCGGGTGAGGCGCGGTGACGGATCCATTTCCCGAGTCGTCTCGGGCGAGCGCAGCGTGACCGGCTACTCCCTGTCCGCCGACGGCGCCACGCTCGCCTTCGCGGCCAGCGATCCGGTGACTCCCGCCGAGATCTTCGTCTGCGCCGCCGACGGCACCGGCGAGAGGCCGCTCACCGATCTCAATTGCGAGTGGAAGCGGGAGGTTACGCTGACCCGGCCCGAGCGCTTCCGCTTCGAGCGCGCCGGCTTCACGGTGGACGGCTTCGTGATTAAGCCCTTCGGCTTCGAGTCGGGCCGACGCTATCCCCTGCTTCTCAACGTCCACGGCGGTCCCCACGCCCAGTACGCCCTGTCGTTCTTCGACGAGTTCCAGGTCCAGGCCGGCGCCGGCTACGCGGTGTTGTTCACGAACCCGCGCGGCAGCCAAGGCTACGGCGAGGCGTTCACCGGCGCGGTGGTGGGCGACTGGGGCGGAGGCGACTCGGCGGACGTCCTGTCCGGCCTCGACGCGGCACTGGCCCGCTACGATTGGATCGATCCGGAGCGGCTCGGGCTGCTCGGCGGCAGCTACGGTGGGTTCATGACCAGCTGGATCGTGGGGCACTGCCAGCGCTTCCGGGCCGCATGCTCCGAGCGCGCGGTGAACGTGCAGACCAGCATGTTCGGCACCAGCGACATCGGCCACATCTTCAACACCGTGGAGATGGGCGGGGTGCGGCCGTGGGACGACATGACGAAGTACCTCGAGCGCTCGCCGCTCTCCTACGCTCGCGACATCGCCACCCCGCTGCTCATCATCCACTCCGAGGACGACCTGCGGTGCCCCATCGAACAGGCCGAGCAGCTCTACGTGGCGCTCAAGACCCTGCGCCGCGAGGTGACGTTCGTGCGATTCCCCGACGAGAACCACGAGCTGTCACGGTCGGGCAAGCCGCGCCACCGCCTGGAGCGCTTCCGGATCATCCTGGGCTGGTTCGCCAAGTACCTGCCGACCGCCTATTCGGCGAGCTCCGCGAAGAGCGGCGTGCTGAGATAGCGCTCGCCGAATGACGGGACGATCACCACGATGAGCTTGCCCGCGCTCTCCGCGCGGCGGGCCACCTCGACCGCGGCCCAGAGCGCGGCACCAGAGGAGATGCCGACCAGCAGACCCTCCTCGCGGGCGGCCCGGCGCGCGGTGGAAAACGCGTCGTCGTTCGTCACCCGGATGATCTCGTCGTAGATCTTGGTGTTCAGCACGTCGGGCACGAAGCCCGCGCCGATGCCCTGGATGGGGTGCGGGCCCTTCGCGCCGCCCGACAGCACCGGAGAGGCGTCGGGCTCCACCGCCACGCAGCGAAACGACGGCCGGCGCGCCTTCAGCACCTCGCCGACGCCCGTGATGGTACCACCGGTGCCCACGCCGGCCACCAGCACATCGGCCAGCCCGTCGGTGTCGCGCCAGATCTCCTCCGCGGTGGTGCGGCGGTGGATCTCCGGGTTCGCCGGGTTTCGGAACTGCTGGGGAATGAAGTAGTTCGGGTCGGCCGCCGCCATCTCCTCGGCGCGCTTGATCGCGCCGGGCATGCCATCGGCCGCCGGAGTGAGGATCAGCTCGGCACCGTAGGCCCGCAGCAGCTGCCGCCGCTCGCGGCTCATGCTGTCTGGCATCAGGAGCACCAGCCGGTAGCCGCGCGCCGCGCACACGAACGCCAGCCCGATGCCGGTGTTGCCCGAGGTCGGCTCGAGGATGATGGTGTCGGGGGTGATGCGCCCCGATCGCTCTGCCGCGTCGATCATAGACACGCCGATCCGGTCTTTGACGCTGTGGGCCGGATTGTAGAACTCGAGCTTCGCGACGACCTGGCCGACGGCCCGGTCGGCGAGCCGGCGGATCTGCACCAGGGGCGTGTTGCCCACCAGCTCGGTGACGTCGCGGGCGATCTTCACGGCGCTCTCTCCTCTGGACCTAGTCGCGGAACGCGGGCATCACGCTCTCGCCGAAGCGCCGCATCGAGGCGAGGATCCGCTCGTGCCCCAGGTAGCCGAAGCTCATCTGGGCCAGCACGTGGTGCACGCCCGCGTCGCGGAGCGCTGCCAGCTGCTCGGCCACCCGCGCAGGGGTTCCGCAGAGCGCGCCGGTGGCGAGCGAGAAGCGGATCGCCTCGTCCTCCGACACGCGCGGGTCGTTGAACGGGTTCACGACCGCCGGGTCCACCTGGTAGTCCTCCGGGTTGTGCGCGGCGCGCGCGTGCAGCATGTGCCGGCGGGTGTGCCCGAGCGTCTCGGCCAATTCGTCCTCGGCCTGGGCCTGGCTCGGCGCCACGTAGACGTGCCGCCACACCGCCACGTCGCGGCGCAACCGCGCACGGAGTGGCCCGGGATGCCCGCCCGCGACGAGGCCGTCCTCGTAGACCTTCAAGCGCGCGCCGATGGAGTCCAGCGCGATCCGCGAGGTCAGGATCGGCACACCCAGGCGCCCGCACTCCGCGAACGAGGCCGGCGTCACCACGCTGCGCCAGATCGGGGGATGGGGCCGCTGGTAGACCCGCGGCCTCAGCGCGGGCAGGCTGACCTGGAAGAACTTGCCGTGGTACGAGAATGGCTCCTCGGTCCACGCGCGGGTCAGGATCTCGAGGGCCTCGCCGCTCCGCTCGCGACTGTCGTCGCTGCGCAGGCCGTAGCCCACGAACTCGTACTCGTTGTACAGGCTGCCGCGACCCACGCCCACGTCGAGCCGGCCGCCACTCAGGTTGTCGAGCAGAGCGAGCTGAACGGCGAGTCGGATCGGGTGCCGGAGCGCGAGCTGGATGACCGCGAAGCCGATGCGCACGCGGCTCGTGCGCGCGGCGAGCGCACTCGCGAACGGGATCGGATCGCAGTACACCGCCTCGCCGGTGAAGTTGTGCTCGGTGAGCCAGACCGAGTCGAAGCCCACCGCCTCGGCCAGACAGGCCTGCTCGAGCTGCTCGGCGATCGCGGCGTGATCGCCCTCGGGCGACGGTGAGTGCGCCAGCGTGAGCCAGCCGAAGCGCATCGGGAAGCCGATCAGGCGCCGATGAGGCTGCGGGTCAGCTCGATTTCGCCCAGGTGGGTCATGCCGTGGGTGAGGCCCACCTGCCCCAGGCACTGCACCACCGTCATGTCGCCGAGCGGCTTGACCGTGACGACCTTCTCCAGGAGCGCGGGCGAGGCCCCCGCCATCAGCTCGTCGGTTCCCGCCCACACCCGGGTCATGTACTCCCGGAAGAGGGGCACGTCCTTGATCCGGAGCGCTTGCGCCTCCTCGGTCGACATGCCGGTACCCTGCGCGGCGGGCGGCAGTCCGAGCTTCTCGCCGTAGCCGGCCTCCACCCATATCGGGGGCTTCCGGTCCTGGATCACCCAGCGCACGATGTTGTCCTCGGTGCGCGTGTAGTGCCACACGCCCCAGGCGATGGTGTTGGCCTTCGACGGGCGCGCAGGCACCGTGTGGAGCTGCTCTGGCGTGAGCTCAGCCATCACTCGGTCCAGGCCGGCGTGGAGTCGCTTGAGGTTGGCGCGAATGAAATCCGCTGCGGTGACCATAGGGGCGGGTTCCTCCTCGGCAGCCCTTGTATCACGCTCAGCCGTCCCGCACCGGACTTTCGCAAGGCGGGGCGAGCGGTTCGCGGGCCCCGACTGCCGATCATGTATACTGTCTCCAGTCACCCGGCTCCGAGGAGCGTTGCGACGGGCGCTTCGCCCGCCAGGCTCGGAGCGGCCGACCTCCCGGTCGGCTCGGAACAACGGCGCTCGCAAACTCCAGCTCACAGAGGAGGGCGCGAGATGAGCGCCAACAAGCGATCCACCCAGCCACAAGATCACGTCGTCGCCGACCTGAGCCTCGCCGACTGGGGCCGCAAGGAGATCCAGATCGCCGAGACCGAGATGCCCGGGCTCATGGCCATCCGCGAGGAGTACGCGAGCCAGCAGCCGCTACGGGGCGCCCGCATCACCGGGTCGTTGCACATGACCATCCAGACCGCAGTCCTCATCGAGACCCTGCAGGCCCTCGGTGCCGAGGTGCGCTGGGCCTCCTGCAACATCTTCTCGACCCAGGACCACGCGGCCGCCGCGATCGCGGCCGCCGGCACCGCGGTGTTCGCTCGCAAGGGCGAATCGCTCGACGAGTACTGGGACTACACCCACCGCATCTTCGAGTGGCCGGAGGGCGGCTACTCCAACATGATCCTCGACGACGGGGGCGACGCCACCCTCCTGCTCCACCTGGGCGCGGTGGCCGAGAAGGACGCCTCCAGCATCGGGCATGCGGCCAACGAGGAGGAGACCGCGCTCTTCGCC
>DATFWA010000092.1:0-35498 GCA_035259825.1 Candidatus Methylomirabilota bacterium | reverse complement strand
CCTGTCGAGCCACGGCATGACGATCCTGGTGGCCACGCCGTATCTCGACGAGGCCGAGCGCTGCCATCGCGTCGCCTTGATGCACGAGGGACGGCTGGTCCGTACCGGCACACCCGGCGAGATCCGAGACGGCCTCGGGCTCACCCGCCTGGAGCTTCGGACGCCCGACCTCCAGGCCGCCGAGGCGGCGCTGGCCGGGCGCGAGGGTATCGCGGACGTGCAGCGCTTCGGTGACCGGCTCGATGTCATGGTGTCCGACGCGGGGAACGGCGCGCGGGCCGTCCGTGCGGGGCTCGAAGCGGCCGGACAGCGCGTTGATTCGCTGCGCCCCGGCGTGCCCACGCTGGAGAACGCCTTCGTGTCGATCCTGGAGTCGCTCGAGGGCGAGGCGCGCGCGCCCGACTTCCCGGGCCGCCGCCGCGAGGAGCGTCACTCCGACGCGGTCGCGATCGGGGCGCGCGGCCTCGGCATGACGTTCGGGGACTTCACCGCGGTCAAGGGCGTGGACCTCGAGATCCGTCCCGGCGAGGTCTACGGCCTGCTGGGCGCCAACGGCGCGGGCAAGACGACCACGATCAAGATGCTCTGCGGCCTCCTCGAGCCGAGCGAAGGTGAGGTGGAGCTGGCCGGAGAGCGCGGGGCTCTCCGCTCCGAGGGCGTGCGCCAGCAGATCGGCTACATGTCGCAGAAGTTCTCCCTCTACGACGACCTCACGATCGAGCAGAACCTCGACTTCTTCGCCGGGGTCTACCAGGTGCCGCGGGAGCGGCGCGCGGAGCGCAAGCGCTGGGTGCTCGAGTTCGCCGGTCTCAGGGGGCGCGGCGCCCAGCTCACCGGCTCGCTGCCCGGCGGGTGGAAGCAACGGGTGGCCTTCGGGGCCGCGGTCATGCACGAGCCGCGGGTGCTGTTCCTCGACGAGCCGACGTCGGGCGTCGATCCGATCGCGCGGCGAGCCTTCTGGACCATGATCAACCGCCTCGCGGACAGCGGGACCGCGATCCTGGTGACCACCCACTATCTGGAGGAGGCCGAGCAGTGCAACCGCCTCGGCTTCATGGTGGGCGGCGAGCTGGTGGCCGAGGGTACGCCGACCGGTATCAAGGCCGCCCAGGGCGGCCGTGTGCTCGAGCTGCGCGTGGACGACCCGGTCCGGGCCATGACCCTGCTCCGGTCGGATATGGAGCGCTGGCGCGTGTCGCTCTTCGGGGACCGCATCCACGTCATCGTGGATGGCGACCCGGACGAGGCGGCCCGCGACCTGCGGGCGCGTCTCGAGCGCGCCTCCATCCGCACCCTCGACGTGATCGAGCAGGACTACTCCCTCGAGGACGTGTTCATCCTGATCGTGGAGCGGAACCACCGCGCGAGCCGGTCCGTCGCCGCGGCGTGACCTGCCCATGCGTCGAATCATTGCCCAGGCGCGAAAGGACCTCACGCAGCTGCTACGCGACCGCCTCGCCCTGGCCCTCGCAGTCGTGCTGCCGGTGGTGCTCACGGCGCTGCTGGGCACCACGATCTCGCTGACCGTCACCGACATTCCCCTGGTGGTGCAGGACCTCGACCAGACGCCGCTCTCGCGCCGCTACATCGACGCCTATCGCAGCTCGCTGACATTCCGGATCGTCGCGCTGCCGATCGCGTCCTCTCCCGAGACCGCGATTGCCCGCGGCCGCGCCCGCGGCGCCCTGATCCTGCCCGAGCACTTCGAGCGTGAGATCCGGCGCGGGCGCGCCGCCCAGGCCCAGCTGCTGGTGGACGGCACCGACACCAACACCGCCCTGCTGGTGCAGGGGGCGGCCGGGCAGATCACGCGCGCGTTCGTCCAGCAGCTGCCCGGCGACGCCCCGGCGCCCTCGGTGCGCACCGCCACCCGGCTCTGGTTCAACCCGGGCCGCGAGCCGCGCAAGTTCTACGGGCCGGGGATGCTCGTGCTGTCGCTGTCGATCTTCCCCACCGTGCTGGCCGCCCTCGCCATGTCGCGCGAGGGCGAGCAGAAGACGATCCTGCAGGTCTACGTCTCGAGCATCTCGGCCCACGAGTACCTGCTGGGCAAGATCCTGGCCGGCATGGTGATCGGGATGGTCCAGTGCCTGCTCGTGCTGGGCCTCATGTTCACGCTCTTCGGGCTGCGCCTCGAGGGCGATCCGACGCCGCTGATCGTCGGGAGCGTGCTCTTCCTCTTCTGCGTGGTGAGCTTCGGCACGTGGGTCGGCGGCGCGATCCCCAACCAGGCCGCCGCGGTGCAGGGCGTGTCACTCGGCGGCTTCCTGCTCGCGTTCCTCCTCTCCGGACTCATCTTCCCGATCGAGAACATTCCCCGCTCGCTCGCCTGGATCTCGAGCCTCGTGCAGGCCCGCTACTACATAGTGCTGGTGCGCGACGCGTTCCTGCAGGGTGGCGGCTGGCCGGCGGTGTGGTGGGCGGTGCTCATGATCGGCGTCATCGGCGTCGCGTACTACGTGCTGGCGTGGCTCGCGATGCGGCGCATGCAGGTGAAGGCATGAAGGCCTGGGCGAGCCGGCGGTTCGGCGGCCGCTTCTGGGCGCTGGCCCTGAAGGAGCTGCGGCAGATCCGGGGCGACCGGCGGCTCGCCATGTCGCTGGTGGTGCCGCCGATCTTGCAGATCCTGCTCTTCGGCTTCGCGCTCGATTCCCACGTGCGGGACTTGCGGCTCGGGGTGGTCGACGAGAGCCGCACGCTGCAGAGCCGCGATCTCGTCTCCGCGATCACCGAGAACCAGACGTTCCGGCTGACCGGCTCCTATCACACCGCCGAGGAGCTCGGGGCAGCCCTCGCGGCGGGCCGGCTCGACGTGGGCCTGGTGGTGCCCTACGACTACGCGCGCGAGCGCGCACGCCACCGTCCGGTGACCGTGCAGGTGCTCCTGAATGCCGCAAACGCGAATACCGCCCAGATCGCGCAGGGCTACATCGAGGGCGCGGTGGCGTGGCTGAACCAGCACCCGCGCGGCGGGCTGCCGGCCGGGGCGCGGCCGTCCGCCGACGCGGGTGCGGACGGCCAGTCGGTGACGGCGCCCGTTCAGCCCCGGGCCCGCGTGGAGATCCGGCCCACCTTTCTCTACAACCCGGGTCTGGTGAACACGTGGTTCATCGTGACCGGGATCTTCGGCACCCTGATCATCCTCAACGGCTCGCTGGTCTCGGGCGCGACCATGATCCGTGAGAAGGAGCGCGGCACCGTCGAGCAGCTCCTGATGACTCCGGCCAGCGCGCTCGAGGTGATCACCGCCAAGATCCTGCCGCTGTTCGTGCTGTTGATGGGCATGGTCGGCCTGGTCCTGACGGTGGCCCGCGTGGTCTTCCACGTCCCGTTCCGCGGCAGCCTGCTGCTCATGCTCGTGGCCTGCGCCTGTTGTGTCCTGACCGGGATCGGAATCGGCACGTTCCTGTCCACGTTCGCCCGCTCCGCGAACCAGACCCAGCTGATCGGCTTCTTCGTGAATCCGCCGCTGGCCATGCTCTCGGGCGCGCTGACCCCGATCGAGGCGATGCCCCGCTGGATCCAGCCGGTCACCCTGCTGAACCCGATCGCCTACTTCGCGAGCGTGGCCCGCGCGGTGCTGGTGAAGGGGGCCGGGCTCGACGTGGTCTACCTGCAGCTCCTCGCCCTCGCGGCGCTCGCCTTCGGGCTCGTGGGCGTGAGCGCCTGGCGCTTCCGTCGTCAGCACAGCTGAGCGGCCCCGGCGGGCGCAAGGCACGGCGGCTCTGTTGGACGCGGTGGCGGCACGGAGGGATGCGGCGGGCGAGCTAGCCGAGCTGGGACCGCACGAGGCGCGCGCCCTCGCTCAGCGCCTGGAGCTTGCCGAACGCGGTCTCGCGGGGCAAGTACTTCATGCCGCAGTCGGGCGCGGGCATGAGCCGGTCCGGCGTCACCCGGGCGAGGCCGGCGCGGATGCGCGCGGCCACCTGTTCCGCGGTCTCGACCGCGGGGTCGGACAGGTCGATGACGCCCAGCACGATCGTCTTGCTCGAGAGATCGGCGAGCACGCCGAGATCGATCTTCGGCTGCGCGGCCTCGATGGAGATCTGCCCCGCGGTGGTGGCGGCCAGCTGGGGCAGGAACGAGTAGCCAGTGGGCTTCTGGTGGCGGACCACCGCCGCGTAGCCGAAGCAGAGGTGGAGCGCGGTGGGCACCGTGATCCCCTCCAGCGCGCGATTGATCGCGGGCACCGCGAAGCGCCCCGCCGCCTCCGGATCGTTCCGCAGCCACGGCTCGTCGAGCTGGATGAGATCGGCGCCGGCGGCCTGCAGCTCGCGCGCCTCCTCGTTCACCGCCACCGCCAGATCCATCGCGAGCGACTCGACGTCGCGGTAGTGCTCGTTCTTCGCTTGCTGGGCCATCGTGAAGGGTCCGGGCAGGGTGATCTTGGCCGGGCGGTCCGTGTTGCGACGGAGGAACTGCAGCCCGCGCAGCTCGACCGGCCGCGTCCGGCGCACGCGGCCGACCACGCGCGGCACGTGGGTCTGGTTGCCGTAGCGGTCGGTGATCACCGCGGGCTGCGCCACGTCGACGCCGTCGAGCGCGGTGGCGAAGTGGTTCGAGTAGCTCTCACGCCGGATCTCGCCGTCGCTGATGATGTCGATGCCGGCCCGCTCCATCTCCCGGATGGCCACGAGGGTCGCGTCGTCCTGCGCCGCCTCCAGGAACGGCTCGGGCACCCGCCACATCGCCTGCAGTCGCACGCGGGGAACGCCCTTGGACAGGAGCGCCCGGTCCACGAGCCAGTCGGGCTGGGGATAGCTGCCGACCACGGTGGTGACGAGAGGATGCCGGGGCATCATTTTCAGGCTCCTTGACGGTACGCGGCCACCCGGCGCTCCAGGCGGCGGAGGAGGATCTCGTGCATCCCGGTGATCAGGAGCACCAGCACGATCCCGGCGTAGACCCCCGGGCTGTTGAGCAGTGTGCGATGCCGGGTGATGAGGAAGCCCAGGCCGTCGGCGGCTCCCAGCATCTGGGCCACGATCACGCCCACGATGACGAGGGCGCCACCCAGGCGCAGGGCGGCCACGATCGAGGGCAGGCTCGCGGGCAGCGAGATGTAGAGGATCTGCTGGGCGCGGGTAGCCCCGAAGGCGCGCGCGGTCTCGCCGAGTGCGGGGCTCAGCGCGGCGACTCCCGCGACCGCGGTCAGCATGGTGGGGACGAACGCGTAGATCGAGGCGAACGCGATCTTCGACTGCGAGCCGAGGCCGAACCATACCATCATCACCGGGTAGAGCACGACCAGCGGCACCGCGTACGCGCTGCGCAGCACCGGCAGAAGCATGCGCCGCGCGGTGGCCGATGAGCCGACCAGCTGGCCCAGCAGGATCCCGCCGCCGCAGACGATGGCGTAGGAGGCCAGGATCTCGCCGAAGGTGGTGGGCAGGCTGCCGAGGTATTCGCGCCGGTCGGTGACGAGCGCCCCGAGGGCCTCGCTGAGCGGCGGCACGAAGAGGCGCGGGAGCAGCCCGGTGCGGGGCAGGATTTCCCACGCGGCGAGGATCGCGACGTAGAGCATCGCTTGGCACAGGCGCAGGTGCCGCTCCGGCCAGGTCATCGCCGCTCCGCGCTCTTGATGTGCTGCCAGATGCGATCCTTCAAGATGCCGAACCGCTCGCCCGCGGTCATCGCGAAGCTGCGTGGACGCGTCAGGTCGACGTCCACGTCGTCCACCACGCGCCCGGGCCGCGCGCTCAGCACGATCACGCGATCGGCCAGGTACACCGCCTCGTTCAGGCTGTGGGTG
The DNA here is from genome assembly GCA_035259825.1 of Candidatus Methylomirabilota bacterium. GTDB lineage: Bacteria > Methylomirabilota > Methylomirabilia > Rokubacteriales > CSP1-6 > CAMLFJ01. The sequence continues at coordinate 29,746 of DATFWA010000092.1, read as the reverse complement.
ACGAAGATCACCGTCTTGCGCGTCTCCGACCAGATCCGCAGCAGCTCGTCGCCCAGCACCATGCGGGTCTGCTCGTCCAGCGAAGCGAAGGGCTCGTCCATCAGGAGCACCGCCGGGTTCTGCACGAGGCCCCGCGCGATCGACACGCGCTGCTTCATGCCGCCGGAGAGCTGATGGGGCAGGCGGTCCTCGAAGCCGGCGAGCCCGGTCAGCTCGAGCATGCGGCGGGCCGCGGCCAGACGCTCCGCCTTCGCCACGTGGCGCAGCTTGAGCGGGAAGGCCACGTTGTCCACCGCGGAGAGCCAGGGCAGGAGATTGGCCTCCTGGAAGATCATGCCGACCTTGCGCGGCATCGGCGCCGCCATCGGCTCACCGTCGCAGAGCACGGTGCCGCTCGAGGGCAGGCGCAGGCCCGCGACCAGCGAGAGCAGGGTGGACTTGCCGCAGCCGCTCGGGCCGACCACCGACACGAACTGGCCGTTCGGGATCTCAAGGTCGATCGACTCGAGCGCGGTCACCGCCCCGCCGTCGGCGCCGAAGCGCTGAGACACGCCGCGGATGGCGACGAGCGCGCGGCTCACGCGCCCTGCCGCCAGGCGCCGAGCCGGGTCTCGACCGCTCGCAACGCCTCGTTGACCGCCACCGCGGCGGCGGCCACGATTACCAGCGCCGCGTAGAGCTGCGGCATCTGGAGGTTCTCGCCCCACGCCGCGATGCGATAGCCGATGCCGTCGCGCGCCCCGTAGATCTCGCACAGCAGCACCGCGGTGATGTTGAACACCATGGCCAGGCGCGCCGACTCGAGCAGGATAGGGGCCATGGCGGGCAGGTAGATCTCGCGGATGATCTGCGCGCGGGTGGCCCCGTACACGCGGCTCACCGTGATCAGCTCGCGCGGCACCGACTGCACCGCCGCGATGCCGCCCACGATCAGCACGAAGACGGTGGTGAACACGCCGAAGGCCACCTTCTGCGGGATGCTCACTCCGAAGACCAGGATGAAGACGGGCAGGAAGATGGACTTGGGCACTCCGAACAGGAAGTTGACCAGCGGCCGGAAGAGCGCGCCCAGCACCGGCAGCTCGGCCAGGAGGAAGCCGAGCAGCAGGCCGGTGGGCAGCGCGATCAGGAAAGCGGCCAGCACCTCCCACGCGGTGACCCCGAGGCTCGCGCGCACCTCGGACCGGCCCGCGAGCCGGATCAGCGCGTCCGCCACCGTGCTCGGCGCGGGCGCGAGGCTCGGGTCGATCCGGCCGAGCCGCACCAGCGCCTCCCAGAGCGCGAAGAGACCCAGGACGACGGCGGCGACGATCAGACGCTCGTGCCGCCGCATCGCGTCCTCGTATTCGCTCGGCTCGCCTGCGGCTGCACCTCGCCAGACAATTTCGCTCGGCTCGCCTGCGGCTGCACCTCGCCCTACGGCTTCGTCGGGGTAATCGGCAGGTTCATGAACACCTCGGCGGCCGGGGCCATGTCCTTCACGCCGCTCGCCGCGGCCAGCTCCATGGCCTTCTCCACCGAGGCCTGCGCGATCTTGCCGTCGCGCGACAGGCGCAGGAACGTCTTCTCGTACTCCATTTTCGCGATCTCCATCGGCAGCTCGTTGTTGGAGGCGATGGTCTTGATCGCGTAGTCGGGGTTGTTGCGCATGTACTCGAGCGCGCCGTAGAGGGCGTTCAGGCCCTTCAGGATGAAGGGCCGCCGCTCGTTCAGGTTCTTCTCGGTGGCGGCCCAGCCCCCGATCAGGTTCGGCGGCATCGCGGTGGCGAAGTCCGTCAGCACGCGCACCTTGCCCTCGGAGACGACCTGGTAGGACAGCGGCGAGTAGATCACCGCGGCGGCCAGGTTGTCGTTGAGCAGGTTCGGCACGAGCCCGCCGCCGCCCACGCCGACTCGCTGGAACGTCACCTTGGCCTCGCTCTGCGCCCAGAGAGCCAGCGTGTCGGTGCCGGAGCCGGCGGAAGTGATGCCGACCTTCTTGCCGTCCAGCTCCTTGGCCGACTTGATCGGAGACGCGGTCTTCACCCCGAGGATCCAGCCCGACCACTCGTCGCCGTTGCCGCCCACGATCTTGGTGAGCACCCCGCGCTTGCGCGACGTGGCCACCAGCGGAACCGCCACCGGACCCAGATCGGCCGAGTTCGCCGCGATCGCCTCGAAGGTCTCTCCGCCGCCCCGGTAGATGGTGATCTCGGGCCGGAGACCTTCCTTCTCGAAGAGGCCCTTCTCCTTCGCCACGGTGGCGAGGATGGTCGGGAAGTAGGTCTTGGTCGGGCAGCCGATGCGGATCGTTTCCTGGGCGGCGGCGCCCGTCGGCAGCGTGAACAGCGCGCCGAACGCCAGCACCACCGCGAGCCGAGCCAGGGACGTCGTCGTCATGGATTCCTCCTGGGAGAGTGCGCGTCGGCGGCATCGTAGCACGGTTGACCGGCCCGCCCGACGGCGGTAGATTCGGCCGCGGTCGTCAGAACGGCAGTGCGAGCGAGGAGGAGCCATGGATTTCGGCGGCGCGATCTTCTTCACCGACTACTCGATCGGCCCCGCCGCGCTCGGCCGCGCGCTGGAGGAGCGCGGCTTCGACTCGCTTTGGGCGCCCGAGCATTCGCACATCCCGCTGTCGCGGGCCTCCGCGTTCCCGCAGGGCGGCGACCTGCCCAAGAAGTACTACGACGTCATGGATCCCTTCGTCACGCTCGCGGCGGCCGCGGCGGCGACTTCCAGACTGCGTATTGCAACGGGGGTGTGCCTGGTCGTGCAGCGGGATCCGATCCAGACCGCGAAGGCGGTGGCGAGCCTCGATCAAGTCTCGGGAGGGCGGTTCCTCTTCGGGATCGGGGCTGGGTGGAACGCGGAAGAGATGGCGGACCATGGCACCGAGTTCAAGTCGCGCTTCCGACTCATGCAGGAGCGCGTCGAGGCCATGAAGGCGATCTGGACGAAGTCCAAACCCGAGTACGCCGGCGAGTTCGTGAAGTTCCCGCCGATGATGACGTGGCCCAAGCCTCAGCAGAAGCCGCATCCGCCGGTGATCGTGGGCGGCGCGTTCCCCTACGGGGCGCGGCGGGCCATCGCCTACGGCGACGGCTGGGTGCCGCACGCGCGGCGTCCCGCCTACGGCGACGTGCTGGGCCTGCTGCCCGAGTTCCGCCAGATGGCGGTCGAGGCCGGACGCGATCCGGCCACACTGCCGATCACGATCTTCGGCGCGGCCGAGGACGTCGACGCGATCAAGCGCTATCGCGATGCCGGCGTGGCGCGGCTCATCTTCAACCTGGCCCCGGCCAAGGCCGACGAGGTGCTCCCCGTGCTCGACCGCTGCGCCACGCTCATGCAGAAGGCTGGTTCGTGATGGTCACCCACAAGCCCGCGATCAAGCAGATCGCTTCCGGCCTACGGTTCCCCGAGGGTCCGGTCGCCATGCCGGACGGCTCGGTCGTTCTGGTCGAGATCGAGCGCCGCACGCTCTCGCGCGTGACGCCGGACGGCAAGATCCACGTGGTCGCCACCCTGGGCGGCGGCCCCAACGGCGCCGCGATGGGGCCGGGCGGGAAGATCTACGTCACCAACAACGGCGGGCTCAAGTTCGTCGAGCGGCCGGGTAAGCTGTTCCCGGTCTTGCAGGCCGAGGACTACGTGACCGGCAGCATCCAGGTCGTGGATCCGGAGACCGGCAAGTTCGAGACGCTCTACGACCGGTGCGACGGCCAGCGCCTGCGCGGGCCGAACGACCTGGTGTTCGACCGGGCGGGCGGGTTCTGGTTCACCGATCTCGGCAAGACTCGCGAGCGCGACAACGACCGCGGCGTCGTCTACTACGCGAAGGCCGACGGCTCCATGATCCGCGAGGCGATCTTCCCGCTGGAGCGGCCGAACGGCATCGGGCTGTCGCCCGACGAGAGGATGCTCTACGTGGTGGAGACGCCCACCGCGCGCGTCTGGGCGTTCCGGCTATCCGGGCCCGGCGAGATCGAGTCGGCCAACGGCCCGTACCGCGGCGAGAAGGGCACCGTGATCGCCGGCCTCGGCGGCTACCAGATGTTCGACTCGCTCGCGATCGACGGTGAGGGCCACATCTGCGTGGCCACCCTGATCACCGGCGCGGTGAGCGACGTGTGGCCGGACGGCAGCCGGGTGGATCAGTACACCCTGCCGGACATGATGGTGACGAACGTGTGCTTCGGCGGGAAGGACCTGCGCACCGCGTACGCGACGCTGTCGATGGGCGGCACGCTCGTCTCCTTCGAGTGGCCGCGTTCCGGCCTGCCGCTGCACTACCTCAACCGCTGATCCCTCGCGCGCGTGAGCCCCGATCCCGCGCCCCGGATGGCGGTGCGCCGGTCCGGCGCCGGACCGGACCTGGTGCTCTTCCACGGCGGCATGGGCTCGTGGAAGCACTGGATCCGCAACGTCGACGCGCTCGCCGCGCGCTTCACCGTCCACGCCCTCGATCACCCGTCCTACGGCGACTCCGCTACGGTCTCGCGCGAGACGACCGGCCCGCAGTACCTGGACCTCGTCCACGGTCTGCTCCTCGAGGCGCTGCCGGGCGCAGCCCCGCTGCGGCTCGCCGGCTTCTCGTTCGGCGCCGCGATCGCCGCGAGCATGGCCCGACGTCTCGGGCCGCGGGTGAGCCATCTCGCGCTGATCTCGCCGGGTGGCTTCCCGGCGAGGAGGTTCGGGGAGCGCCCGATCCGTTCCTACAAGGAGGCGGGCGGCGACGCGCGGCGGTTCCGCGAGATCTGCCGCCACAACCTGCTGGTGAACATGCTGAGCGATGAGGCGAGCGTGACGGAGGACACGGTGGACATCCAGGTGGACCTGGTGCGCCACACTCGCTTCGACAGCCGGAAGGTCAGCGCCGGCGGCACCCTGCTCGGCGATCTGGCCGAGGTGTCACGCCGCGGAGGACGGATCCGGCTGCTCTGGGGCGAGCGTGACGACTCCACGTTCCGTCCCGCCGCGCTGCTGATCGGCGAGATCCAGTCCGCGGTGCCCAATCTCGATCTGCACCGCATCCCCCGGGCCGGCCACTGGTCGGCCTACGAGAACGCACCCGCCGTCAACCGCCTGCTGCTGGAGTTCTTCGCCAGCGGCGCAGAGGAGAGAGCCCGATGAGCCCGGAACGTCAACCCGTCGCAGTGGTGGTGGGCGCGACCTCGAAGTGGCAGGCGGACGGACGCAACACGCGCCTGGCTCACGGCAAGGACCTCGACGACAGTCATCTGCCGGTGGGCGTGCGCTGGGGCGTGGGCGGCGCCATCGCGCAGAAGTTCGCCCGGGAGGGATTCCTGGTGGTGCTCACGACGCGGAAGGCCTCCAACGCGGCCGGGCTCGAGCAGGCCATCACGTCCCAGGGCGGCCGCGCCATGATCGTCGAGCTGGACCTGGTGTCGGAGGCCTCCATTGCCAAGGCGTTCGCCACGATTCGCGAGAAGGTCGGCGATCCGGACGTGCTGGTCTACAACGCGGGCTATCTCGAGGGGCGCGACCTGCCGCCCGACAGGGAGCTGCTGGAGCACGTCCCGCTGGACATCTTCGAGACGGCGCAGCACGTCGCCAGCCGCGGGCCGTTCCTGGTCGCCAAGGAGGTGCTCCCCGCCATGCGCGAGCGCGGAGCCGGCTCGTTCCTGATCTCCAACAATTCGTCGTCGCTGCGAGGACGCAAGCGGCTGACCGGGCAGTCGCTCTACTATCCGCGGGTGATGATGCGCACCTTGGCCCAGGTGCTCACCGAGGAGTATTCCGAGCACGGCGTGCACGTGGCCAACGTGGTCATCGACGGGCTCATCGACTCGCCGGGCACGCGCGCCCTGCCGCGGGCCCAGAAGCAGCCCGAGATCGTGATGAACCCGGTGAAGATCGCCGAGGCCTTCTACTATCTCCATACCCAGGATCGCTCCTGCTGGACGCACGAATTGCAGCTCACGCCGTTCTCCACCAAACCGAGCTTCTAGACCGCGGCCCGACGCGGTGGGTGCGCTATAGTCGAGAGGCCATGCGCGACGATCAGAAGTTCTTCTACGGCTGGTGGGTGGTGGGAGCGTTCTCGGTCACCACCTTCATGTCGACCGGCGTCCGTCACGCGGTCGGCCCGTTCCTCAAGCCGATCGTGGCGGATCTCAATCTCGATCGGGCCAGCTTCTCGGCGGTCGTCGCGCTGAGCCTCTTCCTCTACGGGGTGTTCATGCCGCTGGCTGGCATGGCGCTCGACCGCTTCAGCGTGCGGGTGGTCACCTCGGCGGGCACCCTGCTCCTGGTCGCCTCGCTGGTGCTGACCGCGATGGTGCGCAACGTGTGGGAGTTCGCCGCGGTCTACGGCGTGCTGGTGCCGCTCGGGCTCGCCGGTACCGGACCGGTGATCGCCTCGGGCGTGGTGGCGCGCTGGTTCAGCCGGCGTCGGGGCACCGCGCTCTCCGTGCTGGGCAGCGCGTCCATGACCGGCATGAGCCTGCTCGTGCCCGCGGTCACCTGGCTCGTGCTCGCCACCGGATGGCGGTACACCTACGTGGTCATCGCGGGGCTGATCCTCGTGATCTCGCTGCCGCTCTGTCTCTGGGTCATGCGCGATTCGCCCGAGTCGATCGGCCTCACCCCGGACGGCGCGCCGCGGGTGGCGGGAACGCCTGCTCCGGCGGTCGAGCGCGTGACCGCGGCCGAGGCGATCAAGACGCTGGCGTTCTGGCAGCTCGCGGGCTCGTTCTTCACCTGTGGGTTCTCGATGAGCCTGCTCTCCGCGCACGGCATCCCGATGCTCACCGACCACGGCTACACCCCGATGGTCGCCTCGTGGGCCCTCGGCGTGCTGGGCGGGTCGAGCATCGGGTTCACGGTGATGCTGGGTGCGCTGTCCGACCGTTTCGGACGGCGGCCGGTGCTCGCCGGGATCTACGCGGGCCGCATCGCGATCTTCACCGGGCTCTTCCTCATCCGCGACAACCCGACCGCGCTCATGGTGGTCGCGGTGCTGGGCGGCATCACTCTGGCCGGCACCGGCTCGATGACCTCGGCTCTCACCGCCGACATCTACGGACGCTTCTCGGTCAGCTCGATCTTCGGGCTGATCTTCCTGGTGCACCAGACCGGCTCGGCGCTGGGCTCCTGGCTGGCGGGGGCGCTGTTCGAGACCACCGGCGGCTACGGGCTGGCCTACGTGCTGGCGTGCGGGCTCCTGCTGGCCGCCGCGATCGTGGCGCTCAACATCGACCGCGGCGCGCGCCGCATCTGGCGCGCCGCCACCGCGTCGGCGTCAGGCGGCTGAAAAAGGCGCCGGCGGACATTCGCGGCCTGCTGGTGGCCGCATCAGGCGCGCAGCGCGAAGCCCTCGTAGCCCTTCGCCGCGATCTCGTCGCACTTCTGGCGGTAGAGTCCGACACCGCCGATGTAGGGCATGAACACGCGCGGCTTGCCCGGGATATTCGCGCCCATGTACCACGAGGGGGCCAACGGGTAGAGCGTCATGTGGCCCACCTCGTTGACGTGCCGGACCCAGGCCTCCTGCGCCTCCGACGTGGCCTCGATGGTGGCGAGGCCGCGCTTGCCCAGGTGGGTCACGCAATCGGCGACCCAGTCCACGTGCTGCTCGATCGACACGATCATGTTGCTCAGCACCGAGGGACTGCCCGGCCCGGTGATCATGAAGAGGTTGGGGAACCCCTCGACGGTCAGCCCCAGGTAGGTGCGTGGGCCGCCGGCCCACTCGGTGGCGAGCTTGCGTCCGCCGCGGCCGCGGATGTCGATGTTGAGCAGCGCGCCCGTCATCGCGTCGAAGCCGGTAGCGAAGACGATGTCGTCCACCGCGTACTCCACGCCGCCGGTCCGTACACCCTTCGGGGTGATCGCCTCGATCGGCTTCGCGCGGACGTCCACCAGCGTGACGTTGTCGCGGTTGAACGTCTTGTAGTAGTCGGTGTCCACGCACAGCCGCTTGGTGCCGAGCGGGTAGCTCGTCGGACAGAGCAGGTCGGCGACGGCCGGATCGCGCACGATGGCGCGGATCTTGGCGCGGAAGAAGTCCGCCGCGGTGTCGTTGGCCTCCTTGCTGGTGAGCAGGTCGGTGTAGGCGGCCGAGAAGCCGAGGCCGCCCCGGCTCCAGCGCTTCTCGAACTCGCGCCCGCGCTCGTCGGCGGGCACCGCCAGCGCGGAGTCGCCGCTGCGCTCGGTCACGAAGCCCACCCTCGACTCGCGCGCCTGGCGCCGGAACTCGGGGTAGGTAGCCTTCACCTGACGCTCGTACTCCGGATCGAGCGGGGCATTGTGCGCGGGCATGCTGTAGTTCGGGGTGCGCTGGAACACGTAGACGTGCGCCGCCTGCTTCGCGATGAGCGGGATGGACTGGATGGCGGAGGAGCCGGTGCCGATGACCCCGACGCGCCGGCCGGTGAAGTCCACGCCCTGGTGCGGCCAGCGGCCGGTGTGGTACCACGCGCCCTCGAACGTCTCGAGCCCCTCGAAGTCGGGAACCTGCGCGTCGGAGAGGCACCCGGTGGCCATGACGCAGAACCGCGCGGTCACGTGATCGCCGCGGTCGGTCTCGACGGTCCAGCGGGAAGCCGCCTCGTCGAAGACAGCGGAGGTGACGCGGGTCCCGAACTGGATGTCGCGGCGCAGGTCGAAGCGGTCCGCCACGTGGTTGGCGTACTTGAGGATCTCCGGCTGGGCCGAGTACCGCTCGGTCCACCGCCACTCCTGCTGCAGCTCCTCCGAGAAGGAGTAGGAGTAGTCCATGCTCTCGACGTCGCAGCGCGCGCCCGGGTAGCGGTTCCAGTACCACGTTCCGCCCACGCCGTCGCCCGCCTCGTAGACCCGGACCGACAGCCCCAGCCCGCGCAGCCGGTGGAGCATGTACATCCCCGCGAACCCAGCGCCCACCACCACCGCGTCGAGCATCAGGCCTCCTCGTGTACGGGCACGACGTACGGCCCCTCGGGCACGAACGCCACGTGGGGATCGCGATGGCGCGCCATGCTGTCGGCCACCGCGTCCGCCAGATCGGTCACGCGCTCGATGCCGGTGAGCCCTGCCGCGAGCGCGTCGAGCCCGTCGGTGTAGAGCCGCACCTGGCCGACCCGCATGGGCCGAAGCTGCATCTGGGTCTGCCACTCGTCGATGTCGGCGTGACGCTTGCCGTCGATACTGGCCGCGAAGCCATCGGGCCCGAGGTCGACCAGTCGACGCTGCGCTTCGACATAGTGCTTGGAGCCCATGCCCTCCGAGCAGGCGGAGGCCACGATCAGGTCGCCGCCCGGCTCCAGGATGTCGAGCGGGCCCACCATGCCCTTTACGGTCTGGTAATAGGTGTTGTCGAGCGGGTAGCCGGCCGCGCTGGTGACCACGGTGTGGAAGCGCCGGCCTACCGCCACCTGCGTGTATTGTCGCGCGAAGGCCACCGCCGCCAGGTGGCTCGCCACGATCTCCCCGAAGTTGACGAAGGCCAGCCGGCGCCGATCGTCGATCACAGTGTTGAGCGCCAGCGCGCCGCCCAGCATGCCGACGATCGCCAGCTGCTCTTCGTGGAGCGGGTTGCCGTCGAGGACGCAGTTGGCCGCTCGCGGGTGCGCCATGAACGCGGAGTTGTGGAACGTAGTGATGGTCTCGGCGTGCGCCACGCCGGGGGCGATGACCTTGCGGCCGCCCGACCAGCCGGCCATGAAGTGCGGCTCCACCAGCCCGGTGGCGATCTTGAGATCGGCGGCGACGAGTCGCCGGTCGAGACGCACCACCGTCTCGCGCCCCCGCGTGCGGCCGAGCAGGACATGATCGCGGTCCACCGTCGCGTCGTGGTTGACCACCGACACCGTGTCGAGCACCCACGGGTCCCCGACCAGCTCGGCCAGCTCCGCTTCCTCGTTGGCGCGGTGGAGGCCGGTAGCGACCAGCACCGTGATTCCGGCGCCCGGGATCCCGGCGTCGAGTAGTCCGCGGATGAGCGGGGCGAGGAAGAGGCCGTTCGGCACCGGCCGCGTGATGTCGCAGATGAGGATGCAGGCCGATCGCTTGCCGCGGGCCAGCGCGCTCAGCCCGGGCACGCCGACCGGTTCGGCGAGCGCCCGCGCGACTGCGGCCGCGGGATCCCGCAGCACCGGCATCGCGTGCTTGGCGATGATGGTTGGCACGCATCCGGGCGGTGGAGCCACCGGCACGGTACCGCGGCCGTAGAGGAGATCAATGGTCATGGGCGCCTACCCCCCGAATCATATGCCATGATGCCGACGATGGCGACGCGCGACGTGCTGTGGGCGGCGTGGGACGGGCGAGGCTTCGAGCACCTGCGGCTTCAGATGGACGCGCGCGCGGTGCGGGCGGACAGCCTGATCATCGCGGTGGACGACGGCGGCCGCCCGTATCGCGGCCGTTACCGCCTCGAGTGCGACGGCGGCTGGACCACGCAGCGCGTGTTGATCGAGCGGCTGAGCGAGCCGGCGGGCGTGCTCGACCTGCGGGTGGACGGCGACGGGCGTTGGAGCGACGCGGCCACCGGTGCGGCGCTGCCGCTCGACGGCTGCGTTGACGTCGACATCTTCCCGTCGCCCTTCACCAACACCCTGCCGGTGCGCCGGCTCCCCGATCTCGCGATGGGCCGGCCGGTGGCGCTCCGGATGGCGTGGGTGCTGCTGCCCGATCTCTCCGTGCGCGTCGCCCCGCAGGAATACACCCTGCTCGAGCAGCGCGCCGACGGCTCGCGCTGGCGCTTCCGCTCGCTCGGCTCAGACTTCGTCGTCGAGCTCGAGTTGGACGCCGACGGCGTGGTGCGCGACTACCCCGATCTGGTGCGCCGGGTCTAGGCTTCGAGCGTCTTCTTCATCACGTGCGTCGCCTGCTCGGCGAGGGCGGCGACGGTCGGCGCCAGCGCGTGGGGCAGCAGGTCGATGATCCAGACGAGGCGGCACCGACCATCGCCGTCGGGGAAGACCTGCATCGAGGCGTTGTAGTGGGTGGACATGCCCCCGACCGCCGAGTAGACGAAGCGGCGCGCGGCGTCGTCGATGTCCACGATCGGCTCGCGCACCACCATGCCGTTGGAAAAGGTCACGACGCGCGCGTCGCCCTCCATCCGCGCGTCGAGCAGGAAGCCGGGGCCGAGCCGCTCGTGCACTGCGCCCACATCGCGGACCGCGTCCCACACGTGCTCGGCCGAGGCGTCGACCAGTAGTTCTTTCCGAATGGAGGCCATCGGGGTCCCCTCCTTGAAGGACGTCCCCTGAGACCCCGGCCGGCGCCCGCCGTGAAATCCGCTCAGGCGGTGGCCAGCGGCGGGAGGCCCATGTCCCGCGTGCACTCGCCGAACCAGTCGAGCACCTCGCGGTGGAGCGGGATGCCGTGGGTGCGCCGGTGCTCGACCTCCTCGGCCTCCAGCAGGCCCGGGTAGTACACGCGCTCCTGACCCGGAGCAGGCGCCGATGTCCGCAGCGTCCGCAGCATCTCGTCCATCGTGTCCTTGAACCGCTCGAGATCGGTGAACGACTCGATGTGGTAGGCCGCGAACTGGTTCTTCGACCCGTTGCCCGGCGCGAGCATGGTCGGCACCGTGCCCGCGAGCAGAGTGGAGAGCACCTCGGCCATCAGGGCGAAGCCGTAGCCCTTGTGCGAGCCCTGCTCGCGCGTTCCCCCGAGCGGCGCCTGGTAGACGTCCTCCCGGTTGAAGATCGGCTTTTCCTCCATGATCGGGCTGCCGTCCTTGTCGGTGACCCAGCCGGGCAAGAGCGGGGAGCCCACCCGCATGGCCAGGGCGGATCTTGTTGCCCGCGATGGCGGAGGTGGCTGCGTCGAAGAGCAGCGGTGCCTCGCGTCGCGCGGGGGCGGCCAGCGCGATCGGGTTGGTGCCGAGCAGGGGCCTGGAGCCGAAGGTCGGCACCACGTGCAGGCCGGCCGCGGTGAAGCAGACGCCCACCATGTCCGCCATCGCGGCCTGCATCGCGAAGTGGCCGATGGCGCCGAAGTGCCCGGCGTTGTGCACGGTCACCACGCCCACGCCGACTCGCCGCGCCTTGTCCATGGCCAGCCGCATCGCCTTCGGTCCCACGATGATGCCGAGGCGCTTGCCCGCGTCGATCACCGCGGTGCCGGGCGACTCGCGCTCGATCGTCCAGCCCGGCCGCGGATCGAGCTTGCCGGCCTGGTACTCGCGCACGTAGGCGCGCAGCATGTTCGACACCCCGTGCGTCTCGACGCCGCGCAGGTCGGTCATGGTGAGCACGTCTGCCGCGTCGGCTGCGTCCTCCGTGGTGACGCCCAGCTTCTCGAAGATCTGGGTGACGGTCCGGCGCAGCGCGGCCGCGGTCACGAGCACCTGGTCCTTCTGGGGCACCTTGAACAGATCGAGCATGGGTCAGCCCTCCCGGGGGTGCATCGTAGCCGATCGGGCGGGCCGGCGCAGCAGCCAGAAGGCGATGCAGCCCACCGCGTACGAGAGGATCGACAGCTGGAAGGCCAGGTGGTAGCTGCCGGAGAGATCGAAGATGAGGCCGCTGGCCCACGCGCCGCCCGCCGCGCCGAGGCCGGTGCCGATCGAGATCACGCCCAGGATGGCGCCGAGGTGCGGGCCCTGGAACAGATCGGCGGTTTTCGCGGTGATCTGCGGGCCGCGCGCGCCCCACGTCAGGCCGAAGAAGCAGGCGTGAAGCCACAGCAGCGCGTGCTGCTCGGCGCTCGTGATGAACAGCGCGCAGACCACGCCGACGATGGAAACCAGATAGGCGAGGATGGCGGACACCTCGCGTCCGATGTAGTCGGAGATCGTCCCGGTGCCGATGGTGCCGACCACCGCGAGCAGGCTGCCGGTGCCGAGCACGCTCGCCGCGTAGAGGGGATCGAAGCCCACGTCCACCGCGAAGGCCAGCTGGTGCAGCGAGACGAGGAAGCTGCCGAGGCCGGTGAGCAGGTACACCGCGAAGAGCAGCCAGAAGTGCGGTGTGCGCATCGCCTCGCCGACCGTCCAGGCGTGCCCGCCCGCGACGGCGGGGTGCGCCAAGGCGCCGCCGCGATCCTCCGCGTCGGGCTCACGGGTCGGGAACGCGCGCACGATCGGCACCACCGCGACCGCCATCAGCCCGGCGAGGGCCAGGTAGGAGCGCCGCCAGCCGATCGAGGAGATGAGCACCTGGGTGATCGGCGCGGAGGCGGCGCGGCCGAATCCGTTGGCCGATTGCACGATGGAGATCGCGAGGCCCCGCCGCCGCACGAACCAGCGCGAGAGGAGCGGCACCGACACCACGAGGCCGAGGCAGTTCGAGCCGAGCGTCATCACGATCCCGTAGAGCGCGATCACCTGCCAGAGAGCCGCCACGCCCGCGTTGGCCGCGAGCCCGATCGCGAGGAGGACCGCGCCCACCGCGACGAGGACGCGCGTGCCGAGCCGGTCGACGAGGGCGCCGATAAGCGGGGAGCTGACCCCGATCACCAGCTGCGACACCGAGTAGGCCACCGAAGTCTCGGCGCGTCCCCACCCGAACTCGCCGAGGTAGGCGACGAGGAACACCGCGTAGGAGTGCATGAGCCCCTGCGCGATCGCGTAGCCGAAGAAGGCGCCCGCGACCACGACCCAGCCGTAGAAGAGCCCGAGACGCACGGGGGCCAATTTCTCACAGAGCCCCGCGGGGCGGGCGTGCTAGATTCCCGGCCGGGAGGAGAGACGCATGGCCCCCAACGCCGCTCTGCCGCTCGCGCGCTACACGGTGCTGGACCTGACACGAGCCCGCGCCGGTCCCACCTGCGTGCGTCAACTCGTCGACTGGGGCGCGCGGGCGATCAAGATCGAGATGCCGGGCGGCCGCTCGGGTGACGGGATGGGCGGCAACCGCCACGGCTTCGACTTCCAGAACCTCCACCGCGGCAAGCAGGCGATGACGCTGAACTTGCGCGACCCCGCGGGCGTGGCGATCTTCAAGCGGCTCGCGGGTGGCGTCGACGTGGTGGTCGAGAACTATCGACCGGATGTCAAGCGCCGCCTCGGCATCGACTACGAGAGCCTGCGTGAGATCAACCCGCGGCTGATCTACGGCAGCATCTCCGGCTTCGGGCAGAGCGGGCCATATCGCGACCGGCCCGGCGTCGACCAGATCGCTCAGGGCATGGGCGGTCTCATGTCCATCACCGGTCTGCCCGGGCAAGGGCCGGTGCGGGTGGGCATCCCGATCGCGGACCTGTGCTCGGGCATCCTGCTCGCCCAGGGCATTCTGGTCGCGCTGATCGAGCGCGAGAGCACCGGCCGCGGCCAGTGGGTGCACACCTCGCTGCTCGAGGCGATGCTGTCGATGCTCGACTTCCAGGCCTCTCGGTGGCTGATGAGCGGCGAGGTTCCGCCGCAGGCCGGCAACAACCATCCCACCGGCATTCCCACCGGCGTGTTCGAGACGAAGGACGGACACATCAACATCGCGGCCGCGGGCGACGAGCTGTACGAGCGTCTCTGCCGCGCCATCGAGCGGCCCGACCTGCGGACCGACCCGCGCTTCGCCACCGCGAAGGCGCGCTCTGCCAACCGCGACACGCTGATGGAGACCCTGATGCCGGTCACCCGGCAGAAGGACAGCGCCACGTGGATCCGACTGCTCAACGAAGCGGGCGTGCCCTGCGGCCCGATCTACCGCGTCGATGAGGCCTTCGCCGATCCGCAGGTGAAGCATCTCCAGATGGCCCAGCCGGTGCATTCGCCGGTGCTCGGCGATCTCACGATCCTCGGCCACCCGGTCTCGCACGGCGAGCGCCGCCTGCCAATCCGCGGGCCCGCGCCGGAGCTGGGCCAGGACAACGAGGAGATCCTCACCGGACTCGGCTACACCAAGGACGAGATCGCCGACTTTTCGCACCGGGGCGTCATCTAGGCCGACCTCGCCCATGCGCGCGCGATTCTGGGGCACCCGGGGATCGATCGCGAAGGCGGGGCCGACCACCGTCCGCTACGGCGGCAACACCTCCTGCGTGGAGGTGCGCTCGCAGGCGGGCACGCTGGTGATCCTGGACTGCGGCACCGGCGCCCACGGGCTCGGTCACGCGCTCGAGAGCGCACGGACGGGGCCGCTGCGCGGCCACATCCTGATCACCCACACCCACTGGGACCACATCCAGGGCTTCCCGTTCTTCGCCCCGTTCTTTCGCGAGGGCGACCAGTGGGACGTCTACGCGCCGCGAGGGCTGCGCGAATCGGTGCGCGAGGCGCTGGCCGGCCAGATGCAGTACACCTACTTCCCGGTCAGCCCCGAGCAGTTCACCGCGACGATCCGCTACCACGAGCTGGTGGAAGGCGCGTTCACCCTCGACGACATCCGGATCACGACCCAGTACCTCAATCACCCCGCGCTCACGCTGGGCTACCGGCTCGAGGCGGACGGCGCGGTGCTGGTCTACGCGACCGACCACGAGCCGCACAGCCGCGCCCTCGCGGCCGGCGATGGATCCGACATCGGGGGTGAGGACCGACGCCACGTCGAGCTGCTCGCGGGCGCGGACCTGGTCATCCACGACGCGCAGTACGTGGCTGCCGAGTATCCCGAGAAGGCGGGCTGGGGCCACAGCACGATGGAGTCGGTGGTGGCCTCGGCCCGCGCGGCGGGCGCGCAGCGGCTCGCGCTCTACCATCACGATCCGCTGCGCGACGACGCGGCGATCGAGCGCCTGGCCATCGCGGCCCGCGGTCAGGCGGCCGCTGCCGGGGGAGGGCTCGACGTGTTCGCGGCCGCCGAAGGCCTCGTCATCGACATTGCGCCGACCGGGGTGGCGCCGGAGTCATCGCGCCTCGCGCAGGCGGCCGCGGAGGCGGAGGTGCCGGCCGAGCTGCTGACGCAGACCGTGCTCGTGGCGGTGGACGATCCGGGCTTCCGCGACGGGCTGGTCGAAGCCGGTCGGGCCGACGACCTGAAGCTGCACACCGTGTCCGACCCCGACCAGGTGATGGCGACGATCGAGGCGGCGCGCCCGTCGCTGGTGCTGCTCGGCCGGCGGATCGGCGGCCGCGACGGGCTCGAGGTGTGCCGCGCCATTCGCGGCAACGGAGCCACGCGGGATCTCCCGGTCGTGATCGTGGCCACGGGCGAGACCGAGGCAGACCGCACGGCGGGGGCGCAGGCCGGCGTGACCGACTGGCTCGTCGCGCCGTTCTCGCCGCTCTACGCGAGGACGCGGATCCGGGCGTGGGCCCTGCGCCAGGCGTGCCGATGGCTGCGCGCGCCGGTGCCGGCCGACGAGGAGGCGCGCCTGCGGGCGCTGCACGACGCGGGCATCCTGGATTCCCCGGCCGAGGAGCGCTTCGATCGGATCACCCGGCTGGCCCGGCGGGTCTTCGACGTGCCGATCGCGTTGGTCTCCCTCGTGGACGCGGAGCGCCAGTGGTTCAAGTCGCGGCAGGGTATCGACGTGGCCGAGACCCCGCGCGAGATCTCGTTCTGCGCGCACGCGATCCACGACGACCGCGTGTTTCTGGTCCCGGACACGTTGACCGACCCACGGTTCGCGGACAACCCGGCGGTGACCGGCGATCCGCGCGTCCGCTTCTACGCGGGCCGCCCGGTGCACGTCGACGGGCGCCGCGTCGGCACGCTGTGCCTGGTGGACCGGCGGCCGCGCGAGCTACGAGACGACGACGTTCGAGCGCTGGACGACCTGGCGATCCTGGTGGAGAAAGAGCTGATCGAGGGAGCGGCGGGGCGTTACGGGCGGGACTGAGAAGTCTCGGCGGCGCGGCGGAGGCTGTAGATATTGATGGCCTTGCGCTTCTGGTGGGTGGTGCGCCAGGGCGGCCACTGGACGTGTAATACGGTCCGGCTGACCGCGAACCCGGTTCTTCGGAACGCGGCGCGTAGCTTGTCGTCGGCCACCCAACCGGGATCGGCGAGGAGCGCGCAGCCGCCCGCGCGCAGCGTGCGCATGAGACCGGTGCCGATGGCGGGCCACTCCACGTCGTCGTAGACCACGTCGCCGCCAACCACCAGGTCGTAGGCGTCGGGCGCGAGCCGGTTCCCCCCGTGGTTCCAGTCGCCGCCGATCGTCTGGGCGGGACCGACCCCGTTGCGACGGCAGTTGCGCCGGACCGCGGCGAGCGCGCCGGCCTCGCGGTCGAGGAAGGTCACGTCGGCGCCGAGCCGACCGCAGACGATGCCGACCAGGCCGACCCCGCAGCCGAGATCGAGGACCCGCCGGCCACGCAGGCCATCTGGGCCGTACCGCTCGACGATGTAGGCGGACAGGCCGAGGCCGGCCGGCCACACGCGCTGCCAGTAGGTGCGCGTCGAGAGCTTGAGGAGATGCTTCGACGAGGTCTCCTCGATGGAGACGGTCCCGACCGCGTCGAGGGCGAACTCGCGTAGCACTAGATCGGAGTCTAGCGCACGTTGATCCGTCCGTCGCGGAGGTTTATGCTCGGCGCGTTCGATTTCGATCTGGGGTCTCGACGGCAGTCTTGCCAAGGAGGCGTGCGATGGCTCTCTCGGTCGGCTTCATCGGGGTGGGGAACATGGGCAATCCGATGGCGGTCAACGTGCTCAAGGCCGGGTTCCCCATGACGGTCTACGACATGAACCCGAAAGCCATGGAGAACCTGCTCCAGGCCGGGGCGAAGCGGGCCGAATCCGCCCAGGAGGTGGTCGAGGCTTCACAGATCGTGCTGACCTCACTGCCCGCGTCCCCGGACGTCGAGGCCGCCTACCTCCAGCCCGGGGGGCTGGTCGAGCGGGCTCGGCCCGGGACGATCCTGATCGACCTCAGCAGCGTGCTGCCCTCGACGCCGCGGAAGATCGAACCGGTGGCTAGAAAGCGCGGGGTGCACTTCCTGGAGGCACCGGTGAGCGGCGGCGTGAGCGGCGCGGCCGCGGCGACCCTGGCCATCATGGTCGGCGGCGACGCGGGCGCGCTCAAGCAGGCCGAGCCGGTGCTGCGCGCGATGGGCCCGAACATCTTCCACGTGGGGCCGGTGGGGGCGGGCAACACCGTGAAGGCGATCAACAACATGATGGCCTGCGTGAACAGCGCCACGATGATGGAGGGCTTCCTGCTGGGCGTGAAGGCCGGGCTCGACCCGATGACGATCTACGAGGTGGTCAAGGCCAGTAGCGGCGGCAGCAAGGCGCTCGAGCGCATCCCGCGGGCCCTCATCCCCCGCAACTTCGAGCCGGGCTTCAAGGTCGCGCTGATGAACAAGGACCTGGAGACGTTCCACACCATCGCCAAGGAGCTGAACGTCCCGGTCACCTTCTCCAACCTGGCCCAGCACTACCAGCAGGCCGCGCTTGCCGCCGGCCTCGGCGAGCAGGACACGAGCGTTGTGTTCACGATCATCGAGCGGCTCGCCGGCATGAAGCCCCCCACCCCGCGGTGAGCGCAATGAAGTTCGGTCTCCACGGCGTCAACTTGAACACCTGCGGCTATCCCGATGCCGCGGCGCGCATCGGCCGCGCCGCCGAAGCGGCCGGGTTCGAGTCGCTCTGGGTGGCCGATCACGTGGTGCTGCCCGACCCGCCGGTGGCCGGGCGGCCGATGGCGCCCGACATGCAGCTGCTCGACCCGGTGGTGGCGCTGGCCTATCTGGCCGCGCACACCTCGCGCATCCGGCTCGGCACCGGCGTCATCAGCCTGCCGCAGCGCCAGGCCCTGGTGCTGGCCAAGCAGCTGGCCTCGCTTGACGTCCTTTCAGGGGGGCGCCTCATCTTCGGCCTCGGCGTCGGCTGGTGCGAGCCCGAGATGCGCTCGGTGGGGGCGCCCTTCAAGGAGCGCGGCCGCGTCGCCGACGACTACCTGTCCGCCATGCGGGCGGTCTGGACGCAGCCGAAGCCGGCGTACCGCGGCCCGTACGTGTCGTTCGAGGGCGTGCAGGCGATGCCGCGGCCGGTGCAGGCGCCGATCCCGATCGTGGTGGGCGGCGGCACTGCGCCGGCCTACCGGCGCGCGGTGACCCAGGGCCACGGATGGTATGGATTCGGCCTCGACGTGGAGACGACGCGCCAGCGCGTCGGCGCGCTCCGGACCGCAGAGAAGACGTCACCTCGCCCGAAGGAGCTGGGGCCGCTCGAGATCAGCGTGACGCCGCCCGGCTACGACGTGCCCGACCAGGCGACGATCACGGCCTACGCGGAGGCCGGCGTCCACCGGCTGATCCTGCGGCCGAAGCCGACGATGGATGCCGCGGCGCTCGAGCGTTTCGCCGCCGATGCCGGGCGGGCGCTCGGCCTGGTCGCCTGAGGCCCCACCCCCCTGGAGATCCCAGCCGAGGAGATCGCGATGCCCACACGCCGTCAGCCCGCGAAGTCCGCCCGTCCCGCCGGTGGGACCAGGAACCCCTACGGCTACCCCTTCTGGGAATGGGTGGCGCGGGAGGATCCGGAGTATGTGAAGGCGCGGCAGCCGCTGAGCGCGCTGTCCATCGGGGAGGGCAAAGAGCTGTCGGTGAAGCATCGCGAGATGGTCATCATCGGCATCCTCGCCTTCCGCGGCCGGAAGGAAGGCGTGATCGCCCACATGCGGCGGGCCATCGAGCACGGGGCGACGAAGCGCGAGCTGCTCGAGGCCATCCAGTCCGCAGCGGTGCCGGGCGGCGGCCCCACCTTCAGCACCGGCGCGCAGGCCCTGATGGAGCTGGACCGCGCGGGCGCCTTCAAGTAGCGCCGGCTAGAGGCCGAGCAGCGACTCGAGGTTGCGCCAGAGGATGCGCTCCTTCTCCTCCTGGCTGAGACGCTTCAAGCCCTGCACCCAGGCGACCGGGGACGGGTGCCACGGCACGAACGGCCAGTCGCTGCCCATCACCACCCGGTCGATGCCCACCTCGTCGATCAGGAAGCGGAGCGTCTGCTCGTTGCCGACGACGGTGTCGTAGTAGAGCCTCCGTTGATAGTGGCTCGGGGCGTGGGGAATGCTCCGGCGATCGGCCGGGGTGTTCTGCCAGCCCCGGTCCAGGCGTCCCATCGCGTGACACGCCGGCCCACCGCCGTGGGCGATGCAGGCCTTGAGGCCCGGACACCGCTCGAGGATGCCGCCCAGGATCAGGATCGCCACGACGATCGCGTCCTCGACGATGACGCCCAGGCTGTTGAAGAGCCCATAGCGTCCCGCGCGCTCCACCATGAAGTTGTGCTGGGGCTGGGGGTGGAAGAAGAGCACCGCGCCCATCGCCTCGGCCGCCCGGAACAGCGGCAGGAACCGGGGCTCGTCCCAGTTCTCTCCATTCACCACCGTATCCAGCTCGGCTCCCTTGAGCCCCAGCACGGTCACCGCGCGCTCCAGCTCGCCGATGGCGAGCGCGACGTCGGCCACCGGCAGGGTGGCGAGCCCGGCGAAGCGCCGCGGCCACTGCCGGGTCATGGTGGCGATCTCGTCGTTGATCTCGCGGGCGAGGGCGAGGCCGCGCGGCCCGTCGAGGTGGTAGCCGAAGAACGGGGTGTGGATCGAGACGACCTGCACATCCACGCTCTGCGCGTCCATGTCCTGCAGCCGCTCCTCGGGCGTGAAGCGCACCTTGGGCGAGGTGAAGGCGATGCGCCGGCCACCGCCGACGAAGGTGCCCACACCCTCGCCCGGCTCGTAACGGTAGCCGTGCCACTCCCGGCCGGCCTCGGCGGCACGCCAGGCCGACCGCGGGACCAGGTGGGCGTGGACGTCGATGGCTCTCACTGGCGCTTGCGGGCCGCCAGTGACGCCATGGTCCACGACCATCCGATCATGATCATGTCGACGCCCACGAAGGTCCCGATGAGCCAGACCGCGGCCCCGGGCAGCTGGCGCCAGATGAAGATGCCGAGCAGGAGGGTGACCGCGCCGCTCAGCAATACCCAGCCCCGGTGAGGCAGATCGGTCACCAGCGAGATCACGATGCGAAAGAGGCCGCCGATCAGGAAGAACATGGCCATGAGCAGGGTCAGCACGACCGCGCCGGCCGCCGGGTTCATGAGCAGGAGAAAGCCGGCCACCACCGACAGCGCGCCGTTCACCACGTGGAGGATCGTCCCCGTCCAGCCCGTCTTCCTGAAGGCATAGACCGTCTCCATCGCGCCGGTCACCAGCAGCAGCCACCCGAACGAGAGCACGGATACCAGCGTGGTCACGAACGAGGCCACGAGGGCCAGGGTGCCGAACACGATCAGGACGATCCCGAGGGTGAGCAGGGGCTTCCACCGGATCGGCAGCTGACCCTGCTCGATCAACGAGGTGCCGGTAGGCATGGTGGTGCCCCTCGTGTTCGCGATCACGGACCGACCGAGACGTCGAAGTGGAGCGTCGCCTCCCCGGTGTCGCTGGTCCATCCCCACCAGTCGACGGTCCGGAGCCCGGGCTTGGCGATGTTGAAGTCGACCGGCACGACCGGGTTTGGATGGCGATCACAGATCGCGCCGCTGCCCGGGCACTCCTGGGTGGCCATGCACGCGGCGCTGCCGCCCGGTCGGCACTCGTAGAACACCGCGCGGATGAACAGGTTCGATGGGACTCCGCTGGGCAGCGTGATTCGGCAGCGAAGATAGGTGCCCCCGTTGTTGGCCTTCTCCTGGGTCATGCAGGAGTTCGGCACACCGGCCTTCTTCGGGAAGTCCACCGAGAAGGTGGTCTGCTGGGCCAGCGCCGGCTCGGGCCAGGCGAGAGCCAGCAGGAGCATCGCAGCGCAGGGCAGGAGCAGCATCAAGAGCCGGCTGGTCGCGTCACGCATACCTCGTTCCTCCTGGAGCGGATGGCTGACCGCGTCGGCACATACTAGGGGGGCGGGTCGGCACTGCCCATGGGACCTTGGTCGTACGACCCCGCGCCGGGCGCTGCTTGACTGACGTACGCCGTAAATATACAGTGTCCAGCCATGAGCGGTGAGACCCGGCCAGCATGAAGGAGGCGCCCATGCGTGCGACATCTACAGGCTTTCACCGATCCTGGTTCCCCCTGGCCCTGGCAAGCGATCTCGGTCCCGGCCAGGTGATCGGGTGCGACGTCCTAGGCACGCGGGTGGTGTGCTACCGGGATGCGGCCGGCCGGGCGGTGGTCCAGGGCGCCTACTGCCCGCACCTGGGCGCCGACCTGTCGGTGGGCCAGGTGATCGACGGGCAGATCCGCTGCGCCTACCACCACTGGCGATTCGACTGCACCGGCCGGTGCGTGGACATCCCGGCCGGCGACCGGATCCCGCCCGCGGCGCGTGTGCCCACCTATCCCAGTGCGGAGGCCTGGGGCCTCGTCTGGGTCTTCAACGGTCCGACGCCCGACTTCGACCCGCCCCGCATCCCCGGCGCCGAGGAGCGCGAGCTGGTGCTCGAGACCCACTTCCGCGGCCTGCGCGACGTCGATCCGTGGGTGGCTACGTCCAACGGCGTCGACTTCCAGCATCTGCGCACGCTGCACGGCCTGCCCGCGGTGGACCCGGACGCGGTCCGGGTGGGCGAGCACCATATCGAGTACCGGATCGAGTCGTCGGCCTTCGTGCAGGCGGGCCTCATCACCGGCGTGAACACGTTCTCGCAGCACCTGGCCTTCGGCGACGAGGACATGTTCATGCTGTTCAGCGGTGCGCCGATTGCCCACGGCCGCAGCAGGGGCTTCTACGCCTACGGCGTCCGGGACGGCGGCCGCGGCCGCGACGCGGTGGCGGAGAAGCTCGCGTCGGTAGGCCGGCTGGTACGCCAGCTCATCGCGGAGGATGCACCGGTGCTCGACACGATCCGCTTCCGCCCGGGCGTGCTGGTCGCCTCGGACCGGCATCTGGCGCGCTTCTTCCAGTACGTCAGCCGGTTTCCGCGCGCGCAGCCGCCGAGCGCCTGACCGTGCCGCGCAACCTCTCGAAGGCCGAGGTCGAGGCATTCCGGACGCGGCTCTGCGCGGTCGCCCAGAAGCGCTTCGCCCGCCAGGGCGTCGACGGCGTCAGCATGCGCCAGCTCGCCGACGAGCTGGGCTGCAGCCCGATGACCCCGTACCGGTACTTCCGGGACAAGGAGGAGATCCTCGCCGCGGTGCGGGCCGCCGCCTTCGACCGCTTCGCGCAGGCGCTGGAGGAGGCGGCGCGGCAGACGCGGGGAGACCTGCGCGCGGGTGGTCAGGCTATCGGCGAGGCCTACATCCGCTTCGCCCTCGACGATCCCGAGGCGTACCGGCTGATGTTCGACATGGCCCAGCCGCACCCCGATCGCTATCCGGACCTGGTCCGGGCGAGCAACCGAGCGCGCACCATGATGAGCGCGGCGCTCGAGGCGCTAGTGAAGGCGGGCATCTTCACCGGCGATCCGCAGCTCATGGGCTACGTCTTCTGGGCCACCATGCACGGCCTGGTGGTGCTGCACCTGGCCGGCAAGCTCCCGGACAGGCCCGACTTCCGCACGATCCAGCGCGAGGCGATGCGCCTGCTGGTGGCCGGCGCCCGATCCGGCGCGGTCGCGCCGGCGCCTCGCACGGCGCGACGGAGGAAGACGTCATGAGCATCCTGCTGAGCCTGTCACCCTTCGCGGTGTTCTTCGTGCTGATGCGCGCGCACTCGCCGCTGGCCGGTCTGCTCGGTGCCTGCGCGGTCTCCCTGCTGCTCTGCGCCCGCATGTGGCGGCGCGGCGAGTCGCTGAAGATCCTCGAGGTCGGCAGCCTCGTGGTGTTCGGTGTGCTCGCCGCCTACACGCTGGCGGCCGCGCCCCATTGGTCGGTGGCCACCGTGCGCCTCGCGGTCGACGCCGGCCTGCTCGCAATCGCAGTCACCTCGCTCGCCATCGGCCGGCCGTTCACCATCCAGTACGCGCGCGAGCGGGTGCCGGAGGCGGTCTGGGGGCTGCCGGTCTTCTTCACCACCAACCGGCTGATCACGATGGTGTGGGCCGGCGCGTTCGCGGTGCTGGTGGCAGCGGACGCCGCGGCGGAGTACGTGCCCGCCGTGCCGCTCTGGATCGACGTCGCGGCTTCGATCGCCGCCTTCGGGGCGGCGGTGTGGTTCAGCCGCCGGTATCCCGACGTGGTGCGCCGCCGGTACGCTAGCGCCGTCCCGTGAGGGCCGCCCGCAGGCGCGGGGCGGTGAGCGGCATGTCCAGGTGCGTGATGCCGAGGGGTGCCAGGGCATCCACAGCCGCGTTGACCATCGCGGGCGGCATCGCGATGCAGCCGGCCTCGCCCAGGCCCTTGGCCCCGAGCGGGTTGCGCGGCGAGGGCGTGTGCATCTTCTCGATCAGCACCGCCGGCATGTCGTCCGCGCGCGGGATCGCGTAGTCCATCAGAGTGCTGGTCAGGCACTGCCCGTCTCCGTCGTAGACGATCGCCTCCATCAGCGCCTGGCCGAGCCCCTGGGCCAGCGCGCCGTGCAGCTGGCCCTCGGCGAGGAGGGGATTGATCACGGTGCCCGCGTCGTCCACCCACACCAGCGACTCGATCGCCAGCCGGCCCGTCTCGGGCTCGATGCATACGCCGCAGACCACCGCGCCGAAGCTCCAGACCTCGCCGTCGGGCTGGAAGTACGTGGTGGCCTCGAGGCCCGGCGTGTCGCCGGGCGGTAGCGCGGCGCCGCCGGCGTAGGCGGCGGTGGCGACCTCCCTCCACGTCACGCGCTTCTGCGGCACGCCCGCGACGTGGAAGCCGCCCGGCGCGCCGACCACGTCCTCGGGCGCGGCCTCCAGCAGCCGGGCCGCGATGCGTCGGCCCTTGTCGCGCACCTCCACCGAGCCGCGCACCAGCGCGCCGCCGCCGAGGGCCACGCTGCGGCTGCCGAAGGTGCCGAAGCCCTCGGGGCCGGAGCGTGTGTCGCCGTGCAGCACCGCCACGTCGTCCGGCGTGACGCCGAGGTGGTCGGCGACCACCTGGGCGAACGTCGTCTCGTGGCCCTGCCCGTGCGCGCTCGAGCCGGTGATCGCGGTGACCTTGCCGGAGCGCTCCACGCGGATGCTGCCGCTCTCCCATCCAAGCGCGCACGGCTCCACGTAGGAGGCGAGGCCCACGCCCACGATCTCGCCACGGGCGCGCCGCTCGGCCTGCCGCCGGCGGAGGCCGTTGTAGTCGGCCGCCTTCAGGGCGCGCTCCAGCGCCTGCGGATAGTCGCCCGAGTCGTAGACCTGGCCGGTGATGGTCCGGAACGGGAAGCGATCGGCCGGGATGAAGTTGCGGCGCCGCAGCTCGGCCGGGTCCAGCCCGAGCTTCCGCGCCGCGGTGTCGATCAACCGCTCGATGAAGAAGCAGGCTTCGGGGCGTCCGGCGCCGCGGTAGGCCGCGACCGGGGCGGTGGTGGTGACCGCGCCGGACACCGTGATGTCGCACGAGGGGATCACGTACGCGCCGGGCAGGAGCCGCGCGTGGTTCCAGGGGGACCCGGCCGCCGCGTTCATCAGGGAAGAGCCGAGCGGGGAGGCGATCGTCGCCCGCAGGCCGGTGATGCGACCGTCCGCGTCGAGGGCGAGCGAGCCCTCGCAGACCGAGCCGCGCGCCTGGTTGGTGGTGACCTGGTCCTCGCGGCGCATGGCGATCCACTTGACCGGCCGGCCCAGGCGCCGCGTCAGCCAGGCGAGCAGCACGTCCTCTCGATAGGGCCCGGTCTTCACGCCGAAGCCGCCGCCCACGTCGGGGGCGATGACGCGGACGCGGCTTTCCGGCAATTCGAGCAGCCGCGCGACCTCCGCCCGGATCCGGAACGGAGCCTGGCAGGAGACCCACATCGTCAGCTCCTCGGCGAAGCGATCGAAGTGGGCCAGCACCGAGCGCGGCTCCATCGCCACCGCGGAGATCCGCTCCTGGGCCACCCGCAGCGAGACGATGTGCGCGGCGGCGCCGAACGCGCGGGCCGCGTCGCCCTCGCGCAGCGTGCGGGTGAGCGCGCGATTGCCGTCCACGCCCGGGAACAGCCGCGGCGCATCCCCGGCCAGGGCGGATTCCGGAGCGGGGACCGCGGGCAGGGGCTCGTACTCCACGGTGATGAGGTCGAGTGCGTCGTGGGCCGCGTAGACGTCGTCGGCCACCACCGCGGCCACCGGGATGCCGGTCGCGTGGACGGTGGCCTCGGCGAGGATCGGATGCGGCGGCACGCGCATGTCCGGCATGAGCCGGTTCACCGGCATCGGGCCGAGGTGCGCGACGTCTGCGCCGATCACGACCAGGCGGACACCAGGCGCCCCACGCGCGGCCTCGACGTCCAGACAGGTGATGCGCGCGTGGGCGTGCGGGGAGCGGAGCAGGGCCACGTGGAGGCAAGCCGGCGGGGTCATGTCGTCCACGTACGCGCCGGCGCCGGTCAGCAGCCGGTGGTCTTCTCGTCGCTTGAGCGGGCGCCCGATCCAGCCGTCGCCGTGACCGTCGCTCCCTCCCGGGCGGTCGGTCATCTCATCTACTGGGCGAGGAAGCGAGCGACGGCCGAGACGAAGACCTCCGGCTGCTCGTAGGGCAGCATGTGCGCGGCGTCGGGAATCATCTCGACAGTGGCGCCGGGGATGAGCCGGGCCCACTGTCGCGCGTACGCGGGGACGATCAGCCGGTCCGCCTCGCCCCAGAGGACGAGGGTGGGCGCGGTGACGCGATAGAGCCGTTTCGAGACCCGCCGGTTCGGGATCGGGAAGAGGATCTTGCCCGCCATCGCGAGCCGGCGCTGCTGGCCCAGGTAGAACTCCTTGAAGGCCTCCATGTCCGAGAAGTCCACGCCGCCGGTGAGGAGCGTCTGTCCCTTCGCCTCATCCTGGAACAGCAGCTCGACGAGCTGGCCGGGCAGCAGGGCGAAGATGTCCGGGATCGGATGCTCCTCGATCCACAGGCCGGCGGCGGCCACCAGCACCAGCCGATCCAGGTCGCGCGGCGCGACCGCGGCCATCTCCGCCGCGATCATCCCGCCCATCGAGTGGCCGATGAGGTGCGGGCGGGTGAGGCCGAGCGCCGTGACCACATCCCAGCCGTGCAGCGTGAAGTCGAGCATGTCCTCCAGCAGCTCCTCGCCGGTGGACTCGCCGTAGCCGGGCAGCTCAGGGGCGAAGACGTGATAGCGCGCGGCGAGCTGGTCGAGGAACGGGTTGTCGGCGAGCAGGCCGCCCGCCCCGTGGAGGAACACCACGGGCTGGCCGCTGCCCGCCTCCAGTACGCGGCAGCGCGCGCCGCGACCGGTCTCGACGGTCTGCTCTTTCATTACCGCCACTCCTGGCCGGGCTTCTCGGCGCCGGGCTTCGTCTCCTCCGGATGGAGACGCTCCTCCATCGGATGAATCCACCACCGCGTGTCGTCCTTCCACTCCGACCACAAGTGGCGCAGCTGCGGCATGACCTTTTCGGCGAAGAGCTTGGTAGAGTGGCGCGTCTTCCAGTCGGGCATGTTGCCGGTGTGCAGCAGGCAGAAGAGGTGGCCGATGCGCAGGCCGGTGATGCACTCCTCGAGCTGCTGCCGCACCGTCTCCGGGCTGCCCGCGATGATGAAGCGCTCGTCCACCAGCTGCTTCCAGGTGAGGCCCTGCATGATCCGCTGCGCCTCCAGGCGAAGCTGCGAAAGGGCGCCGTACTTGATGGTGTTCACGGTGCGGTAGCCGGGCGGGTCCGCGAAGGGCGGGAAGACGTGCAGGCACCGGTTGAAGAAATAGAGGCAGTGCTCGGCGTAGAGCTCCTCGGCCTCCGCATCGGAATCGGCCACGCAGATGATCTGGGCGAAGGCGGCGCGGTAGGGCGAGTCGTCCTTGCCGCGCTTGGCCACCCGGTCCCAGTAGCCCTCGAGCAGCGACTTGCCCCGCAGGTAGCCGTAGAAGGAGAGGTACGAGTAGTTGTAGTCGTAGTCGAGGCAGAAGTCCCAGGTCTCGATGGAACCGCCGCCCGGAATGTAGATGGGCGGGTGCGGCTTCTGGATCGGCTTGGGCCAGCAGTTCACCCAGCGCAGCTGGTTGTACTTGCCGTCGAAGGCGAAGGGCTCGTCCTCCGCCCACGCCTTCATGATCATGTCGTGCGCTTCCTTGTACTTGTCGCGGGTCAGCGCGGGGATCTGGCCGTAGCAGAAGTTGGTGTCCATCGGGGTGCCGACCGGGAAGCCGGCCACCAGCCGTCCGCCCGAGATCACGTCGAGCATGGCGAACTCCTCGGCCACCCGGATGGGCGGGTTGTAGCCGGCGATGGAGTTGCCGATTACACAAATCGCGGCGCGAGAGGTGCGGCGGGCCAGGCCGGCCGCGATCAGGTTGGGCGAGGGCATGAGCCCGTAGCCGTTCTGGTGATGCTCGTTGCAGCCGATACCGTCGAAGCCGAGGCTCTCCGCGTACTCCAGCTGATCCATGTACTGGTGGTAGACGAAGTGGCCTTTCTTCGGATCGTACAGGGTATTCGGGATGTCGACCCACACCGAGCGGTTCTTCTCCCGGAAGTCGTCCGGCAGGTACGGCCACGGCATCAGGTTGAACCAGGTGAATTTCATCGGCTCCTCCCACGGGCCCGGCTGATCGTGCCGGGAGAGTATATCAATCTGTCGGTCACGAGGCTGGGCGGTCAGGCGGGGACCGGGCCAGACCGTCGCCACATCGCGGCGCGCCACCGCACCCCGATGAGCAGGGTGAAGAGCAGGCCCACCGCCGCGGACAGGGTGATCGTCGCCGGGTAGCCGATGCGCTCGATGAGGGCGCCCGAGACCATGAGACCGATGGGCAGCCCGTAGACCGCCAGCGCGCGGACGCCCATGACGCGCCCGCGGAACCGCTCGCCCGACGCGGCGAGCAGGACGCCGGTCATCGAGATCATCGCCACGTTCTGGACGAACCCGGCCGCGAGCAGGGTGAGGAGGCCGGGGCCCATGCTCGCCAGGTGACCGAAGCCCAGCAGCAGCACGTACCAGAGCGCGGTGTGCACCAGCGTAGCACGCTCCGGATGGCGCGTCCCGCCCGTCACCACCACGCCGATCGACGCCAGCAGGCCGCCGAACGAGAAGGCGGCCACCAGCCACCCGAGACCGGTCGCGTCCACGCGGTAGATCTGCTGGGCGACGTAGGGGAGCAGGCCGCCCGACACCGGGTACGCGGTCAGGTTGATCAGGAACGCGAGCCACATCGGCGCGAGCAGCCGCGGCGTCTCCAGCACGTGGGCGAGCCCGTCCTTCAGATCGCGCCACCGCGATCCCTTCGCCCGCTCTCCCGCGAGGGGGAGCGAGTAGGCCGAAGGGGCCGCGGGATCGGGAACCGGACGCGCCCGCGAAATCCGGAACGTGAGGAGAAGGCTCGCGAGATAGAAGCCAGTCACGAACACGTAGGTGTAGCCGATGCCCAGCGCGGTGGAGAGCCCGGCGCCCGCCAGCGCGCCGCCCACTCGCGCCGAGTCCATGGTGGCCCGCGACATGCCGAGCGCGCCGACCAGGTGCGCCGGCGGGATCGTCTCTCCGATGAGGGCGTTGCGCATCACCAGGTCGTTGGGCCGGAAGATCCCGTTCAGCGTCGCGGCCACGAACACCCAGACCGGCGACAGCGCGCCGGTCAGCGCGAGGACCATCACCAGCGCCGCGAGCGTCAGGTACACCGCGCGCATGAAGCAGAGCATGAGGCGGCCGCCGACCCGGTCGCCCAGCACGCCGAACATCGGTGCGGCCAGCGTTCCCAGGAACTGGAGGGAGCCGAAGGCGGTCAGCAGCAGGACGGAGCCGGTCTGGACCATCACGTACCAGCCCAGGATGATCGTCTCCATCTCGAAGGCCCACGACGTCAATAGATCCGCGGGCCACTGGTATCGGAAGCTGCGGACGTGGAACGCGGCGAGGATCAGATCTGGAGCAGCTTCGCCGCGGTGTCGCCCAGCATCGCGGCCCGCTCCGAGTCGGTGAAGCCGGGCGCGCTCAGGATGTGGTCCACCGACGTGCTCGTCCACGGGTAGGGATAGTCGGTGCCCATGACGATCTGGCC
>DATFWA010000091.1:0-17545 GCA_035259825.1 Candidatus Methylomirabilota bacterium | reverse complement strand
GACCAGCACCCAGTCGAGCGCGCGGTCGGCGACCGGGACGGGAAGCCACGCCGGCTCCCACGCGGGCCGGCCCAGGAAGCTCCACGCGAGCAACGACCACAGCGTGCCGGGCACGTAGAGCACGCCCAGCGCGATGAGGAGCAGGAGCATCCATGCCAGCATGATCCACTCGGCGATCTCCAGCGCACGCTGGACCCGGCGGCCGAGCAGCGTCATCGTCACCGCGCCGAGGAAGAGCACGGCGCCCAGCGTGACCACGGTGGAAGCATCCTCCGCACGAGGCACACGGCCCAGGAGGAGCGCGGCCAGCACGGCGCCGCCCGCGAGCGCCCAGCCGGGCCAGCCGACCTGGGCCAGGTGGAGCAGGGTGTAGACGCCGGCCCACCAGCCGGGGCCCGGACGCTGTCGCATGAACCCGGTGAAGATGGGCTCACCCGTTGCGAGCGTGTAGCGCGCCATCTCGGTGTTGAGGATCGCCTGGAAGAGGACCGAGAGCGTGCAGATCCAGAGCAGCGTCGGTCCATAGGTGGCGGCCACCGCCGGACCGAGCAGCCAGTCGCCTGCGCCGAGCGAGAGCCCGAGCAGGATCGCCCCCGGCCCGATGACGCGGACCAGATTGCTCGGGTTGTAGGCGGGCGCGTGGGGCAGGTCGCCCTGCCGCCACACCGGCAGATCACTCACGCGCGGCCCCGGCGCCAGTACCAGAGCGACAGCCAGGCCGCGGGCACGCTGAGCCAGAGCCAGCCCGACGGCGCGGCCGCGGCCACGTCGATCGCGAGGAGCACCGTGCCGCCCGCGGCGGCGATCCAGAGCAGGCTCCGCGCCAGCCCCTCGGCGGCGCGGCGAACGCCGGCCACCGCCGCGTGCAGGGCCGCGGCGGCCGCGGCGGTGTCGAGGAGCACGTCGGCGATGCTTCCCTCGCGGACGTGCGTGGTGGCCTGGTGGACCTCGTCCAGCACCGCGGTGAGCGCGGCGAGCAGCAGCGGCCGCCGCCAGGGCCTGCGTCGAGGTTCGGCGGCGAGGGCGCGGGACCACAAGAGCGCGAGCACCGCATACTCGACGACGTGACCGGTCTTGCGCAGCAGCCAGTGCAGGGCCGCGATCTGCTCGGGTCCGGCCCAGGGCAGCATCGCGCGCAGCCACGGCTCGAGGAGCGGGGCGGTCGAGGCGGCGCTGAAGCCCGCGCCGGAGAACCATGCGATCAGCGCCGACCACGCGAGCGGCGGCAGGA
This sequence comes from Candidatus Methylomirabilota bacterium, assembly GCA_035259825.1. Lineage (GTDB taxonomy): Bacteria > Methylomirabilota > Methylomirabilia > Rokubacteriales > CSP1-6 > CAMLFJ01. The sequence continues at coordinate 16,314 of DATFWA010000091.1, read as the reverse complement.
AGCGGAGCGCGGTACTCACCGCGGTAAGCGTGGCACAGGGGGCGTGACGTTGACAACGACGCGCGCGGCCGGGCGTATCCCGGGCGCCGCGACGGCCGTCGGCTCAGAGAAACGCGCGCTCCACGAAGAGCACCAGGCTGACCAGCAGGACCGCCAGCGACGAGCTCCAGATCACGCGGGGCTCCCACCGGGTCCGTCCGAGCCACAGGAGCACCGGCAGCGCGACGGCGACCACCATCGCCTGCCCGAGCTCGACCCCGGCATTGAAGCCGAAGAGGGAGAGCAACAGGTTCTGGCGGGGAAGGCCGAGCTCCCGGAGGGCGGCCGAGAAGCCGAAGCCGTGAACGAGCCCGAAGCAGAAGCTCACGAGCCAGCGGCGCGACACGACAGGCCGGAGGAAGAGGTTCTCGGCCGCGACCGCGCCGATGGACAGGGCGATGACCGCCTCCACGAGCCGGTCCGGCAGCGCCACGAGGTCGAGCGCGGCCAGGCTGAGCGTGATGCTGTGGGCGACGGTGAAGGCGGTGACGATCTTCAGCAGCGAGAGCCAGCCGCCGCCCCGGAGCAGCAGCATCAGCAGGAAGAGCAGATGGTCCCAGCCGGTGAGGATGTGCTCGATGCCGAGCCACACGAAGCTCGCGGTGCCGCCGGTGTCGCCGAGGCGATCGATCCGGGTCTCGCGCGCGTCGGGACTGAACGCGAACTGGAGCGTGCGAGCCGGGGTGTCGATGCGGGCCAAGGTGTGATGGTCGGGCCCGAGCACGTCGAAGACGTCGTCGCGGATCAGGACCTCGCGTCCCCGCCCGGCGCAGGCGAATTCTACGGCGACCGTGACGCTGTCGCCGAGCGGTGGTCCGGCCCGCAGATCGCCCGCCCCGGGCTCGCAGCGCCCTCCATCGGCGACGATGCCGATCTTCTCCCGAATCATCTGGACCAGGTGGTCCCGACTGGCCGTGTCGCCTCCGTGGGCGCGCCGGATCTGCTCGCCCGCCGCGGGCGGCAAGGCCGCCGGCCAGAGCGTGACCTGGTAGCGGACCCGCGCGTCCTCGATGGCGATCGTGGCGTATCCGGTGCTGCCGCCGGTATGAGCGTCGACCGGCGCGGCGGCCAGGATCACGAGGCCGAGCCCTATCAGGAGCGGGCGGCCTCGAGTCATTGGCGCTGCGAGGACGGGGAGGGCTGGGATGCCGCGGCGTCGGGCTGGATCAGGGTCCGGAGATTGTCGATCTGAAAGGCCGGGATGGTGGCCACCATCCGGTTGCCCACGACGTGCACGTAGCGGCTCACGGTGTCCGGGGCGACGTGACCCACCGCGTACTGGACGAGCGGCTGCGAATCGCCGGCTCGATAGGCGAGGATCACGAGCTCAGGGGTCGCGACCCCGTACGGGTCGCCGTTCCGGCCGAGCGGGACCTCGCGCTCGATACGGGCGCGGCCGAACGCGGCCAGCGCCCGCTCGATGCGCTCGGAGCGCGCCGGGTCCGGATCGTGCCGGTGAGCCGCCTGGGCCGCGCCGTGGGCTCCGTGGTAGAACCACGCGCCGGCCGCATCGCGCTCGAACCGGTGGAGCGTGCCCGCGTCGGCGATCTCGAACGCGGCCAGCTCGCTCACCGGCACGGGCAGGAGCCGACGCGTGTCGGACCGGTCCGCACGCTCCGACGTCGCGTGGCGATCGCCCCACTCGAGGGCCACGATGACCGCGGCCAGCCCCGCGAGCACCAGCCACACCACGATGAGGCCCGACCGGATCCGGTGTCGGCTCACTGCTGTTTCCACCACACCACCGTGCCCACCACTGCGAGCAGAGCCGGGACCAGGAGCACCGAGAGGAAGAAGGTCGCCTTCATCTGACGGTTGGTGAGGTTGATGCGTGGCACGTCGACGGTATGAGGCTGGATGCCGATCAGGTTCTCCTGCGCGCCCAGGAAATTGATGACGTTCAGGAACAGGGCCCCGTTGCCCATGATGTGGAAGAACGAGTTGGTCGCGAAGTCGGAGTCGCCGATCACCGCGATGCGCGAACCGGACGGGCGGCCGGAGCTCTCGCCGTTCGCGGGCTCGGGGCGCTTGAGGGCGATCACCATCAGCGTCTGCGGGCCGGGCTTGTCTCTCCCTCGTACGAAGCCGACGCGATCCGGACTGGTCTGCCCCCAGCTGTTCTTGGAGGTGTTGACGAGCGGGACGACCGAAGTGCCCGGGATGCGCTCCGGGGTCGGCGACAGGGAGCGGGCCCCCGGGAAGAACGTGAGCGGCAGGTCGCGGGTGACTTGGTGCCGGTTGTAGTCGGTGACCGCCGGGGAGGACACGTCGGCCCAGAAGTGGCTGGCCTCGTCGATGACGATGTCGTCGTCGACGATCACCCCGTACTGGGCGATCAGCGGCTCCAGCCCGGTGCGCACGAACGGGTCGAGCATGAACAGCGCGTTGCCGCCCCTCGCCAGGAAGCTGGCCACCGCGTCCACCTCGCGCGGCAGGAGCGGCAGCTTCGGTCCCGCCACCACCAGCACCGCGCAGCCGTCCAGACCGGTCGCGCGCTGGAGCAGCAGCACCTTCTCGACCTTGTAGTTGAGGACTTCCAGCGCTCCCCGCGCCTTCGCCATCCCGTGTCGCTCGTGGAGCACGTACTTGGCCCCGAGGCCGTGCGAGTGACCGGGACTGCCCTCGAGGTGATCGTGTGACTCCAGGCTGAACGGATCCGGCTCGCCGTGCCCGTCGATGAAACACAGAGTCTGGGTCGCGCTCCGGGACACGCGAAGAATCCCGTTGGCGATGTCGGCCTCGGTGCTGCTGTTGACCTGGAGCCGGCGTCCCTCGCTCTCCATGACCGCGGTCCCCGCGAAATTGACGCCGAGCATGCGAGCCTGGGCCGGGTTGATCATCGGGTCGTGGAACTCGACCGAGATGCGGGGCGTCTGCGCGGCGATCAGCTGGTAGAGCTCGACCGTCTCCCGCATCATCGGATCGTGGAAGAAGGTGATGTGCACCGGCCGGTCGAGCCGCCTGAGCATGGCCACGGTCGGCTGGGACAGGGAGTAGGCGCCGGTGGTGGTGAGATCGAACCGCAACGGGTAGCGCACCGAGAGGTAGGCGATCGCGAGCAGGATCCCGATCACGCCCAGCGTGAACAGTCCGATCTCGGCTCGCCGCCGGCGCGCGATAGCCGCGAGCTCGGTCCGCAGCCCGACCGCTCCTCCCGCGGCGAGGAGCACTCCCACCGCGGCCAGCACCCACGTGACGGCTACCGACTCGAGGAGGATCATGTGCAGCGCGAGGGCTGCCGCGAGCAGGGTGATGCCCGCGAGCAGGCTCAGCCCCGCGCGGAACGGCCGGTGCACGCCTAGCGTCGCCACTGCAGGTAGCCAGCGCTCAGGGTCAGCGAGATGGCCGCGATCACGAGGTAGAAGACCACGCCCTCGCTGCGCACCAGCCCCTGGATGAAGTCGGTGAAGTGCAACGAGAACGACAGGTAGGCCACCAGGCTGCGCACGCCTGGTGATGCCTGGAAGGTCTGCAGGTGCCCGACGAACCAGAAGCCGAGGAGCACCGCCGCGGAGAGCAGCGCGGCGACGATCTGGTTGTGGGTCAGGGTGGAGAACAGCTGTCCGACGGCCAGGCACGCCATACCCAGGAGCAGGAAGCCGATGTAGCCGGCCAGGATGGTGGTGCTCTCCGGGGTACCGAAGAGATAGAGCGGGATTAGATCGACCAGGGTGCCCGCGATGATCAGGAGAAGGATCGTGACCGCGCCGAGGAACTTGCCGAGCACGATCTGCCAGGGAGCCAGCGGCAGGGTCAGCAAGAGCTCGGCGGTGCCGGCGTTGTACTCGGCGGCGAGCAGCCGCATCGAGATGACGGGAGCGAGCGTGAGCAGCAGGATGCCCATGTTCTGGAAGGTGCCCGCCATCGCGGTCTCGCCGCCGAGGAAGATGTTGTAGAGGAAGAAGTAGCCGCTGCCGAGCAGGAAGACCGCGACCACATAGTAGGCGATCGGCGAGCGGAAATAGGTGGCCATCTCCTTCTGGTAGACCGCCGCGGTGCCGCTCACGCTGCCTCCCGGACGTAGCGCAGGAAGACGTTCTCCAGCGTGGGCTGCCGCCGTTCCAGGCGGTGCAGATCCCAGCGGCCGGCCACCGCGCGGGCGATCGCGGCTTCCACTCCCTCGTGGGCGTCGACGTGGCACTCGACGGTCAACACGCCTGCGAGTCCCGAGTCGGCCCGGATGTCGACCGAGCGCACTCCGTCTACCGCCAGCAACGCCTCGCGGAGCGGCGCGGCCTCCGCGGTCACTTGCAGCGCCACCTGGTTGGTCTCCTCGACCGCGCGCTGCAGCCCCGATGGGGAATCGATCGCGAGCAGGCGACCGTGGTTGATGATGGCGACACGACGGCAGATCAGGGTCACCTCGGCGAGGATATGCGTGCTGAGCAGGACCGCGTGCTCGGCGCCGATGGAGCGGATCACCTCTCTGGTCTCGTGGATCTGCCCGGGATCGAGGCCGGCGGTCGGCTCGTCGAGCAGCAGCACCTGCGGGTCCCCGAGCAGAGCCTGAGCCAGGCCCAGCCGCTGCCGGTAGCCTTTCGAGAGCTTGAAGATCTCATCGTCGAGCACCGCCTCCAGATGGCAGGCGCTCGCCACGCGCTCGATTTCCCGGCGGCGGCTGGCCCGCGGGATCGCCTTGGCCTTGGCCACGAAGCGGAGGTACGCGGAGACGTCGAGGGTGTCGTACAGCGGGGGACGTTCGGGCAGGTAGCCGATCAGCCCGGCCGCCTCGACGTTGTCGATCGCCATGTCGCGGCCGGCTACCATCACCCGGCCGGCGGTCGCCGCGGTGAAGCCCGCGATCATGCGCATGGTCGTGGTCTTGCCCGCGCCATTCGGGCCGAGGAAGCCAACGATCTCGCCCTTGGCCACCTCGAAGGAGAGATCGTGAATGACGGTGCGGGTGCCGTATCGCTTGGAGACCGATTCGAGGGAGATGACCGCTGACGCGCTCATGATGGAAGACGAAGGCCCCCCGGGTGCTCCCGGGGGGCCTTCGCGCCCTGCGGGAAAGCCGGGGCCCTACTTATACCACTGGTTGCCCTTGGCCTTGAACTGATCCTGGTCGTGGGCGAAGAAGATCTCGCCGTCCTCGATGTCGCGGATCATCTTCAGCCGGTTCACCGAGTTGTTGTAGTCCTTGACGCTGTAGTTGAGCCCGGCCGGATAGCCGTCCAGGTTCTCCTGCATCCAGATCGCGTCCTGGGACATGATGATCGTCTTGCCGCTGGCCAGCTTCACCTTCACCGACTGGTGACCCAGGGTGTGGCCGGGTGTGCTCAGGACCATCACGCTGCCGTCGCCGAACAGGTCGTAATCGCCTTCGAGCTCGAGGTAGTTGAAGTCACGCGCGGGCCCGTCGAAATCGCCCATCACGAATACGCCGCCGCCCCGCTGGAACTTCTCCGGCCACCACGCCTGATACAGTTCCTTCTTCTGCATGACGTGGATTGCCTTCGGGAACATCTTGATGTTGCCGATGTGATCGAGATGGGAATGCGAGGTGATGACCACCTTCACCTTGTCGGGCGAGAACCCGACCTTCTGCAGCTGACGGTCGATGACGTCGTCGCGCTTCTGGCTCGGCTTGAGGCCGTCACAGTTGCCCGCGACCCAGTGGGACTTGCAGCCGCCATCCGAGATCGCCACGTTGTTCCCGGTGTCGAAGACCACGAGGCCCTTCGGATGGTCGATGATCCACATGCTCACCGGGATCGTGATGTTGCGCGCCTTCTCCTTCGGGACGCTCGGGATCAGATCGGTGATCGGGAAAGGACCAAACATCCCGCTGGTCGTCCAGTACAGGCCTTTGACCTGTGCGTCCGCGGGAGAGGAGAGGGTGAACAACAGAGCTACCAGCGCCGCGACGATCCCTAGCTTCCTCATGGATCGATCTCCTTTGACCAACTGCGTGATCATTCCCTTCGATCCGGGTCGCGCTTAGACTCGGCGGGACCATAGCGCGCCTCGTTGGCGCCTGTCAAGAACCGCCGAGTCGACCAGATGAGCCGGGCTCCCGTCCTGGGCGGACAACAATCGTTCCCTGTAACTCTTACGTCCCACGGGGCCGGGGACCCGGACAGGAAGCCCAGGAGGCGTGTTTTCGTCGCCTGGAACAGAGCTTGCCGTCCTTCGCTGCATCGACCTTCGGCTCGAAGGAGGAGCTCATGGAACGCTGGAAAATCATTGGGACGAGCATCATTGCGATCAGCACCCTGAGCGGCGCGGCCCTAGCGGCCTCGCCCACCAAGGCGGACACGGATTTCTGCAACGGGAAGGCGGCCCAGACCAGCAAGGCCGGCGGCAGCTCCGGAGCCGGCACCGCCAAGCCGGCGCCGGGCGGCTCGCCATCGGCCAGCAATCCGACCGGCGGACGGGTGACCGACAGTAGCCAGCCGGGCACTCCGCCCTCGGCCCTCGGCATGGCGCCGGCCGGCGAGACGAACCAAGCCTACCGGCAGGCCTATCTCGCGTGCCTGGAGGAGCGCACCAAGTAACTCCGCCGAGGGGTCGGATCGGCGGGCCGACGCACTGATTTCGGTCGGCACGCGCGGGACCTAGCGGGTCCAAAGTTGACAAGCCGCGCTCACTAAACATAAAGTGAGCACGCCATGCAAATCCGAGAGCTCCTCGACGAGCTCTTGACGTCGCTCGAGACGGGTCCGCTGATTACCGCGGTGCGCCACTTCGATGCCCGGCCCGCCGTTTTCGCGCCCTTTCCGTCGTCGCTCGACCCGCGCATTGTCGAGGCGCTGAAGGCGCGCGGGATCGGGCAGCTCTACTCGCACCAGGCGCGGGCCTTCGACACGGTGGGCAAGGGCGAGCACCTGGTAGTGGTGACGCCGACCGCGTCGGGCAAGACACTCTGCTACAACCTGCCGGTACTGCAGGCGCTGGTGCAGCAGCCGGAAGCGCGAGTGCTCTATCTCTTCCCGACCAAAGCGCTCGCCCAGGACCAGCTCGCCGAGCTGACCGAGCTGGCCAAGTCGCTGCCCGACATGCGCATGTTCACCTACGACGGCGACACCCCGCAGGACGCGCGTCGCTCGGTGCGCGCGCGGGCCAACCTGGTGCTCACCAACCCGGACATGCTGCACTCCGGGATCCTGCCCCATCACACCAAGTGGGTGAACCTGTTCCAGAACCTCAAGTATGTGGTGATCGACGAGCTGCACGCCTACCGCGGCGTCTTCGGCAGCCATCTCGCCAACGTGCTGCGCCGGCTCAAGCGCATCTGCCGTCACTACGGCGGGAATCCGCAGTTCATCATGGCATCGGCGACCATCGCCAATCCCGGCGATCTGGCCCAGCGCCTGACTGGAGAGCCGGTGTCGGAGCTGAACGAGAGCGGCGCGCCCACCGGCGAGAAGACCTTCATGGTCTACAACCCGCCGGTCGTGAATCTGGACCTGGGCATCCGCGCGCCGTATCTCGGCGAGGCCTCGAAGCTGGCCTCGCGCTTCCTCAAGCAGAAGGTCGCCACCATCGTGTTCTGCCAGAGCCGGCTCTCCACCGAGGTGGTGCTGGCCTCGATCAAGAAGGATGTCGAGGACAAGACGGGCGACTCCGGGATCGTGCGCGGCTATCGCGGCGGCTATCTGCCGCTGCGGCGCCGCGAGGTGGAGCAGGGGCTGCGCTCGGGCGACGTGCTGGGGGTGGTGGCGACGAGCGCGCTGGAGCTAGGCATCGACATCGGGCACCTCGACCTGGCGGTGCTCGCGGGCTATCCCGGCACCATCGCCTCGATGTGGCAGCAGGCCGGCCGCGCGGGTCGCCGCAGCGGCGAGTCCGCCGCGGTCATGGTCGCCACCAGCTCCCCGATGGATCAATACCTGGCCGCGCATCCGGACTACCTCTTCGGCGCGCCGCCCGAGCACGCGCGGGTCAATCCGGAGAACCCGTTCATCCTGATCAACCACGTCAAGTGCGCGGCGTTCGAGCTGCCGCTGGGCGCCGGCGAGCCCTTCGGGGGCGATGTGTCCGCCCACCTGGCCGCCCTCGAAGACGAGGGTGTGCTCCACCGGGCGGGCGAGCACTTCCACTGGAGCTCGGAGACCTACCCGGCCGACCACATCTCGCTGCGCACGGTGACCTCCGACAACTTCCTGGTCATCGACACCACCGCCCGAGACGCCCAGCAGGTGAAGCGACGCCAGATCATCGCGGAAGTGGACTGGAAGAGCGCCTTCGCCATGATCTATCCCAAGGCGATCTACATGGTGGAGGGCGAGCCCTTCGAGGTGCAGGAGCTCCACTATCGCGAGGACGAGGAGAAGGTCGCCTACGTGAAGAAGGTGGTCGTCGACTACTTCACCGACGCGATCACCGCCAAGGGCGTGTGGATCCTCCAGCGCTTCGGGCGCCAGGAGACGCCGGGCCTGCTCGCCGAGCAGGGCGAGGTGCTGGTCGCCGAGAAGGTGGTGGGCTTCAAGAAGATCAAGATGGGCACGCTCGAGAACGTGGGCTCGGGCGAGGTCGGGCTGCCGCAGCAGGAGATGCAGACCACCAGCGCCTGGCTCACCCTCGATCCGGGGCTTCTCAACCAGATCTCCCCGCGGCGCGACGACCTCGTGGATGGCCTGCGCGCGCTCACGCACCTGCTGCACAACCTGGCCCCGATCTTCCTGCTGTGCGACATCCGCGATGTCGGCTCGTGGCTCGGCGACGGGTCACCCGCGCAGGCCGGCCAGGTGGTGACGCGTGAGACCATGCGCGCCCAGCTCCTGCAGGGCGAGACCTTCACGCCGACGATCTACCTCTACGACAACCAGCCCGGCGGCATCGGCCTGGCCGAGCGCATCTTCGAGGTGCTGCCGGACCTGCTCGCGCGTGGGCTCGAGACGCTCGAGGCTTGCGCGTGCCGCAGCGGCTGCCCGTCCTGCGCGGGCCCGGTGAACGAGGTGGGCCGCCAGGCCAAACCGGTGGTGCTGGCGATCCTGCGGCGCCTCGTGCGCCGGCCCTGACGCGGGCGCCCCGTTGGGCCGCGATCTCACCGAGCTGACCCGCATCATCCGTCGCATCGAGGCCAAGGCCCGCGCCTCGAGCGCGCCCGCCACCCCGTCGAGGGCGCGTCTCACGATCGAAGCCCTGCTGGAGGGCGCCATCGAGGAGACGGAGCGCGGCAAGATCCTGGTGGTGCGCCGGCGGTTCCCGGTGGATCACCGCCATGGCACCCAGTCGCTGCTCGCCGCCCGCGACGCGGCTCCCCCGGCGCTGGCCTTGCTGAGCCGAGCGGGCGCCGCGCCGGCCGAGGGCCGCCGCCTCCTCTATCTCGACACCGAGACCACGGGCCTGGCGGGTGGCACCGGCACCTACGCGTTCCTGGTGGGCGTGGGCTTTTTCGATGGTGAGGACTTCGAGGTGCGGCAGTTCTTCATGCGTGACCTCGACGAGGAGCCGGCGCTCCTGAGCGCGCTAGAGACGATGTTCCGGCAGTTCGACGGCTTCGTGACGTACAACGGCGTCGGCTTCGATCTCCCGCTGCTGGAGACGCGCTTCGTGCTCGGTCGTCGGCGCTTTCCCGGCGAGGAGGCCTTCCACGTCGACCTGCTGGGCGCGGCGCGACGCCTGTGGAGCGCGCGGCTGGCCGACTGCCGGCTGGGCACAGTGGAGCAGCACGCGCTGCGGTTCGTGCGAGCCGACGATCTGCCCGGCGCCCTGATCCCGACCGTGTACTTCGAGTATCTGAGGCGCAAGCAGCCACACGCGCTGCCGCGCGTCTTCGAGCACAACCGCCACGATCTCCTCTCACTGGCCGCCCTCACCGGCTGGGTCGCGGACGCGGTGACGCGGGCGCCGGTGCCCGATCTGGAGCCGGAAGCCCTCGCCGGCCTCGGCCGGCTGCTGGAGACGAGCGACCCGGAGCGGAGCCTCGCCTGCTACCGCATGGCCCTCGACGCGGGCCTGCCCACGCCGTCCCGCGAGCGGCTGCTGCTGCGCCTGGCCCAGGGGGAGAAGCGGCGCGCGCGCTGGGAGGAGGCCCGGGCCCTCTGGGAGGCCGCGGCCCGGGGCCCGCGCGACTTCGACCCGCGCCCGTGGGAGGAGATCGCCAAGGTCCACGAGCATCGGCGGCGCGATCTTGCCGCCGCGCGGCTGGTCGTGGAGGAGGCGCTCGCCCTCGCCCGGCGCCATCGCGCCTCGGAGCGCGTGCTGACCGCGTTCGAGCACCGGCTGGAGCGCCTGGCTCGCCGGCTCGAGCGTCCCGTCGCCCTCGGCAGCGCTCGACAGCCCGCCTGAGCGGCCCGGCTCTGGCGCACCCCGCGTGGGGAGGCCCGCCGGATTAGGTTTGACACACCTCGTTAGTTAGGTTAGCCTCACATCTCATTTCAGTCTCGACGAAGTACTCGAGGAGGCAGACCATGGCGAGACCGCAGACGAGGCGGGCGGGGACGATCATCCTTGCGGCGGGGCTGGGACTGGCCGCCTGGATGCTGGCCGCGAGCGGTGAGAGCGCGGAAGTGACGGTGTACTCGGCGCGCTCTCACTACGGGCAGGAGCCGGCCATGGAAGCCTTCGCCAAGAAGACGGGCATCCAGGTGAAGAGCTTCGGCGGCGAGGCCGGGCCGCTGTTCGAGCGGCTGAAGGCGGAGGGCGACAAGACGCCGGCCGACGTGCTCATCAGCATCGATGCCGGCAACCTGTGGAACGCGGCGCGGGCCGGGCTCCTGTCGAAGGTGGATTCGCCCGAGATCGCGGCGAACGTGCCCCCGCACCTGCGCGACCCCGACAACCGGTGGGTCGGGCTGACCGTCCGGGCCCGCACCATCATGTACAACACCGCCAAGGTGAAGCCGGAGGAGCTGTCCACTTACGAGGCGCTCGGTGATCCGAAGTGGAAGGGGCGCCTGTGCCTGCGCTCCTCGACCCACATCTACAATCAGTCGTTGATCGCCACCATGATCAAGCGCAACGGCGAGGCGAAAACCGAGGCGATCGTGCGCGGATGGGTGGCCAACAACCCGACCCTGATCAACGGCGACAGCAAGATCCTGGAGGCGGTCGCGGCCGGCCAGTGCGACGTGGCCCTGACCAACACGTACTATCTCGGACGGATCGTCGCCAAGGACGCCGCCTTCCCGGTGGCCGCCTTTTGGGCCAACCAGCCGACGCCGGGCACCCACGTGAACATCTCGGGCGCCGGGGTGACTGCGCATTCCAAGAACCGCGCGGAAGCCATCAAGCTCATCGAGTTCCTCACGAGCCCCGAAGCGCAGCAGATGTTCGCGGATTCCAACTTCGAGTATCCAGCCAATCCGCAGGCCAGCGTGAACCCGGTCATCGCCAAGTGGGGCAAGTTCAAGCAGGACGACACCAACGTGGCCGCGGCCGGCGAGTACCAGGCCGCCGCGACCCGGCTGGCGGATCGGGCGGGCTACAAGTAGACGTGCGCGTCACGCCTCGCTGACCGCATGCTCGCGCTGCGGTCGGCGAGGCCGGCCTTCTGGTCCTGGCTCGCGGTGGGCATCGCGGCGACGCTCGCGGTGCCCATCGCGGCTGTACTCTCTTCGCTCGCGGCTCCCTCGCGCGATGTCTGGCTCCACCTCTGGCGGACCCAGCTTCTGGAGCTGATCGCCCACACCGTGTGGCTCCTTCTCGGAGTAGGGGCGGGCACCCTGATCGTCGGCGGCGGCCTCGCCTGGCTCGTCGTCCACCACCGGTTCCCCGGCCGCCCCGTTCTCGAGTGGGCGCTGATCCTGCCGCTGGCGATGCCGGCCTACGTGATCGGCTTCGCGTTCCTCGGGCTCTTCGAGTACTCGGGGCCGTTGCAGACCGCGCTGCGCGGCTCGCTCGGATCGGGGGCGCGGCTTCCCGAGCTTCGCTCCCTCGGGGGCGTGGTGCTGATGATGACCCTGGTGTTCTACCCGTACGTGTACCTGCTGGCCCGCGTCGCCTTCCGCGAGCAGGGCATCGCGGTGGTGGAGACCGCGCGCAGCCTCGGCCGCTCGCGCTGGGGCGCCTTCCTCCGGATCACCGTGCCCATGGCGAGGCCGTCACTCGCCGCGGGCGTGGCGCTGGCGATGATGGAGGCGCTCGCCGACTTCGGGACCGTTGCCACCTTCGGCTACCGGACGCTCACCGAGGCGATCTATCGGGTTTGGTACGGCATGTTCGATCGCATCGCCGCCACGCAGCTCGCCAGCGTCCTGCTCATCTTCGCGCTGGCGTTGCTGCTCCTCGAGCGCCGCTCGCGGGGCCGTGCCCGGTTCACCCAGGCCGCGCGCGGAACGGCCACGGTCGAGCCGCGGCCGCTGCACGGTTGGCGGGCGGCCGCGGCCACCGGCCTCTGCCTGGTGGTGCTCTTCCTCGCCTTCCTGCTACCGGTGGGCCAGCTGGGCTGGTGGGCGGTGGCCGTGGTGCGGGCCGGTCGGGTCGCGCCCGACTTCGCCGCGCTCCTCGGCCGTACCTGTCTGCTCGCGGGCGGCGCGGCCGCGGTTGCCTGCGCGCTGGCGGTGCTGCTCGCCTATGCGGGCCGGCTCCACGGCGGCGGCTGGGTGCGCCTGGCCATGCAGCTTGCTTCCATGGGCTATGCCCTGCCTGGCGCGGTGATCGCGGTCGGGGTCCTGCTGCCCCTGGCCTGGGCCGATCACACGCTCGTGCCCCCGCTCGAGCGCGCCCTCGGCCGCCCGCTGGGGCTCCTGCTCACCGGCTCGGCGATGGGGCTGATCCTCGCCTACGTGGTCCGCTTCCTGGCGGTGGGACTGCAGACCGTGGACGCGAGCCTGGGCAAGATCTCGCCGGCCCTCGACGATGCCGCGCGGATGCTCGGGGCCCGCGCCGGTGCCGCGCTCCGCCGCGTGCACCTGCCCCTGATGCGCGGGGGAGTCCTCACCGCCACGGTGCTGGTCTTCGTCGAGACGATGAAGGAGATGCCGGCCACCCTGCTGCTCCGCCCCATCGGCCTCAACACGCTGGCCGTGGAGATCTGGGAGCGGACCTCCGAAGCGATGTGGCCGGAGGCGGCGGTGCCGGCGCTGACGCTCGTCGGGGTGGGCCTGCTGCCGGTCGTCCTCTTGATCCGCCTGACGACCCGCCGCTAGCCGACCCTCGAGGCGATGGCAGCCGGAAAGGCGACCACGTGCAGGACGTGGGCAGAGAGGCTCACGCGCATCCCGGTCGGCAGCACCGAGGCCGAGGGTTGCGAGGAGTGCACCCGGTGGCCCGACGGCAGGCGAATGCAGTAGACGGTCTCCGAGCCGCGGAAGTAGCGGCGCGTGATGGTCCCGGTCCCGTTCGCCTCCGGCACGAACGAGATGTCGTCGGGCCGGATCATCACGTCGACCGGCTGGCCTTCCGGGAGCAGATCGACGTTGGCGAAGGTTCCCACCTCGGTCACGATGCCCTCGGGGCCGACCACGCCGGGGAGGAAGTCGGCGGCCCCCACGAAGGAGGCCACGAACCGAGTCGCAGGACGATGGTAGACCTGCTGCGGCGGGGCCATCTGCTCGACGCGACCGGCCTGGAGCACCCCCACGCGGTCGGCGAGCGTGAAAGCCTCCTCCTGGTCGTGCGTGACGAACACCGCGGTGGTCGCGGTCTCTCGGAGGATCCGCTCCACCTCGTCCCGCATCTGCGCGCGCAGGTCGGCGTCGAGGTTCGAGAAGGGCTCGTCGAGCAGCATCAGAGCCGGCGCCGGGGCCAGGGCGCGGGCCAGGGCCACACGCTGCTGCTGGCCGCCCGACAGCTCATGCGGATAGCGCGACTCGAAGCCGGCGAGCCCTACCAGGGCGAGCACGTCCGCGGTGCGCGCCCGGCGCCCGGGGCGCGCGGCCCGCGGCAGCCCGAAGCCCACGTTGTCCTCGACGGTGAGGTGGGGAAACAGGGCGTAGTCCTGGAACACGATGCCGATGCCACGCTCCTCGGGCGGGACGGCGCGACCGGGGCCGGTGACCACGCGGCCGCGAAGGGTGATGGTTCCCGCGTCTGCGGTCTCGAGACCGGCGATCAGGCGAAGCGTCGTAGTCTTGCCGCAGCCCGAGGGCCCGAGGAGCGCGACGATCTCTCCTTCCGCGACTTGCAGGGACAGGCGGTCCACCGCCGGCGGCTGGTCGAGCCCGTAGCGCTTGCTGATCTGATCGAGGACCAGCAGGTCCACGGCTAGCGCCGGCTCAGCACCTCGGGATTGACGGGGGTGGGCGGCGTCCTACCCTCGAGCACTGCCAGGCAGTTCTCCACCGCCAGCGTGGCCATCTTGAGTCGGGTCTCCAGCGAGGCGCTGGCGATATGCGGTGCCAGCACCACGTTGGCGAGCCCGATGAGGCCGGGATGCACCTTCGGCTCCTCCTCGAAGACGTCGAGGCCGGCGCCGGCGATCCAGCCCTCGCGGAGGCCCTCGACCAGCGCGGCCTCGTCCACCACCGGGCCGCGGGCCGCGTTGACCAGGTACGCGGTCTTCTTCATGGCGCGCAGCGTCTCGCGGTTGATGAGGTGTCGGGTCTCGGGGATGAGCGGAGTATGGAGCGTCACGAAGTCCGATTCGCGCAGGAGCGTGGAGAGGTCGACCCGGGAGGCCTTCAGCTCACGCTCGGTCGCCGCATCGGCCGCCACCGCATCCTGGTAGAGGACGCGCATGCCGAAGCCGAGAGCCCGGCGAGCCATCGCCCGACCGATCCGGCCGAATCCCACCACACCTAGGGTCTTGCCGTGGACGTCACCGCCCAGCTGCAGCATGTACTCCCACTGCTTGAACCGACCCTCGCGCACGTAGCGATCGGCCTCCACCAGCCGGCGGGCGGTCGCCATGAGCAGTGTCCAGGCGAAGTCCGCGGTGGTGTCAGTCAGCACGTCGGGCGTGTTGGTGACCACGACCCCCCGCTTCGTGCAGGCGGCGACGTCCACGTTGTTGTAGCCCACCGCCACGTTGGAGACGACGCGCAGCTTCGGACACGCATCCAGCAACGCCTGGTCGATGACCTCGCTGATCACGCAGATCAGCCCCAGGCGGTCGGCCAGACGCGTGAGGAGGTCACCGCGCGGCATCGGCGCGTCCTGATCGTATGCGTCGACGCTGGCGCGGCTGCGGGCCAGCGCGACGGCCGGTTCGGGAAGCAGGCGAGAGATCAGAACGCCCGGTTTGTGGGTAGAAGGGGTCATTCTATATGTTCCTAAGTGTCCTCAAGATTGGACGTTTTTCCATTTGACATCGCCGATGGTGCTGCTATATTAGCACTCGCCTTGGTTGAGTGCTAAGGCTCCCAGGCGCGGGATCCGCCGCAAGGTCCAACATCTTACTTATCGGGAGGCGAGTTGGCTATGAAGATTCGTCCGTTGCACGACCGAATCCTCGTGAAGCGCGAAGAGGAAAAGGAGGTCAAGAAGGGCGGCATCATCATCCCGGACACCGCGAAGGAAAAGCCCCAGGAGGGCAAGGTCATCGCGGTCGGGAACGGGAAGGTGAACGACCAGGGCAAGAAGGTGCCGCTCGACGTGAAAGCAGGCGACAAGATCCTCTTCGGCAAGTACTCCGGCTCCGAGGTCAAGCTGGACGACGAAGAGTACCTGATCCTCCGCGAGGAGGACGTGCTCGCGATCATCGAGTAGCCGGAACCGCAGCGCGACCCAGCAACCCAACCCGACCGGGCTCCCAGGGGGCGCCGCGGTCAATTCCATCGAAAGCCGAGGAGGAGATTCAGCATGCCGAAGCAGGTCATGTTCAGTGACGAGGGACGGTCGGCCCTGCTGCGTGGGGTCAACATCATGGCGTCGGCGGTCAAGGCGACCATGGGCCCGAAGGGCCGCAACGTGGTCATCGACAAGAAGTTCGGCAGCCCGACCATCACCAAGGACGGCGTGACGGTCGCCAAGGAGATTGAACTCAAGGACAACTACGAGGACATGGGCGCCCAGATGGTGAAGGAAGTGGCGTCCAAGACCTCCGACATCGCGGGCGACGGCACCACGACCGCCACCGTGCTCGCTCATGCCATCGTGCGCGAAGGGCTGAAGAACGTGACCGCCGGCGCCAACCCCATGGGGCTGAAGCGTGGGATCGACAAGGCGGTCGACGCGGTGGTCGCGGATCTCAAGAAGATGTCGAAGTCGACCAAGGACAAGAAGGAGATCGCGCAGGTCGCCACCATCGCCTCCAACAACGACAAGACCATCGGCAGCCTGATCGCCGAGGCCATGGAGAAGGTCGGCAAGGACGGCGTCATCACCGTCGAAGAGTCGAAGTCGGCCGACACGGTGCTGGACGTGGTCGAGGGCATGCAGTTCGACCGCGGCTACCTCTCCCCGTACTTCGTCACCGACGCGGAACGGATGGAGTGCGTGCTCGAG
>DATFWA010000090.1:0-6157 GCA_035259825.1 Candidatus Methylomirabilota bacterium | reverse complement strand
ATCGCGATTCTAGGCCGGCAACGCGCCTCCTGGCTGCGGCGCGAGCGAGGAGTCAGCTGCCGGAGACTTCCTTGTAGGTGCCGGGCTGGACGGTGAAGGTCTGGGGCATCTGCCCGCCCGGATTGGACACGAACCCGCAATTGAAGTTCATGGTGACATTGCCGCCGCCGCTGGCGTCGACGTTGGTGGCCGCGGCATTGCGGATGTTCTGGTTGATGACCGCGCCGTCGATCTGGCCGCTGCCGCTGCCGCCCCCCATGGTGAAGCTGTTGACCGCGTAGACGATCCCACGCATGCGGAAGCTGCCGGTGATGTTGACCCCGCCCGCCACCACGATCATGCCGCTGAAGATCCCGCTCGGGTCCCCTTCAGCGTTGCCCTGGATGTTGACGTTGGCGAAATCCGATGTCGGAGTGGTGTTGGGTCCGTTCTTGTCGATATTCTGCCCGCTGACCGTATCGACGTAGATGATGCCGTTCGACAGCTTGTTCCCGGAGTTGAAGGTCAGGCTCCCGACGGAGGGGCCGCTGAAGTAGGTGCCGTTGACCTTGGCCATGGCCTTGAGGCCGTCGAGATCCCCGGACTTCAGCACGAACGGGCTGAAGGCGGAGTCGGCGACGAGCTGCTTGACGTCGGTGACGCCGGGTCCGGACGACTGGTTCGAGTTGTTGTTGCCGTCGGCGCCGTAGATGTCGGCCGAGCCGCTGATCGACGTGGCCCCGGTGCTCCAGGTCCCGTCCCGGGCGCCGCAGGTGAGATCCGCGCGGGTGTCGATGTTCACCGAGCCGTCCACGTTCATGGCCCCGCGCGTGAGGAGCGCGGCCGGCGGCGGCGCGCTCTTGAAAAGGAACTGGTAGACGGTGGCCTGGATCTTCTGGCGGGCCGTCGAGCTGCCCGTGGTCGAGGGCACCCAGCCGACCGCGACCACGTTGCGCTCGTTGGCATTGGTGCCGTTGGTGATGGTGACGAACACCGAGCCGACGTAGGTGCCGCCGACGTTGAGCGCGATGGGGGCGCTGCCGTCGTAGGGAGCCGGAGCGGGCCCCACCAGCGGATTCGGCACGCCGTTGGGATCGGTCGGATTGTTCAGCGCCCAGATGGCCCGCTCGATGCCGGATTCCGCCAGCGCGCGGGCCTGCGCCACCAGCCTCTGGTTGGTGGCGATCAACGGCTCCGACGTGGCGAGCAGGACGAACGAGATGACGAGGGTGGCGAGGATCAGCAGCGCGAGCAGCGCCATGGGCAGGGCGATGCCGCGCTCGTCGCGCGCCAGCGCCCGGAGCGCCTGCCCGCTACGGGACATTCCGCAGTCGCACGAGTGATTCCAAAGCGAACCGCTGGTCCCCCGGCGTGCCCGGACCGGCCACGTCCTCCGTGCCGGTCACGATCTGCAGACGCACCAGCTTCACCGCCCCCGGCACCGTGGTGGTGGTACCGGTGTTGGTGCTGCCGTCCCACGCCGAGTAGCACGTCATGGCCAGGCTCTGGACGCCGCCGATCAGCGGCGTCGACGCGCCGCCGATCGTGCGGCTCAGCGTGCCGCCGGTCAGCCGATACCGGATGGTCGTGCCGGTGGAATCCAGGAACGTGAGGTCGGTGGTGCCGGCCAGCGCGGTGACGGACTGCGCGGAGCGCAGCTCGCGGGACATGAGCTCCAGCGCGGCGCGCCCGTTCTGCTGTACCTCGATGCGGTGCGAGCCGAAGAGATACGCCTGTTGCCCCTGCTGCTGCACCAGGATGACGCCGCCCAGGATTACCGCGAGCACGGTGGTCACCATCAGCATCTCGGTCATCGTGAACCCGCGCTGATCGGTGAGGATGGCCCGCCAGGGCCGCCGGCCGGTGCGGCTCATCGCTGGGCGACCAGCATCGTGACCGCGACGGACCGCGGCGCGGGAGCGTCCTTGCCAGTGGGGCTCAGCGGCGCGTAGGTCACGGTCACCGTCACAAGCCGCATGCCGGAGCTGGTGACCCCGGCGCAGCCGCCGCCGGCCCCGCAGTCCGTCACCCGGACCCGTCGCTGGTATCCCGCGTAGGAGGTCACCGGATTCTCGTCCGCGAACGTGACGGTCCCGCCCGTCTGCGGCGCCGATGCGGCCGACGCGGAGATGCCAAGCTGATCGACCGCGGGAACCGCGGACCACTGCGCGTTGCGGACCTGTTCGAGCCGCTGGTTGGCCAGGAAGGTGGCGGTAGAGCTCTGCTTGCCCTCCTGCGTGGCGAACGTGGAGAGCGGGATGGCCGCGAGCAGAGCCAGGAGCCCGATGGTGATGATGGGCAAGGCCACCAGCACCTCGGCCAGTGTCATGCCGCGGTGATCGGAGACGAGGCGTCTCACGGCGGCGTTCATGGCGCTTACGGGATCGTGACCCGGCCCGACAGGGCCACCGACACGGTGAGCGTAGCGCTGGTCTGGGTGTTGGTGACCGTGTAGGTGGCTGCGGGCAGCGCGGAGCCGACGTAGTTGAAGACCGGGTTCGCGGTGGTGCTCACGGTGACCCCCTCCGGCAGCGCCATGTTACCGGCCGCATCCGTTCCGGCGCCGACCCAGACGGACCCGGAGCAGCCGCCCAGCGTGTAGGTCATTGTAGTAGGGCTCGGAATTTTAACGCACACGTTGTCATTGATCCGGAGCGCCAGCTCCCGGGCCACGTTGATCATCGTGACGACCTGCTGGGCCCCGGATTTCAGGATCGCGCTCTGGCGGTAGCTCAGGTAGGTAGGGACGGTCATGGCGACCAGCAGGCCGAGCACGACCAGCGTTACGGTCATCTCGATGAGCGTGAATCCCCCTTGGCGGTACCTCCACCCCGGACCGGGCGTCGCGCTTGTTCGCAAGAGGCATGCCATAGAACACCGGGCCAGCCAGGGCAGCGTACAGCAACCCGGTCCACTTCGTTGCTACTACTAAGGGCCCCTGCTCGTCAACGTCGCAGGGACCGGGCCCCGGCAGCCGGCTGCCGCATTGCGTCGTGGCGCCGGTCGAATCGCGGCGCCTCAGCGAGAGAGCAGGACCACGCCCACCACGATGAGCACGGCGCCCAGGATTACCCGCCAATTCAGGCGATTGGACTCGGACGGGAAGAGATAGGCGATCAGGAGCACGAACAGTGGGGCGGTGCCAGCCAGCGGGATGACCACGCTCACATCCCCGAACCCCAGCGCCAGCAGCACCAGGAACACGCCGCTGTTCTCGGCGATGCCGCCGGCGACGAACCAGAGCAGGCTCCGGCGATCGCAGCGGAGCGAGCCCAGGTTCCCGGAGGCGGCCACGAACGCGGTCGAG
This sequence comes from Candidatus Methylomirabilota bacterium, assembly GCA_035259825.1. Taxonomy (GTDB): domain Bacteria; phylum Methylomirabilota; class Methylomirabilia; order Rokubacteriales; family CSP1-6; genus CAMLFJ01. Next base: position 2,871 of record DATFWA010000090.1, on the reverse strand, counting down.
GCGAGCAGGGCCGCGGTGACGTTGATCGCCGCGTCGAACAGCGGCCCGGCCGTGCTGAGCCCCAGCTTGCGCACGATCGCCACGGTCCCGAAGCAGGAGGCCGCGATGAAGGGGTAGACGAGGTGACGGGCGCGGAAGCCCACGTAGCGCCCGCTGAGTGACAGCAGGATGGTGCCGGCCACGATCACGAGCGTGCCGCCGAGGATGGGCGCGGTCACGTGCTCGCCCAGCAGCACGATGGCCAGCCCGGTCGCGACCAGCGGCGCGAGGTTGTTGACCGCGGCGGCCACCGGCGCACCCACCTTCTGGATCGCGAGCACGCGGAAGAGCCGGCCGCCCGCGGTGCCGACCACACCCGAGAACACGAAGTAGGGGACCGCGCGCCAGGTGTAGGCCTGCCAGGGGACGAGGATAAGCGTCGCGATCCAGGCCGCCAACGCGCCCACCACCACGTTGATCCAGGCGCCCGCGTAGAAGTTCGATCGCTGGAGCCCGCGCTGGATCAGGAAGGTGGACACGGCCGCACACAGAGCGCTGCCCAGCGCCAGGACTTGCGGTGGCGGGGTCAATGCGGATCAGCCGACTTCGGCGCGGATGCGGGCGTGCAGGCGGTCGAGCTGCTCGGTGATCGCCGCCACCGAGCGCGCGCCCGCTTGGAAGATCGCTGTGGCGTTGAGCGCGACCCAGCCGAAACCCATCGCCTTGAGCGCGGCTACGCGGGCCACCACCGCGTCGTGGTCCGCGTAGAAGGTCTTGCCCGCCGCGTCGCGGGGCGGTGGGGCCACCATGCTCTGCAGCCCGATGGCGCCCGGATCACGCTCGGCGTGCCGACGGATGGCCGCGATGGACTCGCGCGCACTCGCCGGGTCGGTCACCCGGCTCGCGAGCCAGCCGTCGCCCAGGCAGCCGACGCGCCGGTAGGCCGCCTCCGAGTTGCCGCCGATCCAGATCGGCAGGCGCCCGCCTTGAGGCGGCTTCGGCTCCATGGCCATGGAGACTGTGCGGTAGTGGGCGCCGGCCGTGGTCACCTCGGCGTCGGTCCAGTAGGCGCGCAACAGGCGGATGGCCTCGTCCATCCGAGCGCCGCGGGTGCCGAAGCTCTCGCCTAGGGCGTCGTACTCCGATTCCTGCCAGCCGACGCCGACCCCGAGGCGGATGCGTCCGCCGGAGAGCGTGTCGAGCGTGCTCACCTGCTTGGCCACCAGCGCAGGCTGCCGCTGGGGCAGTACCAGCACTTCGGTGCCGAGGGTGACCCGTGAGGTCACCGCCGCGATGTAGGAGAGCACGGTCAGCGCCTCGAGGATGGGCATCGCCGCGTTGTACGGGCCGCGCGGGCGTCCCTCGATCGGCACGCCCATCACCACGTGGTCGAAGATGTCGATGTGATCGTAGCCGATCCGCTCGATGGCGCGAGCGAGATCGGCGACGGCGGCCGGCCCCTCGCGGTAGGACACGCTGGGAAACTCGACGCTGAGCTTCATGCGCTCGCCTCCTTGTGAGCGCGAGTACGGTAACACGAGTCGGGAGCGGGGTATCGCGTGGTGATACAGTCTCAATCGACATGGCCCGACCCGCGCCCTTGATGGTCGACGTCGCCACCGCTCCCGCGGCGGTCGACTCGACGGCGGTTCGGCCCTCGCCGCGCCTGCAGTCGCTGGACGTGTTCCGCGGGCTCACCATCGCGGCGATGCTGCTGGTCAACAACCCGGGCAGCTGGAGCTACGTCTACCCACCGCTCGAGCACGTGCCGTGGGACGGTTGGACGCCGACTGACCTGGTGTTCCCGTTCTTCCTGTTCATCGTCGGCATCACCACCACGTTCTCGATCGGCGGGATGGTCGAGCGCGGGGCCAGCGATCGCGAGCTGTTCCGCAAGCTGCTGATCCGGTCGGTGATCATCTTCGTGCTGGGTCTCGCCCTGCAGGGCTTCCCCGACTACGAGCTGCGCACGATCCGGGTGCCCGGCGTGCTGCAGCGCATCGCGCTCTGCTACCTGATCGGAGCGGCCATCGTGCTGTGGACCGGCGTGCGCGGGCAGGTGGTCGCCCTGGTCGCGCTGCTCGTCGGCTACTGGGTGTTGATGACGCGCGTGCCGGTGCCCGGGCTCGGGTCCACCGCGCTCGCGCCGGACCTGAACCTCTCCAACTGGCTCGATCTCAAGCTGATCGGCCGGAACCACCTCATGCACGAGACGATGACCTGGGACCCGGAGGGCACGCTCAGCACGCTCGGCGGAGTGGCCAGCGTGATGTGCGGCGTGCTCGCCGGCCACTGGATCCGGTCGTCACGGGTGGTCTCGGCCAAGGTGATCGGCCTGGGCGTGGCGGGCGTGGCGGGCGTGGCGCTCGGCTCGGTCTGGGGCTGGACGTATCCGATCATCAAGAACCTGTGGACGGGCTCCTTCGTCCTGCTCTCGGCGGGGATGGCCTGTCTGGTCCTGGCCGGCGTGTACTGGCTCGTCGACGTGAAGGGCTACCGCGGATGGCCGGTGAAGCCGTTCCTGGTCTTCGGTACCAACGCGATCACCGCCTACTGGCTGTCAAGCCTGATGGGCATCGTGCTCAACTGGATCGTGATCACGAGCCCGGAGGACGGCGAGTCGCTGGTGCTCCAGACGTACATCTACGAGATCTTCTACGCCCGGTGGCTCTCGCCCGAGAACGCCTCGCTCGCGTACGCGATCAGCTTCGTGCTGCTCTGGCTGGCGCTGTTGAGCGTGCTCTACCGACGGCGGATCTTTATCCGGATCTGAGGCGGGCGTAGTCGCGGTAGTTGATGAGCCGGATGCCCTCCTCGGCGATCAGGCTCCGGATGCGCGGGTCAGTCAGCGTCTGCAGCTCGACCTCGCGCTCGCGGTTGTAGACCGCGTCC
>DATFWA010000089.1:0-22805 GCA_035259825.1 Candidatus Methylomirabilota bacterium | reverse complement strand
CGGCATGTTCCTGGTGCCCAAGCGCCTGCCCGACGGCAGCAAGAACGCCTGGACCATCAACCGGCTCAAGGACAAGCTCGGCTCGCGCTCGATGGCCACCGGCGAGGTGACCTACGCGGGGGCGATCGCCTACGTGGTCGGCGATCTCGGCTCGGGATTCAAGCAGATGATGGAGATGGTCAACGGCTCGCGGCTGTCCAACGCCATGCGCGCGGCCGGGCTCATGCGGCGCGCGGTGCTGGAATCGCTGGTGCACGCCCGTCAGCGCGTGGCCTTCGGCCGGCCCCTCGCTCAGCTGCCGCTCCTGCGCAGCAACCTGCTCTCGATGCTGCTCGACGCCGAGGCGGCGGCTTCGGTCATCCTGAACGGGGCCGCGCTGCTCGACCGGCGCGAGGCGGGCGCGGCCGACGCGCGCGCGCTCGCTCGGGTCTGGACGCCGCTGGCCAAGTACTGGATCACCCTCCGGGCGCGCGACGTGGCCGCCGAGGCCATGAACGTACGGGGCGGCAACGGCTACGTCGAGGAGTGGGTGAATCCGCGGCTGCTGCGCGACGCGTATCTCGGCGCGATCTGGGAGGGCTCGGCCAACGTGGTGGCCCTCGACGTGCAGCGCGCAATCGTGAAGGACCGCGGCCTCGAAGCGCTGGCCGTCTTCATCGCCGACCGCCTGGTCCGCGTCAGCGAGCCGGCGGCCAAGCCGTGGGTGGATCTGGTGCGGGCGGGTCTGGAGTCGCTGTCGCGGCAGACCGCGGGGTGGCCCGCGCTGTCCGCCGACGAGCGTGAATTGCAGGCGCGCCCCGTCGCGGACGCGCTCTATCACCTGCTGGCCGGGTCGCTGCTGCTCGCCGAGGGGCAGGCGCTGCGCGAGCGGGGCCAGGGTTACCGCAAGCTGCTCGCGGCCGGCCTCTATCTCAAGCGCTGGCTCGAGCCGCGCGGGCCCGCGAGCCCGCCGTTCACCGGACGGCAGATCGAGTGGCTCGACGCCTTGGCCGACTGGCGTCCGGTCGAGGCGACCGCGCTGGCCGACGTGGAGGGCTGATCGGCGTGGACGTCAACGAGATCATCTGGCGGCCCGATCCGGAGACCGCCGCGAAGACCCGGATGGCCCGCTTCATGAAGAAGCACGGCCTGGCGACGGTGGCCGATCTGCAGCGGCGATCGATCGAGGATCCGGAGTGGTACTGGGACGCGGTCTCCCACGACCTGGGCTTCCAGTGGTTCGCGCCGTACCGCCACGTGCTCGATTCCTCGAAGGGCATTGCGTGGGCGCGCTGGTTCCCGGGCGGTCGGCTCAACCTCTCCTACAACGCGGTCGACCGCCACGTGGCGGCCGGCCGCGGCGCCCACCCCGCGGTGATCGCGGAGGCGGAGGACGGCACGGTCCGCACGCTGTCGTACGCCGACCTGGCCGCGGAGGTCGGCCGGCTCGCCAACGCGCTCGTCCGGCTCGGCATCCGCCCCGGCGATACGGTCGGCATCTTCCTGCCGATGTGCGCGGAGGCGGTGATCGCGACGCTGGCGGTGGCGCGGATCGGCGCAGTCTACACGCCGTGCTTCTCGGGCTACGGCGCACAGGCGGTGGCCTCGCGCCTGGACGGCTGTGGGGCGCGCCTGCTCATCACCGCGGATGCCTTTGCGCGCCGGGGCGGGGTGGTGCCGCTCAAGCGCACCGCCGACGAGGCGGTCTCCGCCTCGCCCACCGTCGAGCGCGTCATCGTCCACCGGCGCAGGGGGGCGGAGGTGCCGTGGAAGGACGGCCGCGACGTCTGGTGGCACGACGTGGTCGCCCCCGAGTCCGGCGAGAGCGCCGCGCTACCGGTCGAGTCCGGTCATCCGTGCCTGATCATCTACACCTCGGGCACCACCGGGCGGCCCAAGGGAACCGTGCTCACCCACGGCGGCTTCTCGATCAAGAACGCGCACGACTTCGCGTACCTCTTCGACCTCGGGCCCGACGACCGGCTCTTCTGGGTGACCGACCTGGGCTGGCTGATGGGCCCGATGCTGATCGGCGGCGCACTACTCACCGGCGGCACCGCGGTGCTCTTCGAGGGCACGCCCGACTATCCGAAGCCCGACCGGCTCTGGTCGGTGTTGGAGCGCCACCGCGTCACCGTGCTCGGCATCTCGCCGACCGCGGTGCGCGCGCTGATGCCGCACGGCGAGGAGTGGGTCACACGCCACGATCTCTCCTCGCTGCGGCTCATGGCGTCGACCGGCGAGCCGTGGAACCCGGAGCCCTATCGCTGGCTTTTCCAGACCGCGGGGAAGGGACGGCTGCCGATCATCAACTACACCGGCGGCACCGAGATCTCGGGCGGCATCCTCTCGTGCTTCCCGATCGCGCCGATCAAGCCGTGCTCGTTCGCGGGCCCGATCCCGGGCATGGCCGCCGACGTCTACGACGAGGACGGGCGACCGGTGCGCGGGCAGGTGGGTGAATTGGTGGTCACGCGCCCGTGGCCGGGCATGACCGCGGGGTTCTGGAAGGACGAGGCCCGCTACCTCGAGACCTACTGGTCGCGCTGGCCCGACGTGTGGGTGCACGGCGACTGGGCGTACATCGACGACGACGGCTTCTGGTTCATCCAGGGTCGCTCCGACGACACCCTGAAGATCGCAGGCAAGCGCGTGGGACCGGCCGAGGTCGAATCGGTGCTGGTCGGCCACCCGGCGGTGGCGGAGGCAGCGGCGATCGGCGTGCCGCACGAGATCAAGGGCGAGACCGTGGTGTGCTTCGCGGTGCTGCGCCCCGGCCACCAGCCGTCGGAGCCGCTGCGCACCGAGCTGGTCGAAGAGGTCGTGCGCTCGATGGGCAAGGCCATCCGGCCGGAGCGCGTGCTGTTCGCGCGCGAGCTGCCGAAGACCCGCAGCGCGAAGATCATGCGTCGCGTGGTCCGCGCGACCTATCTCGGCCGCGACCCCGGTGATCTCTCCTCGCTCGACAACCCGGGCGGTGTCAAGGCCATCAGCGACGCGTCGTAACCGCTACGCCGGCCGCCGCCGCGACAAGGTGAACGCGGCGAGAATGACCAGTACCAGCGCCATCTGGGTCACCACGCCCTGCCACGTCGGATAGACGCCGAGCGAGGGAATCGTCGGCAGATCGAGCGGGCCGACCGGCAGCTTGCCCGCGTGCTGCAGCGCCGCGATGCCCTTGCCGGCGAGCACGACGGCCAGCACCGCCATCAGTGCGGATCCCACGCCGAAGAACCAACCGACGGGCAGGCGCAGTCCGAGCTTCAAGATGAGCCAGGCGATCAGCACGAGGCCGACGAGCCCCGTCAGACAGCCGGCGCCGACCGCCAGATGGCCCGACGGACCCGCCTCCACCCAGAGGGCCTGGTAGAACAGCACGGTCTCGAACGCTTCTCGGTAGACCGCGAGGAAGGAGATCGAAGCCAGCGTCCAGAGCGTCCGCCCCGACAGGGCCGCCTGCACGCGGCTCTCGAGGAACGTCTTCCACCGGGCGGCGTGGGAGTGGCGGTGCATCCAGAAACCCACGTAGAGCAGCATCGCTGCGGCCACCAGCGCGGTGACGCCCTCGGTGACCTCCCGGCCGGCCCCGCTCACCGTCACCACGTAGGAGGCGATCACCCAGGTCAGCCCTCCGAGCACGAGCGCGCCGATCCAGCCGGCGTGCACGTAGGGCAGCGCCTCGCGGCGGCCGGCCTTGATCAGCATCGCGACGACCGCGGCCAGCACCAGGATCGCCTCGAGCCCCTCGCGCAGCAGAATGACGAGCGCGCTCGTGAAGGTCGTGAGCGGCGAGAGGCGGGCCGCGTCGAGACGCTCGCGGGCCGAGTCGAGGAGCGAGGCGATCGTGCGCGCTTCGGCCTCGACCGCCTCGCGGGGCGCGCGCGACTGGATCAAGGTACGGTAGCGGAGCATCTCGGCCTCGACGCGGCTCTTCAGTCCGCTGTCCACCGCGCTGAGCGGCGCCTCCACCAGCTCGAAGCCCTCGAGATAGGAGGTGACCGCGAGCTGGTGCGCCCGCGCCGCGTCGCCCGTGCGGTAGGCTTCGAGGCTCTCCGCGAGCCGGCGCGCGCTGAAGTCGATCGGCGACTCGCGCCCGGACGCGAGCGCGCCGGGCTCGCTGCGCAGGTAGGCGAGAACGGCGGCGGCGTCGGCGCCGGAGTGCGCGGCCACCTCCCTCGATGTGGCCATGACCAGGGCGCGCAGATCGCGCAGCTCGCTTCGGCCCACCCCGCGCTTCCAGAGCACCGCGCCCTGCTCGCGAGCGGCGTCCGGGGTCGCCAGCCCGCTCACGTAAAAGGCCAGCGCCCACCGCTGGGCCTCACCGAGCGAGCCGAAGCCGGCCATGCCTGTACCCTTGATGCCGAGCGTGATGGTGTTGTAGATGCCGAAGACGCTGTGCTCGCCCATGCGGGCCGCGTCGGTGAGATCGGCGGGCGGCGGGGTCAGGCCCTTCGCGCCGGGTCCGTCGCCGCGGCCGGTCGCGCCGTGGCAGACCGCGCACTGCGCGCTGAAGTCGGCGGCGGCGGCGCGCAGGTCGGGCGCCTGGCGCGGGGTCACGCGGACCTCGTAGGCGTCGATGATGCGCCGGCGCAGATCCGAGGAGATGGCCGTGACCTCATCGCCCGAGCGCTTCTCCTTGATGGCGGCGAGGAGGCCGGCCGCGCTGGCCTCGAGAGCGGCGCGCTCCGGACGCGCGGGCAGGGCGGCGATCATGGCGCGGACCCCGGTCGCGAACTCCACCTGCTCGTCGTACTCGCCCTGGTCGAGGACCTTGCCGTCCCGGACCGCGCCCGGATAGTCGACGCCCAGGTAGTCGAGCGCGTGCAGGATCGGAGCGAACGGGTCCGGCTCGTCGGCGCGGGCCGGGGTGGCCGCGAGGCCGGCCGCGAGAATCAGGACGGCGAGGACGCGGGCGAGGCCGCGCGTCAGCGCTTCGCCTCCCGCGGGGTGACCGCGATGGCCATCTTGCCGATGCCGGCCATCCGGGCCGCGTCCATGACGTCCACCACGCGCCCGTGCAGCGCGTCGGTGTCGGCCTCGATGACGACTCCCACCTCGGGCTCGGTGCGGGCGCGCGCCTGCAGGCGCGCGGTGAGCTGGACGGGCTCGATCGGCTCGCGCTCGAGGTAGATGACTCCCTCGCGCGAGATCGAGATGGAGACCGGTGCACGGGCGGCCTCCGCCTTCGCCGCCTTGGGCAGGTTGACCGGGATGCCGCCGTGCACGGTCATCGAGAGGCTCGCCATCATGAAAAACACCAGGAGGAAGAACACGGTATCGATCATGGGGATGATCTCGATCCGAGCCTTCCGCGGCGGCCGGCGGCGGAACTTCACGGGACCTGCTGCTCCTTCAGGGCCAGGTCCAGCCGGCTCGCCAGCCGCTCCATCGCGTCGAGCGCCTGCTCGGCTCGGGCCGTGAAGTAGTTGTAGGGCACCAGCGTGGCGATCGCGATGGCCAGGCCGGCCGCAGTGGCGATCAACGCCTCGGCCACTCCGCCGGTGATGGCGGTGGGCTGGTTCATGCCGCTGGTGGACAGGATCCCGAAGGCCGCGATCATGCCGGTGACGGTGCCCAGGAGCCCGAGCAGGGGCGACAGCGTGATGATCGTGTCGAGCACGGGCAGGTAGCTTCGCAGCCGGCTCATCTGGGTTTGCGCCGCCGCTTCCATCGCGACCGCGGGGGCGACCTGCCGCTCGGCCAGGCCCGCAGCGATCACGTGCGCGGTCACGCCGCCCGCGTGGCGGGCGATCTCGAGCGCCTCGTCGAGCTTGCCGCGCTCCGCCAGCTCCAGGGCCCGCTCGGCCGCGCCCTGGTCACCCTGACGCCACCAGAAGGCCAGGCGCTCGACCACGACCGCGAGCGCCACGATCGAGCAGCCGAGCAGGGGGATCATCACGGGCCCGCCCTTGGCGAGCGTTTGAATGAGCGTTCCGATCTGAGACACGGGCCCCTCGCTGCCGGTCTCGTCGCGCGGACGGCCGGATCCAGGTGGCTTGCTGCCCTCTGGCGGGCCAGCGCGCTCCGGGAGGAGGCCGGCCTCGAAGGTGGCTGGCTTCGGTGAACGGTTACTTGGTCAGGATGAGCTTGTCCGCCTTGGTGATGTGCAGCCGGTACTCCTGGCCGCGGTGGACGATGACGATCTCCCGCTGTCCGCGGAACAGCTCCGTACTCGCGATGCGGACGCTCTCGCGAGGGGCGGCCTCCCGCGCGACCGGGGCCTGTCCGGCGTCGTCGATCACTCGTCGCCTTCCTTGATCTGCTGCGACAGGTAGTGGGCCTCACCCACCTGCTTGATGAGCTCCGTCTGCTCCTCGATCCAGTTGACGTGGTCCTCTTCCGACTTGAGGATGTCCTCGAGCAGATCGCGCGAGCCGTTGTCGCCGAGGCTGCGGCACAGCTCGATGCCGGCGTTGAGCGCGCCCACCGCCACCCGCTCCAGCTCCAGGTCGAGGCGAAGCTGCTCGGGGACGGTCTGTCCCACGTTCACCTTGCCGAGCCGCTGCAGGTTGGGGACGCCTTCGAGGTAGAGGATCCGCTCGATCAGCCGGTCGGCGTGCTTCATCTCGCCGATCGATTCCTCGCGCACCTTTTTCCAAAGGCGCTTGTAGCCCCAGTTCTCGCACATGCGCGCGTGGATGAAGTATTGATTGACCGCGGTGAGCTCCGCGGTGAGGACCTCGTTGAGCAGGGTGACCACCTGATCATGTCCCTTCATGTCGCCCTCCCGTGAGCGTGTTGGCGGCTGTCGCGCCAGCATAGTGCCTCTCACGGGCTTGTTCCACCAGCGCTTCGATGAGACCGCAGCAGGCGCCGCAGTCGCCACCGGCTCCGCACACGCGCTCGATCTCGGCGGAGGTCCGCGCTCCGGCGGAGATGGTGGACTCGACGGCATGATCGGACACTCCGAGGCAGAGGCAGAGGATCACCGGCAGGATCTCCCTCAAAATGTCGGCGTCGTCATTCGGGCGGCTTTCCGTTCCTTCTTAGGTCCGTAATACAGCGCAAGTTAGGTATACCTAATCGGAGGCCACGCTGTCAACCGGGAAAAAGGGCAGGGAAATCAGGTGGGATCACGGCGCGCCGGAGCGGCGCAGCGGAAATCTCCAACCGGAGGAGGCGAGACGATGAGACGACAGCGGATCGGGCGGTGGCTCGGAGGGTTGGGTCTGGCGATGGCGGTCCTGACGAGCGGCGCTGCGGGTCCGGCGCGGGCCGACGAGACCTGCCAGTCCCCCTTCGTGCCCAAGGTGACCGGGCAGGAGGACTACATCTACGTGTGGACCCTCGGGGTGAAGGGGGTCGCGGATGGCAACGACAGCATGGTCACCGTCGACGTCAATCCGGCCTCGTCGCGGTACGGCCAGATCGTCCACCGCGCCCCGGTGCCCGGGCAGCACGAGGCCCACCACGCCGGCTTCACCGACGACCGGCGGTTCCTCTGGGCCGGCGGCCTCGACACGAGTCAGATCTTCATCTTCGACGTCGCTTCGAATCCGGCTCAGCCCAAGCTCGTGAAGACGATCAAGACCTTCGTGAAGGACACCGGCGGCCTGGTCGGCCCGCACACGTTCTACCCGCTGCCCGGACGGATGCTGATCTCGGCCCTGTCCAACTCCAAGGACTACGGCGGGCGCACCGGCATGGCCGAATACACCAACGACGGCAAGTTCATCCGCACGATCTGGATGCCGGCGGAGGCGGTCTACGGCTACGACGTGCGGGTCAACGTCAACCTCAACCGCATGCTGACGTCGTCGTTCACCGGACGGAAGAACTACATGCGGCCGGTCGGGGAGCTTCTCAAGGACGCCGAGGCCATGAAGCAGTTCGGCTCGTCGGTGATCGTCTGGGATTTTCACGCCCGTAAGCCGCTGCAGGTGCTCTCGATCCCGGGTGCGCCGCTGGAGCTGCGGTGGGCGCTCCTGCCCAACCACCGCTACGCGTTCACCTCGACCGCTCTCACCGGCCAGCTCGTGCTGATCTACGAGCAGGACGACGGCACCTGGGCGAGCAAGAACATCGCCGAGATCGGGGCCAACATCCGGGTGGACATCAGCATCGCGCCCGACGACAGCAAGATCTACGTGAACTCGTACGGCGACGGTACGATGCGGATCTACGACGTGAGCAACCCCTTCGAGGGCCAGCTCATCCAGGAGATGAAGCTGGGCGACCAGGCGAACATGGTCTCGAGCTCCTGGGACGGCAAGCGTGTCTACGCCACCAGCTCGCTGCTCTCCAAGTGGGACAAGCCGGGCGACCAGTGGCTGAAGGCCTTCGCGTGGGAGGACGGCAAGCTCGTGGCCAAGTTCACCACCGATTTCAACCAGGTGGGCCGGGCGCATATCATGAACTTCGGGAGCAAGTCCCGGTAGCCATGCGTGGAGCCATCGCGGCCGGCGCGCTCGCCGCTCTCCTGGCGGCGGGCGTGCCCCTGCCGGCCGGTGTGGGCGCGCACTCGCCGCGACCGCCGCTCTCCGACGAGTTCATCCAGGGCGCCTTCACGCCCGCGTTCGTACCGCCGGAGCCGGGCACCTCCGAGCTTCCCCCGATGGCCCGGGTGTCCGGCTTCGTCCTGCGCGATACCGCCGGGCGCGCCGTCGACACCGGCGCCCTCATGGCGGGCACGGTCACGGTGGTGAGCTTCATCTATACCGCGTGCCCGGACCGGCTCGGGTGTCCGCTCGCCAGCCTCACGCTGCGGGATCTGCAGACTCGACTGCGCGAGACCGGGCTCGACCGCGACACCGTCCTGGTGTCGATCAGCTTCGATCCGGAGCGCGACCGCCCCGCGCAGCTCGCGAAGTACGCACAGATCTACGACGCCGACCCCACGCGCTGGCGCTTCCTGACCGCGCCGTCGGGGCGGGTGCTGGACGCGGTGCTGGCCAGCTACGGGCAGGACCGGACGCCGGAGCGCGACGAGCGCGGCCGTCCCACCGGGCGAATCCGGCACGTGCTCAAGGTGTTCCTGGTGGATCGGGACGGGTATGTGCGGAACGTCTACAGCGCGGGCTTCCTCGTGCCCGCGCTGGTCGTCAACGATATCCGCACGGTTCTCGGGCGCGCCGGCGCGCGCTAGTCAGAGAACGTGGAGCAGGGGGCGAGCCCGCAGCGTGCCCTCCTGCCAGAAGCCGCTGGCACGCAGGTCGTCCATCGCCTTCACGGCGTCGTCGCCGCGCATGACCGCGAGCGTCTCGCCGCCCGGGAAGAATCCGCCGAAGGACATGCGCCCGGCGCCGCGCGCCTCGATCAGGGCGAACGAGGCCATCTCCACGTCGTCGGTCATGCCCTCCACCAGCGTCACCGGGCGCGAGCCGTCGGTCACGAGCGTCGGCATCTCCCACGGCTCGAGGAACTGGGCGAACGAGCGCGGGGTGTAGGTGGGCCACACTCCGCCGGTGAAGTAGGGATCCTCCTCGACGAGGCGACGCAGGTCGTCCGGCTGATCTACCCGATAGAAGACATCCGCTGTTCGGCCGTCCGGGCTGGGGCCGCCGCCGATGACGAGGCCGTGCGCCCTCAGTGCCATCAGCCGCTGGAGATGGGCCTCGCGATGCGGCGCGCGCTTGATCAGGTAGTCGTCGCCGGTCTGGATCGCGACGTGGAAGACGATCACGGCGTGACCCAGCCGCCCGAGAACGGGATGACCTGGCCCACGAAGAAGTCGGCGTCCTCCGAGGCCAGGTACACGGCCAGCCGCGCCGACTCCTCGCTGCGCGCGAGCCGTCCGGCCGGGATGTTCTTCACCATCCGCTCGAGCTTGACCGGGTCCGCGGTCAGCGCGGGCGGGAAGTAGGTAGGATTCTCGACGTAGTTCTGGGCGATCGCGTTGACCTGGACGCCGTCCCGCGCCACCTCGCGCCCCACCGCTCGGGTGAGCCCGTTGACGCCGGCGCGCGCCGCGGTGTAGGCCGCGTAGTTGGCGAGACCGGGGAAGGCGGCGGCCGACGACATGTTGATGATCTTGCCCCGCCGCGCCGGCCGCATCACCCGCAGGGCCGCCCGCAGGCAGTAGAACGGCTCGTCGAGGAGGCGGGCCTGCATCTCGCGCCACGCCTCGTCGCTGATGCGCTCGACCGGACTGCCCGACGGCGGGTGCGCGTTGTTGTTCACGAGGATGTCGAGCCGGCCGAAGCGCGCCACCACCGCGTCCACCGCCGCCTCGGCCTCGGCGGAGCGGGTGAGGTCGCCGGACAGGAGGAGCACGTCGCGGCCGAGTCGCTCCGCGATGAGGGCGAACGGCTTCATCGCGGCATCGTCGCGATCGTGCAGGGCCACCGACGCGCCCTCGCGGCAGAACTCCTCGGTGATCGCGGGCCCCATGAAGTGGCTGACGTTGGTGATGAGCGCGACCTTGCCCGTGAGTTTCATGGTCGAGAGCCTACTCGGGGCTTCGCGGCCACGCAAGGCCGTGATACCGTGAGGGCGCGGGCAAGGGAGGTGCCGCAGTCGTGGACCAGCCACTGCTCCAGTCGTTCCGGGCCCGCTACCCGTTTCCGCTCGACGAGTTCCAGCTTCGAGCCATCTCGGCGATCCTCGACGGCAAGTCGGTGATCGTCTCGGCGCCCACCGGCTCCGGCAAGACCCTGGTCGCGGAGTTCGCCATCCATTCGGCGCTGCATCGCGGGCGCCGCATCGCCTACACCACGCCGCTGAAGGCGCTCTCCAACCAGAAGTACGCCGACTTCGTGCGGCAGTGGGGCAGCGAGCAGGTGGGCATTCTCACGGGCGACGTGAAGGTCAACGCGCGCGCGCCGGTGGTGGTGATGACCACCGAGATCCTCCGCAACATGTTCTACTCGAGCGGCCTCCCCGGGCTGGACACGGTGGTGCTCGACGAGTGCCACTACATGGGCGACGAGGGCCGCGGCACGGTGTGGGAGGAGATCATCGTCAACTGCCCGAAGGACGTCGCCCTCGTCGCGCTCTCCGCCACCGTGCGCAACGTCACCGAGATCGCGGACTGGATCAGCCTGGTGCACCGGCCGATCGTGGCGATCACCCATCCGCACCGGCCGGTGCCGCTGCAGTACCTGGTGGCCGACCTCTCTGGCGAGATCCACACGTACGACGCGGTCCGCCACGGCAAGGTGCGTCTGCTCGGCGAGGAGCGCGAGGGCGGCTACCACGATCGCGGCCGCTGGTACACCCGCCGAGTGGTGGATCCTACCGTGATGCTCGACGAGCTGGAGAGCCGCGGGTGGCTGCCCGCGATCTACTTCATCTTCAGCCGGGCTGGCTGCGAGCGCGCGATGGAGACGGTGCTGGCGGAGGGCAAGCCCCTGCTCAGCCGCGAGCAGCAGCGGCAGGTGGACGAGGAGATCCGCGCCCAGATCGGCGAGAACCCGTCGATCTCCGAGTCGCCGCTGAACCAGACCATCTTCCAGGCCCTCGGCATGGGGGTGGGCCTGCACCACGCGGGCATCCTGCCGACCGTGAAGCGCTTCACCGAATTGCTCTTCGAGCGCGGCCTCTGCAAGGTGGTGTTCGCCACTGAGACCATGTCCCTCGGCATCCACATGCCGGCCAAGAGCGTGATGCTGCAGTCGCTCACCAAGCGCACCGACCGCGGCTTCCGCAGCCTGACCCACAACGAGCTGACCCAGATGGCCGGGCGCGCCGGCCGGCGCGGCATCGATCCCGAGGGCAAGTGCGTGATGGCCCTCGACGTGCGCGACGGCTTCGACGACATGAAGCGGGTGGTCGACGGCCCGCCCGAGCCGGTGATGAGCCAGTTCAAGCTGGGCTATGGCTCGGTCGCCCTGCTCCTCTCCACCGGCCGCGATCTGGCGACCATTCGTCGGATCGTCGAGTCCTCGTTCGGCCAGTACCAGAATCTCAAGCGCATCCGCTCGCTCGAAGCGGACGTGCACAGCCTGGAGACCGCGGTGGACGACGCCCGACGGTTCGTGGCGCCGTGCGGGGATTTCGCGCGCATCGGCCGCTATCGCGCGGTGCGCTCCGAGGTCGAGGTGGCCCGGATGGCCCGCGGCAAGAGCGGCCGGCGCGGCCGCTCTGCCGCCGACGCGGAGCCGGGCCGGCTGGCTTTGGTGCGCCGCAAGAGCGGGGCGAGCCTGGGGCTCATCCTGGGAGTGGATCGGCGGCGGCACCGCGACCTCATCCAGGTCCTGCTCCCGCACGGCGGCACCGTGCAGATGAAGGAAGGCAACGTGAAGCGGGTGTTCTGGCAGACTCCGCCGCTGCACGTGCCGCGGGACTGGGAGCACCGCACCCGCGGGCTCACCGAGCAGATGGAGCGCCTGTCCGTCTCCAACCTGATCGATCGCGAACGGAGCCACGGGCCCGAGGGCGCGCTCTCCGCCATCGATTGCCATCGCTGCCCGTGGGGCTCGCAGAACCGCTGCGAGCAGGCCTGGAAGGGGCTCGAGGGCCTCGAGCGCCAGTTGGGCCAGAAGACCGAGATGCTCGACGCCTTCCGCAACGCGTACTGGCAGGAGTTCCTCCGGGTGGTCGAGGTGCTGGAGCGGTTCGGGGCGGTGCAGGACGGCAAGCTGATGACCAAGGGGCAGCTGATCGCGGGCCTCCGCCACGACAACGAATTGGTGGTCGCCGAGATGGTGGACCGCGGGATCCTGGCCGACACCACCGTCGCGGAGGCGGCCACCCTCTGCTCGTGCCTGATCGAGGAGTCGCGCTCGGGCGACGCGGCGGTGGCGCGCCTCTTCCTCAAGAAGCGGCCCAAGCTCAAGCGCAAGCTGCAGGAGCTGGAGTCGCTCGCCAATACCATCCTGGAAGTGCAGCGCCGCCACCAGCTGCCGATGCCGGTGTCGGTCTCGACCGGGTTCATGCCCTCGGTATTCCGGTGGGCCTCGGGGGAAGACGACTGGGCCGCGATCGTGGAGGAGTCTTTTGGTGGCCACGAGGGCGACCTGATCCGGGCCATGCGGCGGCTCATCGACGTGCTCCGCCAGCTCGCGGAGTCGCCCGAGGTCGAGCCGGCGCTGGCCGGCGCGCTGGCCCGGGCCGCCCGGGTCATCGACCGCGGCATCGTGCTCGAATCCGCGCTGATTTGACGGAGACGAGCGCGCTCCACGATATACTTGGAAGCACCATGAGCGGGATGCTCCGTGCTGCGGCGCTCGCGGCCCTCGTCGTCGTTGTGGGCGCGTGCATGACGCCTCCGCCGGTGCTCGAGCGCACCACCCGTGGGCCCAACGCCGAGGAGTTCTTCGTCCAGCAGTCCTACGCCACCAACGGCCGGCCGCCCAGCTTCGACGAGAAGCGGATCTGGCAGGACCAGATGGACGAGAAGGTGAAGAAGTACCTGCGCGAGCATCCCGAGATCGAGAACACGCCGCGCTATACCGAGTTCCGCTTCTGGCGCCAGGTGGCCCCCGGCAGCGCCCCCGGCGAGGTGAAGGTGCTGCTGGGCGACCCGCGCGAGCAGACCATCGATCCGGACATGATGGCGTTCTACGCTGAGCAACACTGGGTCGCGATGCGCGCGAGCGCGAAGGAAGCGTGGCTCTATCCGGGATGGGCCGTGTTCTTCGACGACTCGGGCGTGGTGGACATGCTGCGCCGGGTCTCGCCGCTTGAGATGAAGGACGAGTAGCGCGTGCTACACTTGGGCGTCTCCGAGACGCCCATGCGAAGTGCCGCGCCGACGTGGATCGATCCGGGAGCGAGCGCCACCCTCATCTGGCACGGCGCGACCGCCGCTCGACCCGGTGAAGGGCGCCTCTACAGCCTGTCCGGGCCCGCCTTCGGACAGCCGCCCGCCAGCCCGTATTTCCTGCTCGCGTCGGTCGAGGACGATGCGTTCGCGACCCGGCTCTACCGAGGCCAGGTGACCCTGCCCGATCTGCGGACGTTCCTCGGTGGCTGCCGCATAGCGCGTGGCGCGCTGGTGGAGGAGATGCAGTACGTCATGGCCCTCGAGGAGGCGCCGGTGCTGCCCCTGCTCGACGACTGGCGCGAGGCCGCGGCGCCCACCGTGCCCTACCTCGACGACATCAACGCCTTCATGCCCGCGTCGTCGCCGATCTACGTGACCGCCGACGCCCATGCGGCCGCGCAGCGCGCATCCGAGCAGTTTGCCACCGCGTGGGTGTGCGACGAGTGCGGCGAGGCCGAGGACGCCGGGACTTTCTTCTGGACCGCGCATCGCCGCGACGCGGTGCGGGTCTGCTTCCTCATCCACAACGACGCCGGCGTTTGGACCTGCCGGCTCCACCCGTTCGAGTTCGCGAAGGAGATCGCATGATCCGCTCCACGCTCTCGGTGACCAAGCACGTGCCCCCGTCCCGCGCCCTCGTGGCGGCCGAGCATCGCCTCGGCGCCGAGGTGGGAGCGGCCATCCTGGCCCGCGGCGGCAACGCGGTGGACGCGGCGGTGGCGACCGCGTTCGCCATGACGGTCGTGGAGCCATTCATGTCCTCGGTGGCGGGCGGCGGCACCATGCTCGTGCACCTGGCGAAGCGTGGTGAAACCGCGGCGCTCGATTTCAACGTGCAGGCACCCGCGGCCTGCCACGAGCGCTGCTACGAGCTGGGTGAGGGCGTGGCGCAGGCCTTGTTCCCGTGGCGCCGCGTGGTGGGCGACGTCAACAACTTCGGACCGAAGTCGGTGGCGATCCCGGGCTCGGTGGCCGGACTCTGTCTGGCGCTGGAGCGCTACGGCACCATGGATCTGGCCGATGTCGTGGCGCCGGCGATCCGGCTGGCCGAGGAGGGCTTCGAGGTCGACTGGTACCTCACCCTCTCCATCGCGCCGCATTGCCAGGAGCTGGCCGCATTTCCGGCGACCGCACGCGCCTACCTCCGCGACGGGCACTACGTTCACCGTCCGGCCGCGCTCGCCCCGGCCGACGTGCTACGCCAGCCGGACCTCGCGCGCAGCCTGCGTCTCATCGGCAAGGACGGCCCGTCGGCGTTCTATCGCGGCGCGATCGCGCAGGCCATCGACGCGACGATGAGAGAAACCGGTGGGTTCCTGCGCAAGAGTGACCTGGAAGGGTACGAGCCACGGGTGGTCGAGCCGCTCACCATGAAGTATCGGGGGGTCGACCTGGCCTTCTCACCCGGGGCGACGGGCGGGCCGACCGCGATGGAGATGCTGAACATTCTCAACCAGTTCACGGCCGCGAAGGTCGGGTACGAGACGCCGGGCGGCCTGCACCTGCGCGCGGAGGCGGTGCGCTACGGGTTCCTCGACCGGCTGCGCCACCTGGCGGACCCGCTCGCGGTGCGCGTACCCTGGCGTGGGCTGGCCTCGGGCGAGCACGCCGCCGAGATCGCGGCCGCTCTCCGCGCCACCGGCCCGCGCAGCGAGGCCAAGACGCCGGACGCCTGGGCGCACGACGCGGCGGTGAGCGCGCTCCGGCGCGGCCGGACGGCGGCGCCCCGCGGCCGTCGGCGCCTCGCCACCGAGGGCGGTGACTGCACCACGCACATCTGCGCGGTGGACCGGCAGCGCAACATGGTCTCGCTCACCAACACCGCCGTCTCGCTCTTCGGCTCGCGCATGGTGGTGCCGGAGACCGGCATCCTGCTGCAGAACGGCATGCTGTGGTTCGATCCCGAGCCCGGCCGCGCCAATTCGGTAGCGGCGGGCAAGCGCCCGGTCGTCAACATGGTGCCGGCGCTCGGCTTCCGGCACGGCGAGCCATACTTCACGGTGGGCGCGCCGGGCGGACGGAAGATCGTCTCGGCCATCCCGCAGGTGATCGCCAACATGGTGGACGCGGGCGACACGCCGCAGGAGGCCATCGAGGCGCCGCGCGTGCATACCGAGGGCGGCGAGCTGTGGGTCGACGATCGGGTAGGAGAGCGCAGTCTCGCCGCGCTCCGCCGGATGGGCCACGACGTGGTCCCCAAGCATCAGGCCTACGGCACGCTGTTCTTCTCGCGGCCGGTGGCGATCCGGGTGGGCAAGCGCGGGCTCGAGGCCGGGCTCGATCACCTGTGCGCCGCCGCCGCGGCCGGCATCTGAGCCTTCCATGGCCGAGGTCAATCTGACCGCCGCGTTCTCCAGCGTCCCCGCTCCGGAGCAGGAAGCCATCAAGCGCCTGCTCACCGAGATCATCGAGCAGATCGCCCAGGAGGACCGCGGCTTCGCGCGGGCCCGGGTCGTGTTCACCGAGTCCGATGAGCGCTGCGGCCTGACCGCAGAGCTGGACGGGGTGAAGAAAGAAAGCGTCCCGCTCTCCATCGACATCGAGCAGCTGGAGGACGCACAGACCGGCGCGGGGGCGCGGGCGCAGCTGAAGGAAGCGGTGCGGCTCTACTTCCGGCGCGTGAAGCCGTGACCGACGACGCGGGCCTCCTGCTGTTCGTCCACGGAGGCTGCACGTTCAAGGTGGCCGCCGGCGCGCAGCCGCCCAAGGCCGGATCGCTCCTGTTCTGCCGTCACCTGCCGGTGCGGCCCGGCGACCGGATGCTCGAGATCGGCAGCGGTATTGGTCTGGCCGCGGTGCTGGCCGCGCGGGCGGGCGCGCACGTGATCGCCACCGACGTGGTGGAGGCGGCGGTGCAGTGCACGCGGGACAACGCGCTGCTGAACGGCGTGGCGGACCGGGTCAGCGTTCGCCTCGGCGACGGCTTCGAGCCGGTGCGGGGGATGACGTTCGATCTCATCGCCACCAGCCCGCCGCAGATGCCCACACCGCCTGAGCGCGAGCGAAGTGACGCGGCCGCCGCGGCCGACAACGGCGGTCCGGACGGCTGGCGGCTTCTGGCCCGGGTGATCGAGGGCGCCCCCGCGCACCTGCGTCCCGGCGGCCGGCTGGTCTTCACCCTGTTCGGCTTCCTCGGCGTGAAATCCGCGCTGGACCGCCTCGCCGGGGTGGGCCTCGAGCCGTCCATCCTCGCGCAGGAGACCCAGCCGTTCCCGCGCATCGGCTACGAGCGGCTCGAGCACATCCGCGCCTTCGATACCGAGGCCACGCTGCCGTCCCGGGGACTGCCGGAGACGGTGGAGCGCTACGTCGTTCAGGGAGCCATCAGAGCATGAGCGTGATGAAACCGGCCCGGAGCCTCATCGTCAATGCGGATGACTACGGCCTCACCGCCGGCGTGAGCCGCGGCATCCTGGACGCCCACCACCGCGGCATCGTGACCAGCACCACCCTGCTCGTGAACCGTCCGGTCGATCCCGCGGTCATCGAGGCCCTGAAGGCGTCCGGGCTGGGCGTGGGCCTGCACATGAACCTCACGCTCGGTCCTCCGGTGGCGCCGGCCAGGCGCGTCTCGTCGCTGGTGGACGGCGAGGGGCGCTTCGTGCGAGACGCGCGCGAAGCCGCCAAGCGTGCGCGGGCGGACGAGGCGCGCATCGAGCTTGGCATGCAGATCGACGAGTTCCGGAAGATCATGGGGCGATTCCCGACCCATCTCGACTCCCACCACCACGTGGGACGGCACGAGCCGATCCTGGACCTGGTACTGGACTTCGCGCGCGCGATCCGAGTGCCGGTGCGGACCCAGGACGCCGAGGTCCGCGCCCTGGCGCGGCAGCGCGCGCTCAAGACGCCCGACCACTTCATGGGCGAGTCCGGTCCCGACGCCTACTGGTCCGCGGAGCGCGTGCTCACCCACCTGCGCGAGCTGCCGGGCGGAGTCACCGAATTCATGACCCACCCCGGCTACTACGACGACGATCTTGCCTATAGCCGGTATGGCCAGCAGCGCGAGACTGAGATGGCCGGCCTCACCGATCCGGAGGCGCGGGCCCTGATCGAGCGGGAAGGTATCCGGCTCATCCACTTCGGAAACCTCTGAGCGTGGCCGGCATCACCATCGGGGTGGACGTCGGGGGAACCACGGTGGCCGCCGGGCTGGTTGGCCCCGACGGGCAGGTGCTGGAGCACGCGCAGGCCCCGACTCACGCGCGCGGCGAGGGGCGGGCGCTCGATACGATCCTCGACCTGCTCGCCCGTCTCCAGGACAGCGCGCGGGCTCGCGGCGTCACCGTGACCGGCGTGGGCGTCGGCGTCCCCGGCGTCGTCGAATCCGACCGCGGCACGATCGGCGCCGAGATCCACCACGTGCCGGAGCTGGCCGGCGTCCCGATCCGCGAGCGGCTGGCGCAACCGCTCGGCCTGCCCGTGTTCGTGGACAACGACGTCAACGTCCTGGCGCTGGCCGAGTGGATGTGGGGAGCCGGACGCGGCGCGCGATCGCTCGTGATGCTGGCGCTCGGCACCGGGGTCGGCGGCGGCATCATCCTCGACGGCCGGCTGCATCGTGGCCACGCGGGCTTCGGCGGCGAGCTCGGCCACGTGCCCGTCCAGTTCGATGGCCCGCCGTGCATCTGCGGCGGACGCGGGTGTCTGAAGGCCTACGTCTCCGGCACCGACATCGCCCGGCGCGGTAGCGAGCGTCTCGGCCGCCCGGTAACCGCGGCCGAGATCTTCCGACTGGCCGCCGCGGGCGACCCGGACGCGGACGCGGCGGTCGACGAGGTCTGCCGCGCGCTCGGGGCGGGCCTGGGCATCATCGTGAACGGCCTGAATCCGGAGCGGGTGCTGCTGGCGGGAAGCGTGGCCAAGTCGCTGCGTCCGCTCGAGGCGCGCCTCCGTGCCAGCCTCGCGCGCCACTCGTTCGAAGGCGCGCGCGCCTCGACTCATCTCGAGATCCTGAGCCTGGACAAGGCCGCGACGGTGCGGGGCGGCGCGGCACTCGTTCACTACGAGATCCAGGGCGAAACCCACCACGACGACGTTCGACGGAGGACGACCACATCATGAAGGCGATCACGCTTCACGGGCCGGGGGACGTGCGAGTGGAATCGGTGCCGGATCCGCGCATCGTGGATCCCACCGACGCGGTGCTGCGCATCACGACCAGCGCGGTGTGCGGATCGGATCTCCATCAGTATCACGGCCGGGTCGCCGGGCTCGAGCCCGGCATCGTCATGGGTCACGAGTTCATGGGAATCGTGGAGGAGGTCGGCCCGGCGGTGCGGCAGCTCCACAAGGGCGACCGCGTGATCGCGCCGTTCTCCATCTCTTGCGGCTTCTGCGAGTGGTGCCGCATGCGCCTGCCGACCCAGTGCGCTACCACCGAGCGCGCGGTCTTCGGCGGACGCTTCGGCAAGCAGTATCCGGGCGGACAGGCCGAGGCCATCCGCGTGCCCTTCGCGGACCACATGTGCGAGAAGGTTCCCGCCGGCATGACCGACGAGCAGGTGTTCTTCCTGGGCGACATCCTCTCGACCGGCTACGTGTGCGCGGAGAACGCGGGCATCCGTCCCGGCGACACGGTCGCCATCTTCGGCGCGGGGCCGGTCGGGCTGCTAGCGCTGCAGTCGGCGCATCTGTTCGGACCGAGCCGCGTTTTCATGGTGGACCGGGTCGACTACCGGCTGAAGCTGGCCGAGGAGCTGGGCGGCGTGCCGGTGAATCTCGACCGCGGTGATCCCGCCGAGCAGCTGCGCGCGCAGACCCGAGGCCGCGGGCCCGACGCGGTGCTGGAATGCGTCGGCCACGAGGCGCCGTTCACCCAGGCCATCCAGTCGGTCCGCGCCGGCGGCACGGTGTCGTCGGTCGGCGTCTACGTCGAGTCGTCGATGGGATTCCCGGCACGCGAGGCGTTCTTCAAGGACCTCACGCTCCGGATGGGCATCTGCAACGCGCGGAACTTCATCTCGCCGCTGATGCCGCTCATCCAGACCGGCCGGCTCCAGCCGACGCGGATCATCACGCACACGATGCCGCTCACGGACGCGCCGAAGGGCTACGCCATCTTCGACCGGAAGGAGGATCGGGCGATCAAGGTGATGCTCAAGCCCTGACCCTGGCATACCGCTTGCTCCCCCGAACCCGCAGGCCCGCTCGGGGCCATCCTCGGTGCCAATTCGGACACGGTTGACACCGGCGGTGACGGAGGAGCGTACATGGAGCCAGTCCCGTCCAGCCCGAACGCGGGCGCCGCGAGCCCCTTCCGGCGCCCTCCGACCTCGGCATTCCCGCGCCCGCGCGGAAGCGGGTTCGGACCGGTGCCACCCACGTCGCTCACGCCGGGCAAGACCGAGACGGCGTCGTCCGCACGGTCTCGGACCGAGGCGCGAGCGGGCGGCGAGCGCGAGGCGCTCGAGCGCCGCCGCCGCAGCGGCGCGCTATGGTTCTTCTGGATCGCCGCGCTCTCGATCGTGAACTCGGCGGCCGCGCTCGGCGGCCAGCAATGGCGATTCATCATCGGGCTCGGGATCACGCAACTCGCGGACGGCCTAGCGGCCCATACCGGGCACGGCGTCCCCATCGTGGCGGCCGTCGACGCGGCGTTCGTGGGCGCCTTCGCGCTGCTCGGCCGCTTCGCCCTGCGGGGGCAGCCGTGGGCCTTCGTGGTGGGCGCGATCTTCTACGCAGTCGACGGGCTCATCTTCGTGGCGGCGGGCAACTGGATCGGCGTGGCCTTCCACGCCTTCGTGGTGGTGATGGCGCTGCGCGGCCTGGACGCGGCGCGCCGGCTCCGCTGACCGGCTACCGCGCGGGCGCCGGCGCTTTCTTTCGTGGCTCCGCCGGCTTCGCGAGTGGATCGAGGATGCGGCTGAGCCGGGCCTCGTCCGACCGGCCCTGGATCTTCGCCACGATCTCCCCCTTCCGGTTGATCACCACCGTGTAGGGCGTGCCCCGAAAGCCGAAGCGGTTCGCGATCTTCAGGTACGGGTCGAGCCCGGCCGGGAAGGTCGCCTTGTTGGCCCGGAGGAACTTCCGCGCGTCGGCCTCGGTGTCCTGCACCTGCACGCTGACCAGGTCCACGCCGCGCGTCCGGTACTTCTGGTAGATCCGCTCGAGCCCGGCCGCCTCCTCGTTGCAGACCTTGCACCACGAAGCCTGGAAGCGCACCACGAGCGCGTCCTTGCCGATATGGGAGCGCGAATCGAAGTGGCCGCGGCCATCCAGCAGCGTGACCGTGAAGGCCGGCGCGGACGGCGCCGCCAGCGCCGGGGTTGCGGCGAGCAGGACGGCGATGGCGCCCAGGAGTGACCGCATCGCCTCAGTATAGTCCGCGCCGGCCGGGCGCAGACGCTAGGCCGGCCCCGGGGGCGACGGCGGACCCGGTCTCCGGAACGCGGAGCGCGAGTCCAAGATCTGGCGCACGGCATTCACCAGGTCGCTGGCCCGGAACGGCTTCGAGATGAGCGGACGGCCTGAGCCCTTGGCCGCGGCGGTGCTGAAGCCGGACATCAGGAGCACCTTGGTCGTCGGGCTGACCGCCTCCACGCGCTTGGCCAGATCGATGCCGCTCATGATCGGCATCACGACGTCCGTCAGGAGGAGGTGCACCGGCTGCGTCTCGGCGATCCGGCGCGCCTCGAACGGATCCCCGGTCTCGATCACGTGGTAGCCGTCGCGGCTCAACACGTCGCGCACCAGTGCGCGCACGTCGATCTCGTCGTCAACCACCAGGATGGTCGGGCCCCTCGGCGTCTCGGCGTCGGTCACGTCGAAGCCTCCGGTCGCGAGTCTAGCACCCCGTCGGTGCCACGCAACTCCGCGAATTCTTGCCAGAGTCTGGCGAGTGGTTCATAATTCAGCGCCATGAACGACCTCGAGCACGAATTGCGGCGCCGCGTCGAGGGTGACGTTCGCTTCGATCGCTACTCCCGCCTGCTCTACTCCACCGACGCCTCGATGTACCAGATGGACCCGATCGGCATCGTGATCCCGCGGCACGCGGACGACGTGCAGGCGGTGATCGAGGTGGCCAACCAGCAGGGCGCGCCGGTCCTGCCGCGCGGCGGCGGCACTTCGCTCACCGGCCAGACCGTGAATCGTGCGGTGGTGCTCGACTTCTCGCGGCACATGGCGGCTGTGCTCGAGGTCAACCGCGAGGAGCTATGGGCGCGGGTGCAGCCCGGGCTGGTGCAGGACGAGCTGAACCATCACGTGCGGCCGCTCGGCCTGCTCTTCGGGCCCGATACCTCGACGTCGAACCGCGCAACCATCGGCGGCATGCTCGGCAACAACTCGGGCGGCTCGCACTCGATCGCCTACGGGCTCACGGTGGAGCACGTCATCGAGCTGCAGACCATTCTCGCCGACGGCAGCCGCGCCACCTTCGGCGAGGTCACCCCGGCGGAGTTCGAGGCGAAGATGCGGCTGCCCGGTCTGGAAGGACAGATCTATCGTGAGATCGCCCGGATCCGGAAGCAATACGAGACCGAGATCCGCTCCGGCTATCCGCGGCACTGGCGACGCGTCTGCGGCTACAACCTGGACGAGCTGATTAAGGACCGGCGGCTGAACATGGCGCGGCTCATCGTGGGTTCCGAGGGTACGTTCCTGACGGTGGTCGAGGCCAAGATGCGCCTGGTGCGGAAGCCGAAGGCGACCGCGCTCGACGTGATCCACTACCAGGACATGCAGGAGGCCCTGGAGTCCTCGCAGGCCATCCTCGAGACCGGCCCGTACGCGGTCGAGCTGACCGACAAGATGATCCTCGACCTCGCCCGCGACAACATCGAGCAGTCCAAGCGCATGGGCTTCGTGCAGGGCGACCCCGCCGCGATCCTCATCGTGGAGTACGCGGGGGACACCGAGCAGGACGTCAAGGCCAAGGTGGCCGACCTCGAAGCCCGACGCAGCCGCGGCGGCTTCGGCTACGCCTCGCACATTGCCACCGACGGGGCAGAGCAGCAGTCCATCTGGAAGCTACGCAAGGCGGGGCTGGGCCTGCTGCTGGGCACCCGCGGGGAGTCCAAGCCCATCGCGTTCATCGAGGACACCGCGGTGGATCCCAAGCACCTGCCCGAGTTCGTGCCGCGCTTCACCGAGATCATGGCCCGCCACGGCGCGGACGCGGCGTACTACGGCCACTGCTCGGTCGGCTGCCTGCACATCCGCCCGCTCATCAACC
>DATFWA010000088.1:0-14905 GCA_035259825.1 Candidatus Methylomirabilota bacterium | reverse complement strand
GGGGCGCCGGTGAATCAGGCCTACGCCGACGAGATCGGAGCCGACGGCTACGCCAAGGATTCCACGCTGGCGGTGGTCCGCGCCAAGGAGCTGCTCGGCGTGCCGGTGAACGCCTGATGGCGGCGCGCGCCCGCGGGTGGGAGATCGTCGATCGCGTCCGGGCTGGCGAGCGCCTGGTGTTCGATGGCGGGTACGGCACCGCGCTCTTCGACGCCGGCCTCGAGGACGGTCACTGTCCCGAGCTGTGGAACGACACGCATCCGGACATCGTCCGCGGGATCCACCGCGGCTACTTCGAGGCGGGCTCACAGCTGGTCGAGACCAATACCTTCGGGGGCACCGCGCTCAAGCTGCACGAGTACGACGAGCGCTACGGCCACGACATGGGGGCACGTACCCGCGAGCTGAACGAGAAGGGCGCGCGGCTGGCGCGCGCGGTGTGCCCGGCCGGCGGCTACATCGCCGGCTCGATCGGGCCCACCAGCTACCTGCCGGTCGACTACGGCGTCGGCCAGAACGTGGCCACTGACGAGGAGTACTTCGAGACGTTCCGGGAGCAGGCCCTCGCCCTTGCCGAGGGCGGGGTGGACTTCTTCGCGGTGGAGACCATGATGTTCCCGCAGGAAGCGATCGCGGCGATCCGGGCGTGCAAGGCGGTCGCGGACCTGCCGGTGTCGGCCACCATGTTCTTCCAGTACGAAGAGCTGCACGACCGCGACCGGACCATGTGGGGCGAGAGTCCGGCCGACGTGGCCCGGCAGCTCATCGAGGCGGGCGCCGACGTGGTGGGCATGAATTGCGGGCGCGGCCCCGACCGGGCCGTCGTGATCATCCGCGAGATGCGTCAAGTCACCGACGTGCCGCTCATCGCGTATCCGAACGCGGGCCTGCCAATCACCACGGGCGGCCGGACCACCTACGAGCTCGGGCCGGAGGCGATGGCCAAGGACTACCCGGCGTTGCTCGACGCCGGCTGCAACATCGTGGGCGCCTGCTGCGGGTCGGGCCCCGAGCACATCCGCCTGATCGCCGACGCGGTTCGCTCCCGTCGGGCGCGGTGACCGCGGCGTTCTCCGCTCTCTCCTCCGAGCCCGTCGTCCTCGAGGGGCTGCCGCTGTCGATCGACCGCGACGAGGTCCTGCGCTTCCAGGGGTACCAGAAGGGTGTCGACCTGCCGAGCGCTGAGGTGCTGGCGATCGTCGAGGAGGCCGTCGCCCTCGGCGAGCGCCTCATGGCGCCGCGGCTCGTGTACCGCGCGGTCGCGGTTACCGGCGGAGGGGCGGACCTGATCGAGGCGGGCGGGGAGACGTTGCACATCCCGCAGATTGGACGGCTCTGGGGTCCGATCGAGGCGGTGGGCGCGGGCATCTGCACGATGGGCGACGCCATCGAGACGCGGGTGCGCGACCTCTTCGAGGCTCGCGAGTTCCCGCTCGCGGTGATGCTCGACAGCGTGGGCTCGGCCGCCGCGGAGAGCCTGGCCGAGTACGCCAACGATCTGCTCTGCCAGGCCGCGATCCCCGGCGGGCTCAAGGTCACCAATCGCATCAGCCCCGGCTACGCGGGGTGGGACACCGCGGAACAGGCGCGACTCTTCCGACTCTGTCCGGGAAGGGGTATCGGAGTGAGCCTCAACGCGGCCTGCTTCATGACCCCCGCCAAGAGCATCAGCTGGCTCGTGGGGGTGGGCCCGGAGGCGCGCGTCGATCACTACTTCACCCAGTGCCGCCGATGCTGGATGCGCGACTGCGCCTACCGCCGGGCTCCCGCCGCGGTGACCGTGCGCGCGGGGTGAGGCTGGTGATAGTCTGAAGGACTGATGGGCGCCAACGTGATCTTGGTCGGCTTCATGGGGGCGGGGAAGTCGTCGGTGGGACGGCTGCTGGCCCGGCGTCTGGGCCGCTGCTTCGTCGAGACCGACGACATGATCACCGCCCGCGAGGGCCGATCGATTCCCGAGATCTTCGCCGAGCGTGGCGAGGCCCACTTTCGGGCCCTCGAGGAGGAGACGGTCCGGCTCCTCGCGCTCAAGTCGGGCGACGTGATCGCCACCGGCGGCGGGCTGTGCTGCCGCGACGGGCGCCCGGAGGCGCTGAAGGCGCTCGGGACCGTGGTGTGGCTGCGCGGCGACTTCGACGCGCTCTACGAGCGCGCGCGCCGCGCGG
This sequence comes from Candidatus Methylomirabilota bacterium, assembly GCA_035259825.1. Classification (GTDB taxonomy): domain Bacteria; phylum Methylomirabilota; class Methylomirabilia; order Rokubacteriales; family CSP1-6; genus CAMLFJ01. The sequence goes on along the minus strand of DATFWA010000088.1, from coordinate 12,740 downwards.
GTGAGCGGCCGATGCTGAGCGGCCGCGCGCGCGACGACGTCGAGGCGCTCTACCGCGCGCGCGAGCCGTACTACCGGCAGGCCGATGTCTCCGTAGATACCACCGGGATCGGCCCGGATCAGGTCGTGGCCCGCGTGCTCCTGGCCCTGCGCGATCGGCTCGACCTCTCGCCGGCCGCGAAAGGCCGCGGCGAGGCGGCCGGGTAGTCGTCATGCCGTCGCCGCTTCTCACGCGCCTCGCCGAGCGGCCGCTGCTGTGCGACGGCGCCATGGGCACCATGCTCTACGCGCGCGGGGTCACCCTCGACGCGTGCTTCGACGTGCTCAATCTCAACGATCCTAAGCTCGTGCAATCGATCCACTCCGAGTACATCGGGGTGGGCGCCGATGTCATCGAGACGAACACCTTCGGCGCCAACCGCTTCAAGCTCGCAGTGCACGGCCTGCAAGCGCGGGTGCGGGAGATCAACCTGCGCGGAGCGAAGCTGGCCCGGGACGTGCGGGAGAGCATGGGCCGCGACGTGCTCGTGCTGGCATCGATCGGGCCGCTCGGCAAGTACCTGACGCCCATCGGCACCATCGAGCCGGCCGAGGCCCGCGAAGCGTTCCGCGAGCAGGCCGAGGGGCTCCTCGAGGGCGGCGTGGACGCCTTCCTCATCGAGACCTTCTCCGACCTGACCGAGGTGCGGATGGCGGTCGAGGCGGTCCGCGCGATCTGCGATCTGCCGATCGTCACCCAGCTGGCCTTCACCGACGACGGTGTGACCTTTACCGGCCGCGCTCCCGCGGAGGTGGTGCGGGCACTCCGCGATCTGCCGATCCAGGCGATCGGGGCCAACTGCTCGGTGGGCTCGAGCGTGCTCTTCGACATCCTCGAGCAGATGCTGCCCGAGGCCGGAGCGCTGCCGGTGGCCATCCAGCCCAACGCTGGGCTGCCGAGTCGGGTGGGCGAACGGCTCATGTACCTATCCTCGCCCGCGTACATGGCCGACTACGCGGCGCGCATGATCGGTAGCGGCGCGCGGCTGGTGGGCGGCTGCTGCGGGACCACCCCCCAGCACATCCGGGCGATGCGCGAGGCGCTCGATCGCGTGGCCCCGCAGCGCACCGCCGCGCGGGTGGAGCCGGTGCGCCGGACGCGGGTGGAGCCCGCCGAGCCGACCGGGCTCGCCACCGCCGCGCCCCCCACGCTGCTGCAGCGCAAGATCGGGGTCGGCGAGTTCGTGGTCACCGTCGAGCTCGATCCGCCGCGCGGCCACAACATCGAGAAGCTGGTACAGGGGGCCAAGCTTCTCAAAGAGCGAGGCGTCGAGATCGTCGACATCAACGACGGATCCCTCGGTCGCGTGCGGATGTCGGTGCTTCCCACCGCGATGTTGGTGCACGAGGCCACCGGGCTCGACATCAACATGCACTTCACGTGTCGCGACCGGAACCTGATGGGGATCCAGGCCGATCTGCTGGGGGCGCATGCGGTCAACATCCGCAACATCTTGGCCATGACCGGCGATCCGCCGCGCGCCGGCGACTACGTCAACGCGACCGCGGTCTTCGACGTGGACGCCATCGGCCTGATCCGCATCCTCGCCGGCATGAATCGCGGTCTGGACGCCACCGGCACCTCGATCGGCGAGCCCACGTCGTTCTGCGTGGGCGTCGCGCTGGATCCCGGCGCGACCGAGCCTACTCGTGAGATGGAGCGCTTCCTCGCCAAGGTCGAGGCGGGCGCCCGCTGGGTGCAGACGCAGCCGCTCTACGATCTGGACGTGCTCGAGCGGTTCTTCGCGCGTGGCCGCTCCCCAATCCCCCTGCTGGTCGGGCTCATGCCGCTGCACTCGTCGCGTCATGCCGAGTTCCTGCACAACGAGGTGCCCGGCATCACGGTGCCGGATGGGATCCGCGCCCGCATGAAGGAGGCGGGCGAGCGCGGCCTGCGTGTCGGGATCGAGATGGCGCAGGCTCTCCTTCGCGACGTGCGCGCGCGCCATGCGGGCGCCTATCTCATGCCGTCTTTCGGGCGCTTCGAGGTGGTCGCCGAGGTGCTGGACGCGCTGCACTGACATGCCGGTCATGTACGAGATGGGAGCCGCCGAAGCGGCCCGACGCATCCGCGCCGGCGCGCTCTCGCCGTCTAACCTGTTGGCCGCCTGCCTGAAGCGCATCGACGCGGTCGAGCCGGCGGTGAACGCCTGGGTACGGCTGGATCGGGACGCGGCGGCGAGGGTGGCGGTGCAGCGGGACATCGAGGCGCGTGAGGGCCGCTTCATGGGCCCGCTCCACGGCGTGCCGATCGCGCTCAAGGACATCTTCGACTCGGCCGGCGTGCCTTCCACGTTCGGCGCTCCGGCTTGGGCCGCCCGCACGCCCACCGCCGACGCGGACTCGGTAGCCCGGCTGCGCGCAGCCGGCGCGGTGCCGATGGGCAAGCTCGCCACGACTCCGTTCGCCTACTTCGATCCGAGCGCCACCCGCAACCCGTGGAATTCCGAGCACACGCCGGGAGGCTCCTCGAGCGGACCCGCGGCGGCGGTGGCGGCGCGCATGGTGCCGCTCGCCCTTGGTTCGCAGACGATCGGCTCGATCCTGCGGCCCGCGGCCTACTGCGGCGTGGTCGGCTTCAAGCCGACGCACGGCCGGATCAGCGCGGCGGGCGTGATGCCCCTGGCCGAGAGCCTCGACCACGTCGGAGTCTTCGCGCGAACGGTCGAGGACTGCGCGCTGGCCCTCTCGCTGCTCGCCGGCCGCGAGGGTGGCGATGGACACGCGGGCACGGCGCCAGTGGACGACTACGTCGCGGCGATCGCCCAGGTGGCCACGCCGCGCGTCGGCGTGCTCGCCGCGCTGGTGGCCCAGGCGACACCCGAGATGGGGAAGCACCTCGAGGGTGTGATGCAGATCCTCGAGTCGGCCGGGGCCCGGCTCGTCGAGGTGACGCTGCCGACTTCGTTCCAAGCGCTCACGGAGGCCGGCACGACCGTGCTGCGCGCCGAGGCGGCCGCGGCCCACGCGTCGCTCTACGCGGGGCACGGGGCCCAGTATCCGCCCCGGATCAAGGAGCTGGTCGAACTGGGCCAGGGCGTCTCGGCCACCGAGTACCTGGCCGCCCAGGCGACTCGACGAGCAGCGCGCGCCGATCTCGACGCGGTCGCCAGCCGCTACGACGCGCTCCTCGCGCCCACGATCGGTGGACCGGCGCCCCGCGGACTCTCCGCCACCGGCGATCCGTCGTTCTGCGCGCCGTTCACCTTCGCGGGCCTCCCGGCCATGGCCCTGCCGACCGCGGTGGACGGATCCGGCTTGCCGCTCTCGGTGCAGCTCATCGGCCCCGCGTGGGGCGAATCCCGGCTGCTGGCGGCCGCCGCGTGGTGCGAGCGCGCGATCGCCTTCGACGCGGCGCCGCCGCTCTGAGCATCGGCTCCATGAAGATCGGGCGCCTCTTTCCCGACCTGCTGACGACCCTAGGTCATGCCGCCTCGTCCGAGGCGGGCTTCACCAGAACCCTGAAGCAGCTGGTCACGCTCTCCGGCGCGCGCGCCGGAGCGCTGCGTCTGCAGCCGCCCGACGCCGCCGCCATCGAGGTCATGGTCGGGGTCCGTCGCGGCTCGCCCCTCGAGCGGTGGCTGCGCGAGCGGCTCGACCAGCCCCCCCGAGGGCTGCGGCTCGAGAAGCTGTCGGAGCCACCGCCCGGGCTGCGCGTGCGCGACGTCACCGCGCTGTCCGCCGCGCTCGGCGACTCCGCCCGCCCGGCGGGCCGCCTCGTGCTGGTGGGACCGGGCGGACCCCGAGGACTCAGCCGGGAGACGATTTCGCGCAGCTTCACGCGCGAATTCGGTCACGCCCTCGAGCACGTGTGGCGGCTCCACCGGCGCACGATGCGACTCGAGGTCATCAACCGGGTCACCGCGCTCACGGTCACCCCGCTTCCGCTGGACCGGATCTACGACAAGATGGCGGAGGCGGTGGGACGGCTCATCCGCTTCGACGGCCTCGCGGTGGCCCTGCTCGACCGCGAGCGGGGCGAGATCCGGGTGCTGGACATCGCGGTGCGCACCTCGCCCGAGATGTTCGATTTCCGGATCCCGGTCGCGGGCACATTGGTGGACTGGGTGGCCAGCCAGCACTCGCCCCGCCGGGTCGACGACGCCAGCAACGACGCGTCGCTGCCCCCCGTGAGCCGGGATCTGCTCTCGCGCCGGGGGTTTCGATCCGCGATCGTGGCGCCGCTGCTCTCGCAGGGCCAGGTCATCGGCACGCTCAACGTCGCGCATCGCGAGCCGGGTGCGTTCACCGACGCCGACGTCGAGGTGATGGTGGAGGTGGCGCGCCCGCTCGCCTCTGCCATCGAGCAGACCCGGCTGCACGCCGAGACCCTGCGCCGCGCCGAGGAGCTGTCCGCGCTGAACCGCACCAGTCAGCTCATCACCGCGCGGCTCGACCTTCCGTCGGTGCTGGAGACCATCAGCCGCTCCGTGACCGCGCTGATGGGTAGCACCGGCTGCGGCATCGGGCTCATGAGCGCCGAGGGAGACCGCACCGAGCACGCGGCCGCGCACGGCTTCCGGACCGCGGAGTGGCGCAATCTCTCGGTGCCGATGGGCGAGGGCATCATCGGGCTCGCCGCGTCCACCGGACGCACGGTGCGCTCCGACGACCTCCACCAGGACCCGCGCTCGGCGCGTAGCGACGTCGACGAGAAAGAAGGCATCCGTGCGCTGCTGAGCGTGCCCCTGCGGGTGGGCGGCCAGATCATCGGCGTCATCTCCGCCTTCTCGACCTCGCCGGGGGCCTTCGGGGACCGCCACCAGACCTTGCTGGAGAGCTTCGCAGACCAGGCGGGCATCGCGATCCAGAACGCCCGGCTCTTCGAGGAGACGCAGCGCCGGGCGCGGGAGACGCAGGCCCTGCTGCGCGCCGGCCACGCGGTGAACCAGAGCCTCGACGTGGGCGAGACGGTGGGGCTCATCCTGCACCAGGCCCGCGAGGTGCTGGAGGTGCAGTCGTGCGGGCTTTTCACGCTCGACGCGGCGAGCGGCCAGCTCATCGCCACCGCCAGTCTCGATCTGCCGCCCGAGGACCTCGCCGCGATCCGTCTCCGGGTCGGCGAGGGCATCACCGGGGTGGCGGTGAAGGAGCGCCGGCCGGTGCAGACCACCGACCTCTACCGCGATCCGCGAGTGGCCTATCCGCAGTCCGGGCTTCGCTCGATGCTGGCCGCGCCGCTGATCGTGGCCGATCAGGCGATCGGTGCGCTCACCGTGCTGCGTACCGACGTCCACCATTTCACCGCCGAGGAGGAGTCGCTCGTGTCCGCCTTCGCCGATCAGGCCGCCATGGCCCTGGAGCACGCTCGTCTCTTCAGCTCGGTCCGCACCTACTCGGAGCGCCTGGAGGCGATGGTGGAGGCGCGGACGCACGAGCTGGACGAGGAGAAGCGCTTCGTGGAAGTGGTGCTCGAGACCATGCCGCTCGGCCTCTTCGTGCTCGACGCCGAGCTGCGGGTGATCAGCGTGAACCGGGAGGGCGCGACGCTCGTTCCGGTGGAGCCCGCGACGCGTCGCCCGTTCGCGGACCTGATGCCGCCGGCCAAGGTGGAGGCCGTCCGCGCGTTCCTGGAATCGGCGGTGACCGCGCGCGAGGTGCGGCACCTGGAACAGGAGCTGCCCGCGGGAGGGGAGACCTTGACCGTGCGCCTGACCGCCACGCCGCTGCGGGCCCCGCGAGCCACGCACCTGCTGGTACTGGTCGAGGACATCACGCTGCCCAAGCGGCTGGAGCGGCAGATGCTGCTGACCGAGCGGCTCACCACCGCGGGGCGACTCGCGGCCGGAGTCGCCCACGAGCTGAACAACCCGCTCGCTACCATCGCGGGGTGCGCGGAGGCGCTGAAGGAGCGCGCCGACGATCCCAGCCTGCAGAACCTGGACGCCTTCAAGGACTTCCCCGGCTATCTCTCCCTGATCGAGGAGGAGGCGTTCCGCTGCAAGGAGATCACCGGGAGCCTGCTCCACTTCATGCGCGACCCGGGCAGCCGCCGCGCCCCGACCGATCTCAACGTGCTGGTGGACAAGGTGCTCGAGCTGATCGGGCATCAGCCCCGTTACGCGCACAGTCGGTTCCTCCGCCGGCTGGATCCGGAGATGTCGGACGTGGTCGCAAACGAGGGCCAGCTGCGTCAGGTGTTCCTCGGGCTGGTCAGCAACGCCCTCGACGCGATGGACGGGCGCGGGACCTTGACGGTGGCCACGCGCCGGCGGAACGCGCGGGAAGTCGAGATCGCGTTCGCGGACGAGGGCCCCGGCATCCCCGACCACATCCTGCCCCGTGTGTTCGACCCATTCTTCACGACCAAGCCGCCGGGGCAGGGCACCGGTCTCGGCCTCGCGATCGCCCAGGGCATCGTGGCCGATCACGACGGCCGCTTCGAGGTCGACACGCGCGTCGGCGCCGGCACCACCTTCCGGGTCATCCTGCCGGTGTACCCCGACGAGACTCAGCGGGCGAAGCCATGACCGCTCCCATCAGGGTGCTGGTGGCCGACGACGAGAAGAACCTGCGCGAGCTGCTGGTGCGCGAGCTGGGACGGAAGGGTCACGCGGCGGTGGGCGTCGCGGACGGCCAGGCCGCGCTGGATCGGCTGCGCGAGGAAGCCCCCGAGGTGCTGCTGCTCGACATGAAGATGCCGAACGTGGAGGGCATCGACGTGCTGCGCGAGCTGCAGGGCTTCCCGGAGCCGCCGCAGGTCATCGTCATGACCGGCTTCCAGGACGTGACCACCGCGGTCGAGGCGATGAAGCTCGGCGCCTACGACTACCTGACGAAGCCCGCCCGCATCGAGGAGCTGGACATCCTGATCCGCAAGGCGGCCGAGAAGGGCCGGCTCGTGCGACAGAACGTGGTGATGCGCGGCCAGCTCGAGGAACCCGGGTACCAGAGCATCATCACCGGCAGCCCGCGGATGGACGAGGTCCTGCACCTCATCGACCGCGTCGCGCCGACCGACTCCGCGGTTCTGGTGCTGGGCGAGAGCGGCACCGGCAAGGAGCTGGTGGCGCGAGCCATCCACGACCGCTCAGCGCGGTCCCAGCAGGCCTTCGTGCCGATCCACTGCGGCGCGCTCGCGCGAGAGGTGCTGGAGAGCGAGCTGTTCGGCCATGAGAAGGGCGCGTTCACCGGCGCGGTGGCCACCAAGGCGGGTCTGATCGAGCTGGCGGACGGCGGCACCCTCTTCCTCGACGAGATCGGAGAGATGGAGCCGGAGAGCCAGGTGAAGCTGCTCCGGGTGCTCGAGTCGTACGCGTTCTTCCGGGTGGGCGGCACGCGCCGACGCACGGTGGACACGCGGCTGGTGGCCGCCACGAACCGGGACCTCGCGGAGGCCATCAAGACCGGCGAGTTCCGGCAGGACCTCTTCTATCGCATCAACACCATCACCATCACCCTGCCGCCTCTGCGCGAGCGGCCCGAGGACATCCGCCGGCTCGCCGAGCACTTCCTCGAGCAGAACGCCACCTACGGCCGGAAGCGTCTCTCCGATCCCGCAATGGATTGCCTCGAGCGCTACCGCTGGCCCGGCAACGTGCGCGAGCTGCAGCACGCGGTGCAGCGGGCGGTGATCCTGTCGCAGGGCGACCTGATCCAGCCCACCGACCTGCCGGAGGAGGTGCGCGGCGGCCGGCCGTCGACCGCGTCGCCGGGCGGCAGCCTGGAGGACATGGAGCGCCAGCACATCATCTCCACGCTGCGCAGCGTGGACGGGCACCGCGCGAAGGCGGCGACCGTCCTGCGGATCGACCCGAAGACGCTCTACCGCAAGATCCAGGCGTACGGGATCACGCCCGAGAACTATCGCTAGGCGCCGACGGGAGGCGGCTCGAGATCCTCCGGGCGTAGCGGGCGAAACATCAGGTCGAAGGCCAGCCAGCAGAGCTTGGAGAACGGGTAGAAGAAGATCGGCGCCACGATCATGCCCGCGATGCCAACGTAGTAGAGCGCGTCCCAGGGCGGATGGGGCCAGGTCCAGATCAGGACCAGGGTCAGCCCGAGCGCGAAGAGTCCCTCCGCGAATGCCATGTTGAACACGATCGCGCCCAGGAAGTAGTCGGGCTCGCCGCGATCGAGGCGCAACCGGCAGCGCGGGCACGCCGGCCGCATCCCGAACCACCGCACCGTCACCGGACCGGCTCCGCAATTCGGACATCGCCGCCGCAGGGCGCGAGTCATCGCGACCACCAGATTGGCCATTCGCGAGCAGTATAGTCACGTGGCGCGTGCTGTCGCTCGGTGGCGCGTGCGGTCCCGTCGTCGCGCGCGCATTTGCGCGTGAGCCCGCCACAAATTGTCGACCGGGCCGGGCAGAACGCCCGGATCCGCGCGCTGCGCTTCATCGTATCTGGCCACAATCCCTCGTTATTTCGAGGCTTCCCGCGTAGCAAGCGGCGTGGCACACGCCTTGTACCTTTGGCCTCGGTTCGAGACGGCCACCAACCACAAGGGGGAGACATGATTCGCGTACTGACGATCGACGGAAATCGGAGCCGGGCGCAGGCCCTGGCCATGGAGTGTCTGGATCACGGCGTGGCGGTGCGCATGGCGGAGACGCTGTGCGAGGGCGTGCGCTACCTCCTCGACGCGCCGGTGTCGCTGGTGCTCGCCGAGGCGGGCATGCTGCGCATGGCGGGTCCCGATCGGGCGCGGCTGTTCGAGCTGGTCGCGCCGGGCGTGCCGGTGGTGCTGACGGTCGACGCGGGCGGCCGGATGGAGGACCTGGTCGACCTGGAGCTGGAGGGCTTCCACGTGGTGAGCCGGCCCTTCGCGCTCCCCGACCTGGTGGCGAAGGTGGAGCTGCCGATCAAGGCCGCGCCGGTGGGCAAGGACGCCCGCGCGCAGGTGGAAGCGGTCTGCGGATAACCGACGCACCGTCTCACGAGAGCGCTTCCCGCCGCGTGGCGGACGCAGCGGTCCTAGTGTAGACTATGGGCCGATGCGTCGCCGCCGGCGGCGCCCTCGCCTCCGATATTGGCTCTTCCGAGTATTGGGGCGCGTACGGAGCGGAAGAGTGACCGAAGGAGAATCACATGGCTTCGAAACTCTACGTGGGCGGTCTGTCCTATTCCACGACGAGCGAGACGCTTCGGGAATACTTCGCTCAGTGCGGCACCGTCGAGTCGGCTTCCGTGATCACTGACAAGTTCTCTGGTCAGTCCCGCGGCTTTGGATTCATCGAGATGGCCACCGCCGAGGAGGCGCAGCGGGCCATCTCCGAGCTGAACGGCAAGGATCTGGACGGGCGCAAGATCACCGTCAACGTCTCGAATCCCCGCACCCCCGGCTCCGGCGGCGGACGTGGTCCCGGCGGTCCTCGCGGCGGCGGGCGAGGGCCGGGTGGGCCGCGCGGCGGAGGCGGAGACCGCGGGGCCTACGGCGTGCCTCCCTCCAAGAAGCCCTTCCGCTGGTAGGCATCCCGAGCGTCTGAGCACGAGGGGGCGCGGTGTCGATCACCGCGCCCCTTCGCTTTGTCCGCGGCCGGGCGGCACCGGCTAGAAGATCCGCTCGTAGCGGCCGTAGTCGTGGGCCGCGTCCATGAACCACTTCACGATGTCCGGGCTCGACCGTGGCGGGATCTCGCACGACGTGGAGAGGATGAAGCCGGAGTGGCGGGCTGCGGTGTCGATACAGCGGCGCACCTCGGCCTCGATCTGCGCCCGGGTCGCCTTCTCGAACATGGTGGCGTCCACGTTGCCGATCGCCACCGCGCGCCCCTTGGCCACCTGCATGAAGCGCTCGAGCTGGTCCACGTGCAGGGTCGGGTCGCTCTGCTGGTCCAGGTCGAAGGAGATGGTAGTGAAGCCGCAGCCAATCAGATCCTCGAAGATCGGGTAGGTCACGCCGCAGATGTGGGTGGTGACGCCCACCTTCTTGGCCTTGAAGTAGTCCACCAGCTCCTTGTGGTACGGCGCGATGAACTCGCGGTAGTTGTCCGGCGAGATCAGGCTGATCGAGGCGGTCGGCTCCGAGAACGACAGCCCGATGCGGGTCTTCACGATCGCGTCGCCCCAGATCTTGCAGAAGTCGGTCGAGATCCGCATGAGGTCGTGGATGAACTGCGGGTCCTCGAAGGTGTCGAGCAGCATCATCTCGGGATTGCGTAGCAGCATCGCGATCGTCCACGGACCGACCGCGACCGCGCCGGTGGCGGTGGGCGGCGCCGCCTTCACGAGCGCCTCGCACTGGTCGAGGAAGCCGGGCAGCCGCGCGGTCTTGTAAGGATCGGGCATCTGCAGCCTGGCCAGGCTGGCCTTGTCCTCGAGCACGTGGGTCTCGATGGACGGCACCACGTAGTCCGAGTACTTCACCCCGCAGCCGAAGGCCTCGGCCTCCTTGGCGAGGTCGTTGTAGGCGAGCACCACGTCGGGCTGATAGCGCTCGTAGTAGTTCATCATTGCGGTGATGGCCTTGGTCGGGCTGGTGCAGTACTCCTCGATGCTGAGCCCGTCGAGCGTGCCCGCGAACGAGGCGACGATCGGATAGACCGGCACCCGGTCCGAGAAGGAGCGCTTGTAGGCGGCCACCACCCGGTCCCGGTTGATCAGATTCGCCTTGCCCTTCTCGGCATCCCAGAGACGGTTTACCTCCATGTAGCGCGGCGGCAGCTTGGCCTCGTACTCCATGAACTGGGTGATCGGGTAGCGGATGCCCCCCTGGTGGGTGCCCCGCAGGCCCTCGACGATCTCCTCCATGCGCCCCCACGGAATCGAAAACGCCATCTCATGGTCCTGGGTCTGGCCGAAGATGCGATCACCCGAGCAGGGCAGGATCACCTGCGGCTCGCCGGTCTTCATGGTGGTGACGACGATGTCGGCGCAGACCGCGCGGCCCTCGAAGGAGGAGGTGAGCCGGCCCCCCCGCTTCCAGAGCGCGGCCTGGGTGAGCCGCATGACCTGGGCCGGATTGGCGTAGACGCAGACCACGTGGGGCTCGAAGGTTGCCCGGTCGAGCGGGGCCACCAACAGGCAGTGGTACTCGCCGGGCGCGAACTTGTCGATTGCGGCTTCCGAGCGCTGGCCCGCCTGCTTCGTCTCGGTGTACATGCCCTCGCAGAGCGTGCCCACGTTGTAGATGGGCAGGGGCTTGTCGAAGCCGATCGCAGTGATGCCGAGCGAGCATATGTGATCCTCGCGGGTGAGCGCGATAGTCCAGCCGTAGCGCCGGGCCATGTCGATAACCTGGCAGCTCATGCTGAGCTTCTTGAAATCGCGGGCGGGACGGCGGGCCCGCTCCGGGATCTCCTCCCCCGCCTTCAACATCCGGATCGCCACCGGGAACGTCTGCGGGCGCAGGTACGTCTGCAGCTCGCGGTCCGCCGTGCTCACGTCGATCATGTGCGTCTCCTTGTCACGGAGGCTACGAGGGGGTGTCCGCCTTGTCAAGGGAACGGGCCCGTTTCCGCTACAATAACGGCCCGATGGCGCGATACCGGATCATCCAGTGGCGCGACCTGCCGTCGCTCGTGGAAGCCGAGGACGGCGGCCCGCCGGTGCGGGTACCGCTCTCGCAGCGGTTCCAGGATCTGATCGACGCGATCGCGATGCGGGAAGGGGTCACCGAGAGCGACGCCTACCTGGAAGGCTGGGCCCCCGGCCCGGAGAGCGAGCGGCCCGGCAATCCGGAGGCGGTGGCTCGGGAAGTCGCCGACGAGCTCGAGGCCGGCTTCCAGGACCTCGTGCTGCGCCGGTTCGTCGGCCCGCCCCGCTAGGCGCCCAGAGCGCCGTCGAGGCCCCTCCGGGCTATAATCCGGCCAGCCAATGAAGGCCGCAGAGCTGGTGGTTGCCTGCTTCCTGCTGTTCGGGGCGTGCCTCGTCTGGCCCCTGCTCTCCATCGCCAACCGGCCCACGCTGATCCTGGGCGTCCCCGCCCTGGTGGTCTACCTCTTCGTGGTCTGGGCCGCCATGGTGGTGGTGCTGATCGCGGTGGCCCGACGCGTCCGCCCGCCGGAGGACGGGACGTGAGCGGCCTGTCGCCCACCTCGCTCCTCAGCATTGTCCTCGGCTACCTGGCCTTCCTCTTCCTCGTGGCCTCGGTGTCCGAGGCTTTCGCCTCGCGGCTCGGACGAGGCCGGATCCAGACGTTGACCTACGTGCTCGCGGCGTCGGTCTACTGCACGGCGTGGACCTTCTACGGCAGCGTCGGCTTCGCGGCGAACCGCGGCCTCGAGTTCCTCACGATCTATCTCGGGCCGGCCTGCGTGGCCCTGCTGTGGCCCCTCCTCCTCCGCAAGCTCGTGCGCGTCTCGAAGGAGCAGCGCATCACCTCGGTCTCCGACTTCATCTCGAGCCGCTACGGGAAGTCCGCCTCGCTGGGCACGCTGGTGGCGGTGCTGGTGGTGTGCGGCATGATCCCCTACATCGCGCTGCAGCTGAAGGCGGTGTCGGCCTCGTTCCGCATGATCCTTCGCGAGGAGTCGGTGCTGGAGGTGTTCGACCCGACGCTGGTGGTGGCGGTGACCCTCGCCCTCTTCGGCATCCTGTTCGGCGCCCGCAACCTGGACTTCACCAAGCGGCAGACCGGGCTGATGACCGCGGTGGCGGTGGAGTCGGTGGTGAAGCTGGCCGCGTTCCTTCTGGTGGGCGTGTACGTGACCTGGGGCCTGTTCGGCGGCTTCGCGGAAATCTTCGGACGGGCGGCCCAGCACCCGGACTGGATGCAGCTGCTGACCCTCGACCAGCCCCCCACCGCGTCATACGC
>DATFWA010000087.1:0-8503 GCA_035259825.1 Candidatus Methylomirabilota bacterium | reverse complement strand
CTATCTGAACGTCCACACCGACCTCCACCCTACCGGGGAGATCAGGGACCAGCTTCGCCCGGTTCCGGAGCCGGCCACGCTGCTGATCTGGGGCTCTACGGCGGCGGCGCTAGGGCTGGCTCGCTGGAGACGACACAAGCGGCAGTAGGCCGACTCACTCCCAGGCCGGGGTAAGTGCGCCGGCGGGATCGCGCCAGTAAGGGGCCCACGCGAGCGCGACCAGCCGCACCGAGATGTTCTGGCGCGTGGGCTTGAGCGAGATCGTCTCGAGCGATTCCGTGAGCGGGTCGGTGCGCGCGGCGAGCGCGTCAGCCTCGGTCTTGAACTGCGCGTCGAGGTCGGCGATCGCCTGATCGACCGCTTCCACAGACTCCTTGGCGCGACCGACGTCCTGCGTCTCCTTCAGCACGCGGCTGGCGCTGCGAGCGGCGGTCGTGGCCCGCCCGACCGTGCCGGCGGTGATCGCCTTGCGGCCCAGGAACGCGCCCAGGATGCTCGCGCCGACCGAGATCGCGGTCTGAATGCCCTGCTGGGTGGCCTGCTCGCTCTCGCGGGCGACCGCCTGCTCGGCGCGACGACGTCGCTCCTGCAGCGCGGCTTGCTTCGGCGCATATTTCTGGCGAAGCGCCTCGGCGGCCTTGTCCCGATCCTGGCGTGTCGACTCCTGCAGGCGCACCCGGAAGTCGCGCTCGGATTCGTCCGGCTTGGAGACCACCTTCAGCGAGGAGCTTCGCAGCAGCTCGACCTTCTGAGAGCGGAGCAGCCAGGCCGCGAACTCCTTGGTCCAGCCGTCGTAGCTCTTCTTCTTGCCCGCGGCGGCGGGCAGGTCCGCGAAGCCCGCGTTGTCATCGGACCCGTCGGAGAGGTCGGAGGCGGTGAAGCCGACCTCGGCCGTCTGGTCCCAGGCCACCGGTACCGCCGCCGCGGTGATCGGGGTGAGCACGGTGACGTCGTGGCTGACGTCGATCTTGCTCTTGGTGTCGGCGACCCGCACCTGGGCGAATCCGAAGAGCATCGGCTGGTACAGCAGGCTCGACCCCGCGGGCGCGGCGCCGTGGGCCGGCACGAAGTGTTGCGGGACATCGGGCGGGAGCAGGGGCCGCTGGCCGGTCCCCGCGGCGGCGGTGGCCGCAGCCGCGGGGGCCGCCACCGCGGGCGCCGCCACCGGGCCCGCGGCCTTGCCCTTGGCCGGCCGCGACGGCGCCGCCTTCTCCTCCGTGCTGGCTCCGGCCGCGGGGGTCGCCCGGTGCGGATCCATCAGCGACTTGATCTGCGCGCGGGTCAGCGGCCCGCGGAGGTACGACATCACCCAGCGGCTCTCGAACACCACCGGGTGATCCTCGTGCACGTTGTTCATGAGGAAGATCCGGCTCGATAGACCCGATAGGATGCGCTCGAGTCCCTGGCGGTCGAAGCCCTGACCGGCGCTGCCCGCCGCGCCCTCGAGGCCGTCGAGCACGCGGGCCTTATCCCGCTCGGTCTGCAGTCGCCCGATGAACCACGTGCCGGTGTTGGACAGGCCCTTGTAGTCGAGATCGACGGGGTTCTGGGTGGCCAGCACCACGCCGACGCCGAAGGCCCGCGCCTGCTTGAGCAGGGTGAGCAGCGGGGTCTTCGACGGCGGGTTGGCCACCGGCGGGAAGAAGCCGAAGATCTCGTCCATGTAGAGGAGCGCGCGCAAGCTGGTGGTGCCGGACTGCGTGCGCATCCATCCCACCACCTGGTTGAGCAGGAGGGAGACGAGGAACATCCGCTCCGCGTCGCTCAGGTGGGCGATCGAGACGATCGCGATCCGCGGCTTTCCCGCGGACGTATGGAGCAGGTGGTCGATCTCGAGGGCCTCGCCCTCCATCCAGGCGCCGAAGCCGGGCGCGGCGAGCAGGTTGTTGAGCGACATCGCCAGCGCGAAGCGATCCTTGGAGGGGAAGAACGCCTCGAGGTCGAGCACGCCCACCCGCTTCACCGGCGGCGTCTGGATCTGCTGGATCATGGCCGCGAGGTCGAGCGCCTGTCCCTGTCGCCACGCGGTATCGAGGATGGTGGAGATCAGGATGTGCTCGCGGCTCTTGATCGGATCGGCGTCGATGCCGAGGAGACCGAGGAGGCTGGTGGCGGTGGTGCCGATCCGCTCTCGCAGCAGCTCGGCGTCGTCCTGGATGGCCTGAGGCGGCGCCGCGAACGACTTGAGGATCGACAGTGGGATGCCCGCGTTGCTTCCCGGCGTGTAGATCGCGAAGTCGGTCGCGTCGCGCAGGCGCTGGATCCGCGCGCCGTCTTCGCCCCAGGATGCCAGGCCTTTCTGCCACAGCTCGGCCTGCTGACGCGCGTAGTCGTCGGGCGAGACGTTCTTGCGCCGCGCGTCGTCCTCGTTGATCCACGGGCGGAAGTCCTCGGGCCGGAGCGCCGGGAACGTGAGCAGCAGGTTCGCGAGGTCGCCTTTGGGGTCGATGAGGATCGCCGGGATGCCGTCGATGGCGGCTTCCTCGATGAGGGCCAGGCAGAGACCGGTCTTCCCGCTGCCGGTCATCCCCACGCACACCGCGTGGGTGACGAGATCCTTGGAGTCGTAGAGGAGGAGACCGTCCTGTGCTCTCTTCTTCTGCCAGTCGTAGGGCCGGCCCAGGTAGAACACGCCCAGCTTCTCGAAGTCCGCAGGGCTCGGCATATCGCCTCCTCCGTCCGCCGACTAGAGCGCGCGCTTGACGAACACGCCGCCCTTCACGATCGCCTGGATGTGTGCCGAGTTCTGGAAGATACGCAGGTTGGTCAGCGGATTGCCGTCGATCACCAGCAGGTCGGCGTACTTGCCCGGCTCGACCGAACCGATTCGATCAGCCATTCTGAAAATTTCGGCGTTGACCATGGTGGCGGACCGCAGCACCTCCATCGGCTTCATCACCTGGCCCTTCAGCTCGAACTCCATCGCGCGCTGGGCCTGCATGTCGCCCAGCAGATCGGAGCCCGAGCCGATCTTGCAGCCGGCGCGATAGGCGTGGGTGAGGCCTTCCAGGCTCTTCTCGAGCGCGAGATTGATCTTCTGGATCTGATGCTCGCCGATCCCGTAGTTCTTGCCCTCGCGCGAGATGGCCTCATAGGTGACCATGGTGGGCACCAGGTAGGCGCCCGCGGCCTTGATGGCCTGCGCGCCCGCCTCGTCGAGCAGGTTGCCGTGCTCGATGCAGCGCACCCCGGCCTGGATCGCGTTACGGATGGCCGAGCCGGAGTAGGCGTGGGCCAGCACGTACTTGCCGACCGCGCGCGCCTCCTCCACCGCGGCGCGCATCTCCTCCACCGTGTACTGCGTAGTATCGAGCTCGTCGCCCGGCGACATCGCGCCGCCCGACGCCATGATCTTGATCTGGTCCACGTCGTGACGGAGGTTCTCGCGCGTGGCCTTGCGGACCTCGTCGACCCCGTCCGCGATGATGCCGGCCATGCCGATGCAGCAATCCACCGGCTCGATCCACTCCGAGCGGCGGCGCTTGTCCGCGTGGCCGCCGGTCTGCGACAGCGGACGACCGGAGACCAGCATGCGCGGGCCCGGATGGAGCCCCGAGTCCGCCGCCTCGCGGAAGCCGTAGTCGGCGCCGCCCGCGTCTCGCACGGTGGTGAAGCCCTGCATGAGGCACTGCTCCATGCGGCGGAGCGCCTTGGCCGCGATGAGGCTCGGCGGGTTGTACCGATGCTGCTCGGGAATGTTGCCCTCGACCGCGCACATGTGCACGTGGGCGTCGGTGAGCCCGGGCATCAAGGCGCGGCCCCTTAGGTCCACCGTGTCGATCTTGCCCGGCAGGGGCCCGACTCGGCCGGAGCCGATCACGTCCTTGATGCGCTCGCCCTCCACCACGACCGCGGCGCCGTCCACGGGATCTGCGCCGGTGCAGTCGATCAGGAGCGCATTGGTGAAGACGGTGATCGCCATGGGGCGTCCTCCGCTGTCTTCGAGATGGTCAGCGCGGGAATTCTAGCAGGAAATCGACAGGGGGGATGGAGCGGCGGCTCGGGGGCCGGCACGCCGGGCCTACGGGCTCCGGCGCGCCGGCCCGGCGTTCAGGAGCGAATCATTCCGGTGAGCTTCTCCATGATGCCGGCTCGCGCCGACTCCTTGGCCCGGGCCAGTTCGTCGCCCAGCTCCATCAGCCGTTCCCGGTTCATGAGCTTCCGCGCCCGCGGGAACATCTCGGACTCCTCCTCCTCGGCGTGGTGCTCGACGAGGTCCTTCAGCACCTTGGCCTTGGCCGCGAACTCGTTGGTGGAGGGATCCGTGCCCTTGACCTCGGGCATCACGAGGTCCACGACGTGGTGCTCCTCGATCGCTTCGTAGTACAGCTCCTTGTCGTCGCTGGTCCTGGCCGCGTCGAAGAACGCGGGATAGAACACGTCCTCCTCGATCTTGGTATGGATTTTCAGCTCGTCCTCGATCGTGCTCAGGAGCTTCTTTCGCTTGTCTTCGGCGCGGTCGGCGCTCTCCTCCAGCTCGCCGAGCAGCTTTCGGACTCGCTCGTGATCCTCCTTGAGCAGGGCGATCGCGTCCTTGTGACCTTCCTTGCCTTCCCGGGCAGGCTTCTTTCGCGTGGTCGACTTCTGTGCCGGCATCGCCTTCTCCTTTTGCCGCCCCCGGCGGCGGTTGGACTTCTGTCCGGTGAGCAAGGGGGGTGCCATGCACGCGCGATTGCGAGCGCTGGACCCTTCCGCCGGAATCGTCCCACAGCGGGTTCGCCGGAACTACCGGAGAGGCGCGGCTACCGGGAAGAGTTGGCGCGCTTCCGGTCGACTTGCCCGGATCCGGTGCGTCAGTCCGAGGCCCGGAGGTGACGACCGATCCCTGGCATGGGCGATGCTCCACCTGCCCACCAGGAGAGATGTCACATGATCATCAAGTCCCTGACCACGGGCCTCGTCGGGCTGGCGGTGTTGAGCGCGCCCGCTCTCGCCCAGCTGGCCGAGTGACCCCGGCCGTGCCGGCTGAGCACGTCGTTCCCCTCGAAGAGGCCGCCTGTCAGGTCGCGGTCGACCCGGACCGCCTGGCGGGCGTCGCCCTGTCCCAGGACGCGCGGGTTGCCATCGAGAACGCGGAGGTCGACACCGAGACGGTGGAGCGTCGGCGTGTCCGGTGCTCCACCGAGCAGGCGCGCGACCTGCTCGAGTACTTCGACCGCGCCGCGGCCACGCTGCAGCTCGATGGCGACTACGAGCGCTCGACCTCGTGCGCCCAGGCTGCCGAGCAGCTCCGCCGGGCTCTCGAGGGCCCGGTGCTCACCTGACCGAACGGCTGACCGAACCGCGCCACACCCGAGGAAGGAGACCACGATGGCGTCGACCGCGGCAGACATCCTGATCGAGACCATGCAGGACTGGGGTGTGGAGGTCGTCTTCGGCCTCCCCGGCGACGGCATCAACGGGATCATGGAGGCACTGCGGACGCGCCGGGACCGGATCCGGTTCGTGCAGGTGCGTCACGAGGAAGCGGCCGCGTTCATGGCCTGCGGCTATGCGAAGTTCACCGGTCGACTCGGCGTGTGCCTGGCCACCTCCGGGCCGGGCGGGATCCATCTGCTCAACGGCCTCTACGACGCCGCCCTCGACGGACAGCCGGTGCTGGCGATCACCGGGCTCACGTATCATGACCTCATCGGCACGCGCACGCAGCAGGACGTCGCGCTCGATCGCCTGTTCATGGACGTGGCCAAGTTCAACGAGCGCATCATGGGCCCGGCGCACGTCGAGAACGTCACCCACCTGGCGTGCCGGACCGCGCTCGCCTACCGCGGGGTGGCCCACCTCGCGTTCCCGGTGGACATCCAGGAGCAGAAGGCGGGTCCGCGCTCGCCGCGCAACGTCGATCATCATGCCGCCGGTGCGCTCGGACGCAGCGCCGGGCTCCCCGCCACGGACCTGCTCCAGCGCGCCGCGGATCTGCTCAATGCCGGCCGGAAGACCGTCATCCTGGCCGGCCGCGGCGCGCTCCACGCGGGCGACGAGCTGGAAGCCGTCGCCGAGCGGCTCGGCGCGCCGATCGTCAAAGCGCTCCTAGGCAAGGCCGCCGTCCACGACGACAGCCCGTACACCACCGGCAGCATCGGCCTGCTCGGCACGCGCCCGTCCCAGGAGGCGATCGAGGAATGCGACACGCTCCTGATGGTCGGTACCTCGTTCCCGTACATCGAGTTCCTGCCCAAGCCCGGGCAGGCTCGTGCCGTCCAGATCGAGCTCGACCCGATGCGGCTGGGCCTCCGCTACCCGGTCGAGATCGGTCTGGTGGGCGACAGCCGCGCGACCCTCGGTGCCCTGCTGCCGCTGCTGAGGCCGCGCTCGGACCGCGCGTTCCTCACGCAGGCCCAGGAGGGCATGGCCGACTGGCGCCGGCTCATGGACGAGCGGGGCAGCCGCCAGGACAAGCCCATGAAGCCCCAATTCCTGGCCCGCGAGCTGGGGCTGCGCCTGGCCAACGACGCAATCGTCGCCTGCGACAGCGGGACCATCACCACCTGGTGGGCCCGCCACATCCCGGCCCGTCGAGGGCAGATGCACTCGGTGTCGGGCAACCTGGCCACGATGGCCTGCGGTCTCCCCTACGCGATCGCGGCCCAGATCGCGTATCCGGGGCGGCAGGTGGTGGCCTTCGTGGGGGACGGCGGCTTCTCGATGCTCATGGCGGAACTGGCCACCTGCGTGAAGTATCAGCTGCCGGTGAAGATCGTGATCGTGAAGAACGGCACACTCGGTCAGATCAAGTGGGAGCAGATGGTCTTCCTGGGCAATCCCGAGTACGGCTGCGACCTGCACCCGATCGACTTCGCGCTCTTCGCCGAGGCCTGCGGTGCGACCGGTGTCACCATCGAGAACCCGGCCGAGTGCGGCGACGCCCTCGACGCCGCGCTCGCTGCGCCGGGACCGGTGGTGGTTCAGGCGGTGGTGGACCCGCTGGAGCCGCCCATGCCTGCCAAGGTGACCATGAAGCAGATGGCCCACTTCGCCGAGTCGCTCCTCCGCGGCGAGCCCAACCGCCAGAAGATCGCGCTGACCGTGCTGGCCGACCGGGTGCGCGAGCTGATCTGAAGCCGGCGCTACCGGGATCGCGGCCGCTTGTTGACGCCCATCTGGTGCACGAACACCAGCTCGCCGCCCAGCCAGCCCGCGATGGCGAGCGACACCAGGCCGGCCGCGGAGACCACCACCGGGAGCGCGCCGAGCGGGTAGACGACGCGCAGCCCGAACGACAGCGCGAAGAGCACGACCGTGAACAGGTTCAGGACCATGTGGTTGAGCGCGATTCGGCCCACCCGCCGGTCGGTGATGGACAGGAAGTCGATGAACCCGGGCACCGCAGCGAGCAGGGCGCCGATGACGCCGGCCGCGATCGTGTACGACGCCACGATCTTCCACGTCGGTCCGGCCCACCCGGCCAGGAACACGACGTCAGACACGAACGAGAAGATCCACAGCCCGATCGGCAGCCCGACCAGCATCGGATGGATCGGGTGCCCTCCGACGCTGGCGGGAGTCGACATAACGGGCTCAGGGCGTCTGCCCAAAGGCTATCTGATTGTTCCGCTCGGCCGCGCGGTCACCGAGCGTCGTGAGCACCGAAGGTGACACCGATGAGGTGCTGGCCTCGCCCTTCACGGCGCCGGCGCCGACCGGGGACTGCCGTCCGGGGCCCCGCGAACCGGGCAGCAGGCGATTCACGAGCCCGAGCAGCTCGGCGGTCAGCCCGGGGAAGACGCCGTGCATGGTCGCCCCGACCCGCGCGGGCAGCGACAGCACACGGTCCGCGTCGCCGAAGCGCAAGGCATCCACGATCTGCCGCGCCGCCCGCTCGGCGCTCATCGAGACCAGCGGAAGCGAGTCGGCCACGCTGAACCACGCGTACTCGGCCCGATGCTGGCCCTTGAACCAGGCGTGGCGCGGACTGCCGGTCCGCATCAGTCCCGGGCAGATGGTGCTGATCTCGATGCCTTCTCCCGCCAGCTCGGCGCGAAGACCCTCCGACAGGCCGACGAGCGCGAACTTGCTCACGCTGTACGGCAAGAGATGCGGCACGCTCAGGCGGCCGCCGATGGAGGTCACGTTGACGATGCGGCCGGCGCGGCGGACCCGCATGGCGGGCAGCACCGCCATGATCGTGTAGAGCGGGCCCCAGAAGTTCGTGGCGAGCGCGGCCTCGTAGTCCTCGACCGACATCTCGTCGACCGGACCGACCGTGATCGTGCCCGCATTGTTGACTACCGCGTCGATCGGCCCCAGCCGCTGGGTGATCTCCCGCACCAGCCGCTCGACCGCTTCGCGATCGGTGACGTCGCACGGCAGCGCGAGCACCGTCGTCCCCTGGCCGGCGAGGTCCTCGCGCGCCCGGGTCAGCGTGCCCGTGTCCCGCGCCGTGATGGCGACGCGCGCGCCTTCGCGGGTCAGCTCGCGGGCGACCAGGAGGCCGAGGCCCCGCGACCCGCCGGTGATCAGCACGGTCCGGTCGGCGAGATCCCACCGGGCACGCTCCCGCCGG
>DATFWA010000086.1:0-26968 GCA_035259825.1 Candidatus Methylomirabilota bacterium | reverse complement strand
AGCTGGACGCGACGGGCCGGGGAGCCGGCGGCTTCGGCTCGACCGGCGTCTGAGGCTACTGCCGGCGTCTGACGCTACTGGTTGAGACGTCGCCGCCAGAAGCCGAGCAGACCCTGCGGCATGAAGATCACCATCGCGGTGAAGATGAGGCCGACCCAGATCAGGTAGTACTCGGTGAAGAAGCGCGAGAAGCCCTCGCGCAGCAGCAGGAAGAAGGCCGCGCCCACGATCGGCCCCACCAGCGTGCCGATCCCGCCCATCACGTTGAAGATCACGACCTCGCCCGAGATCACGAAGAACACGAAGTCAGGCGCCGCGAACCGGTTCTGTACCGCATAGAGCACGCCGGCCAGCCCCGCGAACAACCCCGAGAGCATCACCGCCACGATCTTGTAGCGCTCGACCGCGTAGCCGATGGCACGCGTACGCGGCTCGTTTTCCCGAATCGACTGCAGCACCATCCCGAACGGTGACTGAGTGATCCGACGAAGCACCAGGTAGGAGACGGTGACGACAGCCAGGACGAACCAGTGCAGCGTGTTCGAATCGAACGGGATCGAGAAGAGCCCCGGGATCGACAGCGTGGGCCGGCTGAAGGTGAGCCCGTTCTCGCCG
The DNA here is from genome assembly GCA_035259825.1 of Candidatus Methylomirabilota bacterium. Lineage (GTDB taxonomy): Bacteria > Methylomirabilota > Methylomirabilia > Rokubacteriales > CSP1-6 > CAMLFJ01. The sequence continues at coordinate 26,353 of DATFWA010000086.1, read as the reverse complement.
CCGGTGACCTCGGTCCACGTGAAGATGATGACGTAGAAGATCTGTGAGAAAACGAGCGTGGTGATCGAGAAGTAGATCTCGCGCAGCCGGGTGGAGAAGTAGGCCACGAACGCCGCCACCACCGCCGCGGCTACCAGGCCATAGACCAGGGCCAGCCAGAGGTTCGGCGGCCGCACCGAGAGCAGCGCGGTCGCCGCGCCGTACATCCCGAGGCCGAAGAAGGCGGAGTGGCCGAACGAAACCATCCCGGTGTAGCCGATCAAGATGTCCGAGGACATCGCGAGCAGCCCCCAGATCAGGATCTCGGTCACGAAACGCCGCCAGAACTCAGGAAGGACCAGGGGCGCCACGATGAGCAGCCCGAGGATGATGCCGAAGCCGGCCCAGAAGGCGATGGGCGAGCGGGCGCTCGTCATTTCGGAGTCGGCACGAAGAGACCGGTGGGGCGGAAAAGGAGGGTGAGGATCAACACGACGAACGACACGATGACCGCCTGGGCCGGGCTCACCCACAGCGACGCGTAGGCTTCCAGCAGGCTGATGAAGATGGACGCGGCGATCGACCCCCCCAGGTTGCCCATACCGCCCACCACCACCACGATGAAGGCCTTCAGGGTCCAGTCGAGGCCCATCGCGTGATTGACGCCCACCAGCGGACCGAAGAGCACCCCGCTCGCCGCGGCCATACCGGCACCGATCGCGAACACCGCGGTGTGGACCCACGGCACTGGGATCCCCATGGCCGCGGCCATCACCCGGTCCTGCGTCGTGGCCCGGATCCAGATCCCGTACGTCCCAAACTTGAGGAACAGCCAGAGCCCGCCGATGATCGCAGCTGACAGCAGCGCGATGGCGATGCGGTACCAGGGATAGTCGAGGTAGAAGAGCGTGAAGTGGCCGGTGATGGGCTCCGGAATCTTGCGGGCCACCGGGCCGAACTGCCAGAGCGCGTAGTTCTGCAGCACGAGCGAGAGACCGAAGGTGGCCAGGATGGTGGTGAGTGGATCGCGTCCGAGCAATGGCCGCAGCGTGGTTATCTGGATCAGCGCGCCGAGCACGGCGATGACCAGGATCGCGGAGATCAACGCGAGCCAGAAGTTTCCGGTAGCCACCATGGTCAGCACGCCGACGTACGCCCCCAGCATGAACAGTTCGCCGTGCGCGAAGTTGACCACTTCCATGATGCCGAAGATGAGGGTCAGGCCCGAGGCGACGAGGGCCAGGATCATTCCGGTGACGATGCCGTTGATGGTCTGGATGAGGATCTGGTCGAGCGGAATGGCCACCGCCTACACTCCCATGTACTGGTGGATGACCGCGTCGTTGGCCCGCAGATCAGCTGCGGGCGCGTGGTGGCGGACCACGCCCTTCTCCATGATGTAGATGCGCTGGCTCGCCTCCAGCGTGAGCGGCACGTTCTGCTCGACCAGCAGGATCGCCACGCCCTCGCGGTGGAGCACCTCGATGATGTGGCGGATCTGCGACACCATGCGCGGCATGAGTCCTTCGGTGGGCTCGTCGAGCAGGATGATCTTTGGCTCGAGCATCATCGCCCGCGCGATGGCGAGCATCTGCTGCTCTCCGCCCGAGAGCGTGCCCCCGGCCTGGTTGCGGCGCTCGGCCAGTACCGGAAAGTACTCGTACACCTTGTCGAGCAGCGCCTGCTTCCGGCTGTCGGTCACGCCCTGCCGGTCGAGGCCGGTCCGAAGATTCTCCATCACGGTGAGCAGACGGAAGATGCGGCGGTCCTCCGGCACGTAGCCGATCCCGATCCGAGCCAGCCGATGGGGCTGCATCCCGGTGATGGGCCTGCCCTCGTAACGGACCTCGCCCTGACTGGGCCGCACGAGGCCCATGACGGTCTTGAGCGTCGTGCTCTTGCCCACCCCGTTGCGACCGAGGAGGCCCACCACCTCACCGGCGCTCACCTGTAGCGACACCCCGTGGAGGATGTGGCTCTTGCCGTAGAAGGTATGGATATCCTCGACGGTGACGAGGGGGGACGCGGTCGCCGTGGCCGCGCCGCTCACGTCTTGAGGTACACCTCGAGCACCTTCGGGTTGCGCTGGATCTCGACAGGCGTTCCCTCGGCCAGCACCTCGCCGTAGTGCAGCACGGTAATCCGCTGGGCCAGCTCCATCACGACCTGCATGTCGTGCTCGACGATCATGATGGTCAGGTCCCTGGCGATGCGCCGCACCAGCTCCATGGTGTCGTGGGTCTCGGCGGCGCTCATGCCCGCCGTGGGCTCGTCCAGGCAGAGCAGCTGAGGCTCGGTGGCCAGCGCGATGCCGATCTCGAGATTGCGCTGTTCGCCGTGCGAGAGATTGGCGGCCAGCTCATCCGCCTTTCCCAGGAGCCCGACCGCCTGCAGGGCCGCCTCCGCCTTCTCCAGGACGTCGCGAAAAGAGCGATGGTGGGTGAGCAGGCTCCAGCTGTGGTGCCGCGACTGGGCCGCGATCCGCACGTTTTCGAGAGTGGTCGCGTTGGGCAGGATGTTGGTGATCTGGTAGGAGCGGGCGATGCCCTTCTGGGAGATCCGGTTCGGGGGTAGGCCGGTGACGTCCTCGCCGTTCAGGAGCACGCGGCCGGAGGTCGGCCGCAGCACCCCGGTGAGGCAGTTGAAGAAGGTGCTCTTGCCCGCGCCGTTGGGCCCGATGATGGCGCGGATCTCCCCACGCTGCACCTCGACGTTGACGCGGTTCAGGGCGGTGAGGCCGCCGAAGTGGATGGTGAGGCCCTCTGCGCGCAGGATCGGCGAGCCGGCGACGCCGCGCCCCGGCCCGGCCCCTTCGGGGGCGAGCGCTGAGCGGGCGGCGGCGCCGGCGGACTGCTCTGCCGTCACTAGGCGAACTTGCAGGCCGGCGGGAAGATGGTCTTCTCCTTCGGGACCGTCTCCACGATCCGGTGCTTGCCGCCCTTGATGTCGAAGATGAACTCGCTCACGAACGCCTGATGGTCGTCCTTGCGTAGCGTCTTGTCGCCCTGGGGGAAGTCGTCGCCCGCCTTGACCTCCATCCCCTCGAGCACCTCGATGAGCTTCATCGTGTCCCCGCGCTCCTTGAAGCCGGACTTCTGGATGCCCAGCTTGACGAAGTTCATCGCCTCGAAGTTCGACTGTACGTAGCGGTCCGGGAGCGGACCCGAAGGATCGATCTGCTTCAGCCGTACCACCGCCTCTTCGAAGAACTTCTTGTGCGCGGGCGTGTTCAGCGGCCCCTCCAGCACCGGCACGTAGCGGTTGATGCCCACGAAGCCCTCGATCTTGTTGCCCAGCGCGGGCAGGTTGGTGGATTCGGCGATGGCGCCGTCACCCGCCCACTTGTACTTCTTGGTCATGCCCAGGTCGTAGGCCTGGTTGCCGATGGTGACGCCGTCCTTGCCGAAGAAGATCCCGAAGAAGCCGTCGAAGTTGCCGGTGATCTTGGAGAGGAACGGGGTCATGTCCGCGGTGCCGAGCGGGATGCCGGTAGTGTCCACCACCTCGCCGCCCGCCTTCTTGATCTGCTCCGCGTAAGCGTCGCGGGTCGACTGACCCCACGAATAGTCGGCGTAGGCGAGGTGCCACTTCTTGCCCAGCTTGTTCACCAGGTAGGGCGCGAACGCCACCGCCTGCGCCGGCGCGTAGTCGAACGGGCGGAACGTGTAGCGGCTGCACTTGGAGGTGGTGATCGTCGTGTCGAGGCACACGCCGATCATGTTGAGAATCTTGTGCTCCTCCCACACCGGCATGCACGCGATGCAGACGTTCGAGAGGAAGCCGCCTTGATGGAGGTCGATCTTGTCCTCGACCACCAGCTTCTCGGCCTTGCGCCGCCCCACGTCCGGCTTCGACTCGTAGTCGGCCACGATCAATTCGATCGGCCGCCCGTTCACGCCGCCTGCCTTGTTGATGCGGTCGACCGCCATCTGGCTCCCGACCAGCGCCGTCTTGCCGCCGGCCGCCGCCGCGCCGGAGAGCGGCTGCAGCGTGCCGATCTTGTACGGCTTGGCCTGGCCGAAGGCGGACCGCCAGGGCGGCGGCACCAGCAGGCTGGCGCCAACCGCGCCCGCGGCGGCCGCGCTCAGACCGAGCCAGCGCCGCCGGGTGACCTTGCCGTGATACCAGAACTCCTCGGGTTCGTGACTAGCCATGGGGAGAGCCTCCTGTGTGTGCGTAATCGATCCGCTCAGCGGGAAGTTCCCGCCACCGCAGCCAGCGCCTCTTCGAAGACCTCGAGCGTCCGCGTGACCTCGGCGTCGCCGTGAACGAGCGAGACGTAGAACTTCTGGGCCGCCTTGACCACCCCGCGCGTGAGCATCTCCCGCGTGAAGGCCGCGTGGAGAGCCCGGTCCGCGGTGAGGGTCGCCCGGTAGTCGGTGATCGGGCGGTCGGTGAAGTAGATCTCGAAGACCGGCGCCTCGCCGGCCACCTGCGCGGCGAGCCCGACTCGGCGAGCTGCCGACTCGAGCCCGTGCTTCAGGCGGTTGCCGGTGGCGAACAGCCGCTCGTAGGTGCCCGGCTTGCGCAGCTCGGCCAGCGTCGCGAGACCGGCGGCGGCCGCGATGGGATTGCCGTTGAGCGTGCCGGCCTGCTGCACGAACTCGCCGGAGCCGTCCAGCTCCTGGGAGAAGTGGCGCATGATGTCGCGGGGTCCGGCCACCGCGGCCAGCGGAAAGCCACCGCCCACGATCTTGCCGAACGCGGCCAAGTCGGGGACGACCCCGTAATACTGCTGGGCCCCTCCGTAGGCGAAGCGGAACCCGGTCACGATCTCGTCGAAGATCAGCGGAATGCCGTGCCGCGAGGTGACCGCGCGGACGCCCCGCAGGAAATCCCGATCGGGCACGATCAGCCGCTGGAACGGCTCCATGATCACCGCGGCCAGATCATGATGGTGCGCCTCGATCATCGCCTCGGTCTCGGCCAGATCGTTGAACGGGGCGATCATTACCTCGCCCTGGATCGCGTGGGGGATGCCCGCCGAGTCCGGGGTCGGGGCGGGGAAGGCCTTGGGCTCCCGCGGGCCGACGCTCATCAGCGAGTAGTCGTGCACGCCGTGGAAGCCGCCCTCGAACTTCAGGATCTTGTCGCGCTTGCGATACGCGCGGGCCACCCGCAGCGCGAAGAACGTCGCCTCGCTGCCGCTGCCGCAGAAGCGCACCTGCTCGGCGCACGGAACGGCCCGGCAGATCTCCTCGGCCAGGCTCAGCGTGGGCTCGCTCAGCTGGAAGTAGGTCGTTCCCTTGCGCAGCTGCGCCTCGACCGCGGCCACGACCGCCGGATGCGCGTGCCCAAGCACGAGGGGCCCGCTGCCCAGGATGTAGTCGATGTACTCGCGTCCCGAGAAGTCGTGGAGCCGGGGACCGCGGGCTTCCCGGACCACGAAGGCCAGCTCCTGGGGAGCGTAGTACCCGCCCAGGACACCGCCGGGTAGGACCCGCATCGCCTTCTGCAGCAGGGCTTCTTCGTCGGAACTACGGCCGGCCGGACCTGCCATTCCACCTCGCTGGGATGGGAAGATTCCGGGTTTTATACATGAAACACCCCCTGCGCCGCAAGGGTGCGCTTACTCGGCCGCCCGCCCGCGACGGTGCGGGGCGGATGGCGTCGACGTCCAGCTACGACGAGAGGCCGGCGGCGCGAAGCGCCAGGCGGATGCGGTGCCGCTCGTCCTCGGAGACGGGCGTCAGCGGGGGCCGCACGTGGGCGGCCGGGATGCGCCCGAGGATCGCGAGCGCCTCCTTCATGCGGTTGTGCATGTCCACGAACGGCGGCGCGTAGAACACGCTGACGAGCGGCGCCATCCGGTCGTTGATCCGGCGCGCGTCCTCGAAGCGGCCGGCCTGCACCGCGGCGAGGAGGCTCGCCTGCAGGTCCGCCACCACGCTGCCCATCCCCGAGATGCAGCCGTCGGCGCCGAGCACGAAGCTCGCCATCAGCGACATGGTGAACGACGACATCATCGCGACCGGGCGCCCGGTCGCTCGGATCGCGCGCAGGTTCTTCTCGTAGGAGACGATGTCGTTGGACCAGTCCTTCACCGCGGCCACCGGCGGGATCTTGCACAGCTCGGCCAGTGTCTCCGGGCTGTAGCCGATGCCGGAGACCGGCGGGTACTCGAAGACCACGATCGGCAGGTCCACCGCGTCCGCGATCACCTGGAAGTGACGCAGCACCATGTCGGGCTTCGCCTGGGCGCCCCACATGAACAGCGTGGGCGGGAAGACGAGCAAACCGGCCGCGCCAGCCGCCCGCGCGTCGCGCGCGAGGTCCACCGCTTCCAGGGTGCCGTCGCTGTAGACGCCGCTCACCACCGGGATCTTGCCGGCTACCTCGTCGAGGGCGATAGCGAGCGTACGCTTGCGCTCCTCGCGATCGAGTGAAGCCACTTCCGCGGCGTGGCCGTTGGCCACGATGCCGGTCACCCCGGGGGCGTCCGCGAGCCATCGCAGGTGCGCGCGATAGGCCGGCTCGTCGATGGCCAGGTCGGCGGTGAAGGGCAGGAGGTTGGCCGGCATGCACCCGTGGAAGCGAAGGCCCTGGCTCATGGCGTCGACCTTATCACACGCCGCTCGGCGGTCACCAGCGGGCCATCTCGTCGGCCACTTCCTTGGCCGAGATCACGCGCGCGTAGGCGCGGCGGATGATGTCCAGGGTGGCGCGCTGGATCTCGGGCCACAGCGTGGCCACCGCGTCCTCGACCACCACCATCCGGTACTCCCGGTTGAAACCGCCGACCACGGTGGCGAGCACGCAGATGTCGGTCATGGTACCGGTCACCACCAGCGTCGTGACGCCCCGAGCCCGCAGCGCTCCATCGAGCACCGAGCCGTTGAAGCCGTCGTAGTAGTGCTTGCTCACCACCAGCTCGTCGGCACGCGGCGCCAGCTCCGCGATCACGTGGACGTTGCCCTCTCCGGCCAGGCACGAGGAGGAGGGGTGGCCGAACCCGACCCGCGCGCCGGACGCGGCGGGGCGGTGCTCCGGGTGCAGCTCGCCCACCAGTAGGGGAGCCGCCGGCGAGTAGGTGAACTCGGTGAAGACGACGGGCAGCCCCTTTTCCCGGAAGATGGCGAGCAGCTCCTGGATTCGCGGCACCGCGTCGCGGGCGGGTGGCACCTCCATGGCCTGGCCTTCGTCCACGAACGCGCGCTGCATGTCCACGACGAGAAGCGCGGTGCGGCCGGGGTCGAGCGGGAGGGCGGCGCGGAAGAGGTCGTCGCGGGTCATCGGGGCGTCGTCTCGTTGCTCGTGGTGCCGCGGCTATCGTGTACTTCTTTAGACTTTATGTATCCGCTCGGCTCGCCTTCGGCTGCACCTCGCCAGGCAACTGCGGCACGCGACCGTTTACCAGGCGGATACTGAGAAGGCGTTGGGGATGTGGCGGATGGCCTTGACCGCGCCCTCGTCGTTGAAGATCACCGAGACCACGTCGAAGCGGCACGAGACCTGTCGCAGTCGCTTGAGCTTGAGATAGCCGTGGGCCAGCTTCCCGAGCCTGTTCTGCTTCCGGGTGTTGACCGCTGCCTGCGGCGGGTCGCCCTCCATGTCCCGACGGGTCTTGACCTCGACGAAGACGAGGGTCTTGCCCTCCTTCGCCACGAGGTCGATCTCCCCCGCGCGGGTCCGGACGTTGCGTTCGAGTATGGAGAATCCGCTCCGAGTGAGGAACCGGGCCGCTTCCTCCTCGCCCCTCTCTCCTGTGATCTTCCGAGTATCGGTGGTGGGCACGGCACTACTCCTTGACCAGCACGAGATCGCTCATCATGAATCGGCGTTGATCCATTGCAGCTCGCTCCGAGAGAACAGTGACAGCTGGTTCCAGATTCCCGCGAACGTCTGGCGGTGCAGCGAGCACGGGCCGTGGCGTTCCAGGGCGTTCCGGTGCTCCGGAGTCGCGTAGCCCTTGTGCCGCGCGAACCCGTACAGCGGGAAGTCCCGATCCGCCGCCTCCATGATCCGGTCCCGCGTCACCTTGGCCACGATGGAGGCCGCGGCGATCGAGGCGGAGCGCCGATCCCCGTCCACTAGATTCCGCTGCGGGCATCTGAGTCCCGGCACCTCCACGAAGTCGGTCAGTACCAGCTCCAGCTCCATCGCGAGAGAGCCCAGCGCCTGCGCCATCGCCAGCCGCGTGGCCTGCAGGATGTTGATGCGGTCGATGGTGACGTGATCCACCACCGCGACTCCCACCCCCAGCGCACTCGCTCGAATGATCTCGAACAGCCGCTCCCGCTCCTCCGACAGCAAGCGCTTCGAGTCGTCCACCCCGGCGATCCGCGTCCCCGGCGACAGCACCACCGCCGCCGCGACCACCGGGCCGGCCAACGGGCCGCGTCCGGCTTCGTCCACGCCGGCGAGACGGGTCACCCCCCGCCGCCACGCGGCGCTCTCGAAGCGGTACGGCGCGCCCGCCGCCACGCCCGCGCCCGGATCTCAGCTCGAGCTGGACTGCTCGCCCGACGAGGGCACCGCGCTTACCCGCTTTTCCTTGAGACGCGCCGCCTTGCCGACCAGATCCCTCAGGTAGTAGAGCTTCGATCGGCGCACCACGGCCCGCTTCATCACCTGGATCTTGTCGATGCGCGGAGAGTGCAGGGGGAACGTCCGCTCCACGCCAACCCCGTACGAGATCCGTCGCACCGTGAACGAGGCCCCGGTGCCGCCTCCGCGCCTGCGGATGACCACGCCTTCGAAGGCCTGCAGCCGCTCCTTCTCGCCCTCGACGACCTTGACCATTACCTTGACGGTGTCCCCGGGCCGGAAGCCGCCCCGGTCCTTCTTGAGATCTCCCGCCTCGACGATTCGGATCGCTTCCATGATCTGACGCTCCTCGCTCGATGAAGTTAGTCCAGGAAATCGGCCGGCGTCCGACCCTGCCGGAAGCCGTCCGTCCACTTCTGTTCCTCCGGCGTGAGATCCGCCGTCTCCAGGAGATCGGGCCGCCGCTCCCAGGTGCGCCAGAGCGACATCAGCTGGCGCCAGTGCGCGATCCGCCCGTGATCGCCGGAGCTCAGCACCTCCGGCACGCTCGCGCCGCGGAAGACCTCGGGCCGCGTGTACTGGGGATGCTCGAGCAGCCCCCGAGCGAACGAGTCGCGCGCGGGCGCCTCCTCGTCGCCCAGCACGCCGGGCAGCAGGCGCGTCACGGCGTCCGTCACCACGACCGCCGCGGGCTCGCCGCCGGTGAGGACGTAGTCGCCGATCGACAGCTCCTCGTCGGCTACCGTCTCGCTCACGCGCTCGTCCACCCCTTCGTAGCGCCCGCATAGCAGGATGAGGTGCGGTCTCCGGGCCAGCTCTCGCGCGACGTCCTGGGTGAACCGCCGCCCGGCCGGTCCCAGCAGGATCACCCGCGCCTCTGCGCCCTCGGGTCTCAGCGCCTCGACCGCCGCCGCCAGCGGCTCCGGCTTGAGGATCATGCCGCCTCCCCCGCCGAAGGGGGGCTCGTCGGTGACCCGGTGCCGGCCCGCCGCGTGCTCGCGCAGGTCGTACACGCCGATGTCCACCAGGCCTCGGGCTCGCGCGCGGCCCACGATGGACTCGGCGAGCGGCGCCTCGAGCATCGCGGGGAACAGGGTGACGATGTCGATCCTCACAGGTCGAGCAGCCCTTCCGGCGGGTCGATGACGATCCGATGATCCGCCACGCTCACGTCCACCACGATCGAGGGCACCGCCGGGATGAGCCACTGGCGCTCCCCGTCCTCGACCACCCACAGGTCCTGCGCGCCGCTCTCCACGCGGACGAACCGCCCGACCGGCCGGCCATCGCGCGTCTCGACCGCCGCTCCCTCGAGCTGCCAGGGATAGAACTGCCCTTCGTCGAGCGGCAACGCCTCGTCCCGCCGCACCGCGAGCAGGCGCCCCTGGAAGCGCCGCGCCGCCTCCGGGGAGTCCACGCCCTGCATCCGCACGAATGCGGTCGTCCCGTCGAAGCGGGACGAGGCGATGCGGCAGTCCTCGCGCATATCATGATCCGGCTCCCACAGCACGCAGCGCTTGAGCCGCTCGAAGCGCTCCCACGGCCGATCGGTGAGCGGACGCACCTTGACCTCGCCGTGCAGCCCGTAGGGCCGCAGCACCTCGCCGACCGCGACGAGAGGCGCCTCCGCCATGCGATCTACGCCTTCGCGGCGGCTCCCGCCCGCGCGAGGAGGTGCTTCACGGTGTTGCTCGGCTGGGCGCCCTTCTTGATCCACTCCTGCGCCCGCTCCACTTCGATCTTCACGGTGGGAGGATTCGTGAGCGGATTGTAGTGCCCGATCACCTCGATGAACTTGCCGTCGCGCGCGGCGCGCGAGTCGGCCACCACCACCCGGTATGCGGGTTTCCGCGTCGTTCCCATCCGTCTCAGCCTGATGTGTACTGCCACGAGGTCACCTCTCTCTGGGTTGTGCTGCGCTGCCGTGGACCGGGGCTCAGCGCGGCAGGAAGGGCAGCGAGCCCTTGAACTTGCCCATGCGCCCCTCCATCTGCTTGAGCCCCTTCATCATCTTCTTGAGCTGCGCGTACTGCTTGAGCAGTCGGTTCACGTCCGACACGCTGGTGCCGCTACCGCGGGCGATGCGAGAGCGCCGGCTGCCGTTGATGACCGCGGGCTCCCTCCGCTCGTGCGGGGTCATCGAGGCGATGATTGCTTCGTACCGGTGCAGCTCCTCCTCCCCGCCCTCCATCTCCTTGGGCAACCCCCGCGCGCCCTTGAAGAAGGGCACCATGTCGAGGATTTGCCCGAGCGGGCCCATCGACCGAAGCTGCTTGAGCTGGATCGCGAAGTCTTCCAGCGTGAAGGCGTCGTCGCGGATCTTCCGGGCCAGCGCCTCGGCCTGCTCCGCGTCGACGGTGGCCTGGGCCTTCTCGACGAGCGAGAGCACGTCGCCCATACCCAGGATGCGCTGCGCGAGCCGGTCGGGATGGAACGGCTCCAGCGCGTCGGTCTTCTCGCCCACCCCCACGAACGCGATGGGCCGGCCGGTGACCTCGCGGACCGACAGCGCGGCGCCCCCGCGGGCGTCGCCGTCCATCTTGGTCAGGATCACCGCGTCGATGCCGATGGCCGCGTTGAACTTCTCCGCTACCGTGACCGCGTCCTGCCCGGTCATCGCGTCGACCACGAGCAGCACGTGGTGCGGGCTCACCGCCCGCTTGATGGCCCGCAGCTCCTCGAGCATCTCTTCGTCGATGTGCAGCCGGCCCGCGGTGTCGAGGATGAGCGGGGAGAGCCCGCGCCGGGCCGCGTCGTCGCGCGCCTCGGTGCAGATGTCGACCGGGCGGCGGCTCGCCTCGCCCAGCACCGGGATGTTGAGCTGGTTCCCGAGCGTCTTGAGCTGATCGATCGCGGCGGGCCGGTACACGTCGGCCGAGGTCAGGAGCGGATGCTGCCCCTGCTTCTGGAAGTGACGAGCGAGCTTGGCCGCGCTGGTGGTCTTGCCCGAGCCCTGAAGCCCGACCAGCATCACCACCGTCGGCGGGTGCGGGGCCATCGCGAGCCGATGCCCGGACCCGCCCAGCAGCTCCACGAGCTCGTCCCGCACCACCTTGACGACCTGCTGGCCCGGCGTCAGCGACTGCAGCACGTCCTGTCCCACCGCCTTGACCCGAACGCGCTCGACGAAGGTCTTCACGACCTTGAAATTGACGTCCGCCTCCAGCAGGGCCATGCGCACTTCGCGCAGGGCCTCCTGGATGTTCTCCTCCGTCAATCGGCCAAACCCACGGAGCCGATCGAGGATTCCGGTCAGACGACTGGTCAGGCTGTCGAGCATCGTGTTGCCACCTGGTGGTATGTGCTTGGGAACGCTAGAGGATACTGACGAGAAACGGAAAAGTCAAGCGGATACCGCTACTTCCGAAGCACTACGTAGGGCGGTCACGGCGGCGCCCGGGTCGGGGGTCCCGAAAACCGACGAGCCGGCCACCAGGACCTTCGCTCCGGCCTGGGCGAGACGCGCCGCGTTATCCACCTTGACTCCCCCGTCCACTGACACCAGGACGTCCCGCTGGCCGAGCATCTCGCGGAGCTGCCGGATCTTCTCGTAGGCGGTCGGGATGAAGGACTGCCCGCCGAAGCCAGGGTTGACCGACATCACGAGGACCAGATCCAGGTCGTCGAGGACGTACTGGAGGACCTCGGGGGGCGTGGAGGGGTTCAGGGCCACGCCGGACCTGGCCCCGGCCTCCCGGATTGAGGTGAGGGCCCGCTGCAGGTGGGTGCTGGCCTCGGCGTGAACGGTGACGTAGTCCGCCCCGGCCCTGACGTAGGTCTCCACCCAGCGCTCGGGCTCCTCGATCATGAGGTGGACATCCAGCGGAAGCCGCGTGCGCTTGCGGATCGACTCGATGACCGGGGGGCCGATCGTGAGGTTGGGCACGAAGTGGCCATCCATTACGTCCACGTGCAGCAGGTCCGCGCCGGCGGACTCGACGCGGGCGATCGCCTCGCCCAGCGCCGCGAAATCGGCCGACAGGATGCTGGGGGCGATCTTCATGGTGTGACCTTACCCGAAAGCCGTGGGGGCTGCAAAGTGCCCGGGGCGAAGGAGTTCAGGGCCTGGGCGCCCGGATCAGCCGGACCGCCGTGAAGCCGTCGGTGCCGTGGACGTGGGGCAGACACCGGATGATGCCGTCCCGGCCCGGAGCTACCGGGAAGCCTGCCGGCACGTCCACGCGGAAGGCCGGATGCTGCTCGAGGAACCCCCGCACCAGATCGTCGTTCTCCTCGGGTTCGAGCGAGCACGTGGCGTAGACCAGACGGCCGCCCGGCTTCACGAGCCCGGCTGCCGTCTCGAGGATCCCGTGCTGCTTCTCGGCGAGCCGGCCCAGCTCGGCTTCCTCGCGCTTCCACTTCACGTCCGGATTGCGGCGCAGCACGCCGAGATTCGAGCACGGGGCATCCACCAGCACCCGATCGCAGCGGTCCTTCCAGCGCCCCGAGATCGACGCCACGCCGCCCACGTGCGTCTCGACGATGCTCACGCCCAGACGGGTTGCGGCCTGCGTCAGCAGCCGGAGCCGCGCCGCGTTCGGGTCCATCGCGACGATCTTCCCCCGGTTGGCCATGAGCTGGGCCAGATGAGTCGTCTTGGTGCCGGGCGCCGCGCACACGTCGGCGACCATCTCGCCGGGCTGCGGATCGAGCAGCCGCGCGATGAGCATCGACGCCTCGTCCTGGATCGAGCACCAGCCGGCGGTGAACGCGGCCCACCGGCCGACCGCGCCACGGCGCACCGCGAGGCCCTCGGGGGCCAGCGCGGTGGGATCGGTCTCCGCCAGCTCCTCGTCGCGCAGTCGGCGCGCTAGGTCGTCGCGCGAGATGCGGAGGGTGTTGGCGCGGATGGTCACCGGGGGACGCTCATCGAGCGCGGCCATCAGCCGCTCGGCCTCGGCCGCTCCGTAGCGCCTCATCCACCGGGCGGCCATCCAGTCCGGGAACGACCAGCGGATCGCGGCCGCCTCGATGGGGTCGGCGGGCAGGCGCGGCGGCTGCGGCGCGCGGGTGAGCGAGCGGAGCACCGCGTTGACGAACTCGGCCGGTCCGGGCACCCGGGACTTCAGCCGCGCGACGCTCACCGCCTCGTCCACCGCGGCCCAGCGCGGGACGCGGTCGAGGAACACGAGCTGGTAGGCGGTGAGGCGCAGCAGCGCGCGCACCCAGGGATCGAGCTTGGCCAGCGGGCGATTGAGATGCGGCGTGAGCCGCCAGTCCAGATGGCGGCGCCAGCGCAGCGTGCCGTAGACGATCTCGGTGCAGAGCGCCGCGTCGCGCGCGTCCAGTCGCGCCCGCTCGAGCGCGTGCTCGAGCGCGATGTCGGCGAAAGCGCGATCGCGCTCGACGCGCACCAGGATGTGCAGGGCCTCGTAGCGCGCCTGCGAGACCGGGCCGGCCTTGAGGACCGGGCTCACGGTGTCGGCTCGCTCACCCGCGCGCCGGGCTGAAGCCGGGCGCCGCGCAGGAAGTCGGCCCAGGCCATGGCCTTTCGGTTCTCGGGCTGGACTTCGAGGGGCAGGAGAAGATCGGCGCCGGTGGTGATGGCCATCAGCCCGTCACCCTGCCCCGTCCCGTGAGTGGAGAGCGGGACGAGGGTACCCGGCTCATCGCTCGCCTGCGCCGGGACGGACTGGGCGCGCCAGATCAGGAGGCGGCCGGCGGGCGTCATCAGGGCCGCGCCCGGCCAGGGATTGCACCCGCGGACTCGGTTCACGAGGTCGCGGGCCGGTGCGCCGGGCCGCAGCCAGCCGTCTTCCTTCTTGAGGCGCGGAGCCGGCGTGGCCAGGGCCTCCTCCTGCGGGATGCGGGGGAGCGCGCCCAGGCCTTCGAGCGTTTGCAGCAGCAGCCGCGCGCCAATCTCGGCGAGCCGCACGGACAGATCGCCCGCGGTCTCGTCCGGTCCGATGGCGGTCGCCTCGCGCAGCAGCATGTCGCCGGTGTCCATCCCGGCGTCCATCTGAAACGTGGTGATTCCGGTCTCGGTCTCGCCGCGCATGATCGCCCACGCGATCGGCGCCGCGCCCCGATAGCGCGGCAGGATCGAGCCGTGCACGTTGATCGAGCCGTGCGCCGGGACGTCGAGCACGGCCTTCGGCAGGATCTGGCCGAACGCGGCAACCACCGCCACGTCCGCCCGGTACTCGGCGAGCCGCTCGGGCCATCCCGGATCCCGCAGGCGCGGCGGCTGCAGCACCGGCACCGACGCCTCGAGCGCGCGGCGCTTCACCGCCGACGTGGCGAGCGCTCGGCCGCGGCCCGCGGGCTTGTCGGGCTGGGTGATGACCGCGACGACGTGATGGTGCGCCAGCAGGCCTTCGAGCGTCGGCAGGGCGAACGCCGGGGTGCCGTAGAACAGCACGCGCAGTCCCGGTCCGCTAGAGGGCGAATGCGTGGTGCCCGGTCTCCTTGGGGAAGCCTTCTTTCTGGATCTTCTTCTTGATGCGGTCCCGCGTCACCGGCGGCAGGCGGTCGATGAAGAGCACGCCGTCCAGGTGATCCAGCTCGTGCTGCACCACGCGCGACTTGAGCCCGCTCGCCTCGAACGAGATCGGCTTGCCCTCGATGTCCATCGCCGAGACCCGGATGGTCTTGGCGCGCTCGACCTCGGCGAAGATGCCGGGCACCGAGAGGCAGCCTTCCTCCTCCCGCACCGTCCCGGTGCGGCTCTCGATGACCGGATTCAGCAGCGCCTCGGCGCCGCCCTTGCCGTCGTCCATCACGAGGATGCGATGCGACAGGCCGACCTGGGGGGCGGCCAGACCGATGCCGACCTGGTGCCACATGGTGTCGGTCATGTCGGCGATGATGCGCTTGATCTCGGGGGTGATCTCGGTCACCGGCGCCGCCACCTGCCGCAGGACGGGGTCGCCGTACAACCTTACCGTCAGCAATGCCACGACTCTCGTCTCCTCTCGGAATCAGCCGTTTCCCTGTGGATCCATCTCTACTTCTACCATACCGGCCGAGCCCCGTCGCCGGCCGAGGAAAGGCGTCAGCGCCGGCGCGAGCAGGCGCGGCAGCTCGGCCGGCCCCTTGATCACGAAGCGCACCCGGTGGTGACGCGCGCCCGGTGGGCTGACGGATGCGGGCGGATACACAGTGAGCCCGGGGATGCCGCGCAGGGCCGCGGCGCAGTCGGCGGCCATCGCGAGCGATTTGCCCTCCTCGCCGGCTCGGACCGAGATCTCGCAGATGCGGCGGAACGGAGGGTAGCCCAGCTCGGAGCGGAAGCGCAGCTCCTCGGCGTAGAACGCCGCCCGGTCCTGCTCGCGGGCGCTGCGGACCGCGTAGTGGTCGGGATGCTGCGTCTGGACCACCAACCGGCCGCGCGGCGCCACCGCCTCTGCGGCCTCCCACAAGAGCTGCCACGCGCGCTCACCGGCGCGGAAGTCGGGGACGCGCAGCAGGGTGTCCAGCGCGATGAAGCCGACGCAGCCGACCGAGCGGGCCGGCAGCGCGCGCAGCAGCGCGGACGTGCCGATCACCACCTGGGCCTCTCGGTTCTCGCGTGAGACGGTGAGGCGTGGGAAGCGGCGCTCCACCGAGATCTGCACGCGCTCGGCGTCCCACCCGAACGGGGAGAGCCGGCGCCCGCCGCAGCCCGGGCACCGATCGGGCGGCGCATCGGCCCTCGCGCAGAGAGGGCACCGCAGCTCCCGCCGATCCCGCGAGAGTGCGCGCGGCACTCCGCAGTCGGGGCAGCGAAGGATCACCCCGCACTCGTCGCAGGCCAGGGCCGCGGTGCGCCGGCTCACGATGAGCGCGGTGCGGCGGCCTTGCCGGGCGCTCTCCTCGATGCCGCGCGTGAGTGGCAGGGTGAGCGGGTGATTCCTCAGGATGCCGCGGGTGTCCGCGGTGATGAGCTCGGGCCACGGTCCCGGCTCCGCCTCGGCCCGGACGATCTCCTTGTTCTGCGTGCGCCACCACGTCTCCACCGACGGGGTCGCAGAGAGCAGGAGGAGGCGGCTGCCGTCGAGCGTCGCCCGCTGGCCGAGCAGATCGCGCGAGTGCAGCCGCGGTGCCCCCGGCGGCTTGTGCGCGGGATCGTGCTCGTCGATCAGCGCGAGGGTGGCCGGAGGCGGGAGCGGGGCGAGCAGGGCCGAGCGCGTGCCGACCACCACGCGGCTGCGGCCACGGGAGGCGGCGAACCACGCGCGGCGGCGGTCCGCCCCGCCGACGCCGCTGTCGAGTCGGGCCGCGTCGAGCCGCTTCGCCCATCGCGCGGCCGCGTCGCGATCGGGAGCGATCACGAGGGCGGCGTCGGACTCGCGCTCGAGGCTTACGGCCAGGCGCCCCTCGCGTCGATGGTCCGTCCACAGCTCGGGAGGTCGTGCATCACCCGGTGAGGATGCGGCGGGGGGCGAGACCGTCTCGGCCGCTCCGGAGCGGGGAGGCGGCGGCAGCAGCGAGAGCACGGTGGAGCCCCACGAGGACAGGCTCTCGTCGGCGGCCCAGCGTCCGAGCGCCAGCGCGGCGTCCGAGACGATGGGAACCGGCTCGACCGCGCGCTGTACCGGCTTCAGCCGGGCTGCGTCTCCGTCGCGCAGCGCCACGACCACGCCGATCCGGCTGCGTCCATGAAGCGGCGCGCTCACGCGCTGCCCCCGGCTCAGCGCGAGACCATCGGGGACCAGGTACGAGAAGGGCTGATCGAGCGGGATGTCGAAGACGACGTCGGCGATCACCCGGCCCGACCGCTCGATCTAGCGAACCTCGGAGCCGGCGAGCCGATCGTACTCTCGCCGCGCCAGCTTGAGGTCGTCCCAGGCCATGCGCTTGAACTCCTGGCCGGGATTCCGCAGCAGGAACGCCGGGTGGAAGGTGGGCACGAGCACGCTGCTCCGGTACGAGTAGGTCTTCCCACGCAGGCGCGTAATGCCCTCCTTCGTGCCGATCAGGGTCTGAGCCGCGAAGTTGCCGAGGGCCAGGATCACGTGGGGGCGGATCGTGTCGATCTGGGCGATCAGGAATGGGCTGCAGGCCAAGACTTCGTCCGGCTCCGGATTGCGATTGCGCTCCGGCCGGCACTTGACCACGTTGGCGATGTAGCAGTCGCGCTCGCGGTCGAAGCCCACCGAGGCGAGCATGCGGGTCAGCAGCTGGCCCGCGCGGCCGACGAAGGGCAGCCCCTGCTTGTCCTCTTCCTCGCCCGGGCCTTCGCCCACCACCATCAGCCGGGCGCGGGCACTGCCCGAGCCGAACGCGATATTCGTGCGGCTCTTGCAGAGCTTGCAGAGCGTGCAGCCCTGACGCGCCTGCTCCTGCCCGCGCAGGGCGTCCGCCGGATCCGGGAAGGGCACCGCGGAGAGCGCGAGGTCGCGCAGCCCCAGATCGCGGTGGTGCCGGAGGGTGTCGGCCAGCCCATGCAGGGCTTCCGCCACGGCCTCGCGCGGGTCGCTCATCCCCCGGCGCGCGGCGCGGCGCGGGTCTCGCTCCGCTCGCCCGCGCGCAGGCCGAGCACGCGGTCCAGGATGGCGTCGGCCACCTCGAGCTTGCTCATGCGAGGAAGGTCCGTGACGCCGCCCCAGCGGTCGAGCAGGGTGACCTGGTTGTCCTCCGCGTCGAAGCCGATGCCCTTGACGCTCACGTCGTTGGCCACCAGGAGATCGACGCCCTTCGCCTGGAGCTTGGCCGCCGCGTTGGCGCGCACGTCGTTGGTCTCGGCCGCGAAGCCGACGAGGAAGGCCTGACCCTTGCGCGAGGCCAGCTCGCGCAGGATGTCGGGATTCGGCGCCAGCTCGAGCGTGAGGTCCTCGTCCTTCCTCGATTTGATCTTGGTCGCGCTGGGCTGCTTGACGCGGTAGTCGGCCACCGCCGCCGCCTTGATCACGATCGTGGAGCGCGCGATGTGCTGGAGCGCGGCCTCGCGCATGTCCTCTGCGGTCTGCACCGGCACGTAGGTCGCGCCGGCGGGCGGAGTGAGCGTCGTGGGGCCCGAGATCAGGATTACCTCGGCGCCGCGGCGCAGGGCGGCCGTCGCTACCGCCTGGCCCATCTTGCCGGACGACCGGTTCGAGATGTACCGCACCGGATCGATCGGCTCCCGCGTCGGGCCGGAGGTCACGAGCATGCGCTCGCCGACCAGGTCGCGGCGCGGCGCCAGCAGACGCTCGAGCGCCTCGATGATGGTCTCGACCTCGGGCAGCCGGCCGCGCCCGGACAGCCCGGAGGCGAGCTCACCCGCATCGGGCTCCAGCACGCTCACGCCGCGCTCGCGAAGTGTCGCCACGTTGGCGGTGACCGCCGCGTGATCCCACATGCCGCCGTCCATCGCGGGAGCCATGAGCACCGGACAGCGGGCGGCGAGCAGCAGGGTGGTGAGGAAATCGTCCGCGATGCCGTGGGCGGCCTTGGCGAGCAGATTCGCGGTCGCCGGCGCCACCACTAGCGCGTGTGCCCGCTCGGCCAGGGCCACGTGCTCGACCGCGTCGGCGCTCTGAGGGTCGAAGAGGTCGGAGAGCACCGGCCGGCCAGAGAGCGTGCGGAAGGTGAGCGCGCCCACGAATCGCTCGGCGTGGGCGGTGGTGACCACCGTCACCTGCGCCCCGGCGCGCGTCAGCTCGCGCAGCAGGTAGACCGCCTTGAAGGCGGCGATGCTGCCGGTGACGCCGAGGATCAGCTCCTTGTTCCGTAGGGGCATCGTTTGGCTGTCTGCCGTTTAAATCTTAGGCTCTGTCTAATGCGGGGGCCCAGGAATGGCCCCCGCACTCCCCCAGGTGCGGACACTCGTTTGTGGATTCGCGTTTCGGTTCTGGTATTTGCCTGCTTCTAGAGCTTTGGGGTGTCGTCTTCCTTGACGCGGTAGCCGACGCGGGCTTCGGCGATCTCTTCGAGCGCGGTGCTGGTGGGCTTCTTGTGCCGCGTGTCGACCTGGGACTTGGCGCCGCGGTTCAGCTGACGGGCGCGCTTGGCGGCCAGGACGACGAGCATATAGCGGTTGGAGACATTGTCGAGGGACTTCTCAAGCGATGGGAACGACATCACGCCGGCACCTCCATGTCGGGGAAGCGTAGGGTCAATCGACTCGTGCGGCAGCGCTCGGCCTGGATGATGGTGGCGAGCTGGTCCACCGCGTCCTTCACGTCACGGTTGATGATCAGGTAGTCATACTGCCGCCAGGCCGCGATCTCCTCCTTGGCCCGGCTGAGCCGCCGCGCGATGTCGCCGGGAGAGTTGCTGTTGCGCTCGCGTAGCCGGGCCTCCAGCTCGGCCATCGACGGGGCCATGATGAAGACCGAGACCGCCTCCGGGTAGCGTTGCCGCAGCTGCCGCGCCCCGTGCGTGTCGATGTCGAGCAGCACGTCGAGGCCCCGGCCCAGTGCGGCCTCGAGCGCCTTCGCGGGCGTACCGTAGTAGTGGCCGTGCACCTCGGCCCATTCCGAGAACTCGTCGCGGCCGCGCATCGCGATGAAGACGCCCTCGGTGACGAAGAAGAAATCGGTCCCGTTGGTCTCGCTCGGGCGCGGCTGGCGGGTGGTGTAGGAGACCGAGTAGTAGAGATCGGGCACGAGCGAGCGCACCTCGTGGCACAGCGTGGTCTTGCCCGCCCCAGATGGAGCGGACACGACGACGAGCGTTCCACGCCGCTTGATCAGCTGCATCGCTGACTACCCTTCCATATCCGTCTGCATCGCTGACTGCTCTTTCATATCCGCTCGCCTCGCCTTCGGCTGCGGCTCACCCTACTCGACATTGGCCACCTGCTCGCGCATCTTCTCGAGGGCGGACTTGGCCGCGATCACCGCCTGGGAGATCTCGAGGTCGTCGGCCTTGGAGCCGATAGTGTTGACCTCGCGGTGGATCTCCTGGATCAGGAACTCGAGCGTACGCCCGACCGCCTCGTCGCCGGCCAGCAGCGTGCCGAACTGGGTGAGGTGCGCACGCAGGCGCGCCTGCTCCTCGCTGACGTCCGTCTTGTCGGCCCACACCGCGACCTCGGTGGCCAGCCGCGCCGGATCGACATCGGCGCCGGCCAGCATCGCTTGCATACGCTCGCGCAGCCGGGCCGCGCGACGCTCCACCGCGGCGGGAGCCCGCTGCGCCACCGTCTCGAGATGGGAGTCCAACAAGGATCCGAGGCCGGCCAGCTCCTGGGCCAGCGCAGCGCCCTCCGTCTGTCGCCGCTCGACCAGCTCCGCCAATGCGGCGCTCAGCGCCTTCTCGAGCAGTGGCCAGGCCTCCTCGCCTGACAGCGGTGTCTGCTCCTCGCGGGTCAGCACACCGGATTGCCCCATCACCCAGCCGAGCGTCGGCCCTTCGGGCAGATCCAGCGCCTCGGCGAGCTTGCGGGCGGCCTCGGCGTACTCCCTGGCCTGCGCCAGATTCACCGTGAGCGGGTTCAGCACCGTGCCTTCGGCCGCGGCCAGCGCCACGCTGACGTCGACCCGGCCGCGCTGCAGGGCCGCCTGGATGAGGCGACGGGCGTCGGCCTCGAATGCGCCGAGGATGCGCGGCAGCTTGATCGAGATGTCGAGGTGTCGGTGGTTGACCGACTTGCACTCGACCGTGAGGATGGTCCGCTCCCCGGTGGCCTCCGCCCGTCCGTACCCGGTCATGCTGCGGATCATCGGAGTCTCGTGGGGAGCCCCGTGGGGGGCCTCGGCGGGAGCTTCGGAGACCGGACCGTAAAGGGGAGCTCCGCGACGACCATCACCGGCGACGATAGACCAAAAAACCTTATCTGTCAATGTCTTTGGGCCAGTCAAGCGTTGACAGTCCGGACCCTCGGCATGTAGCATGCGCCCAGTTTTCCAA
This sequence comes from Candidatus Methylomirabilota bacterium, assembly GCA_035259825.1. Taxonomy (GTDB): domain Bacteria; phylum Methylomirabilota; class Methylomirabilia; order Rokubacteriales; family CSP1-6; genus CAMLFJ01. The sequence continues at coordinate 5,131 of DATFWA010000086.1, read as the reverse complement.
AGGAGGATTCGAATGGCATCGGAGTCACGAGCCGACCGCTGGACGCGCCGGGAGTTCCTCACCACGGCGGGGCTCGCCGGCGGCCTGACGGTTGCCCCGTGGGGCCGGATGGCCCGGGCGCAGGGTCTCAAGAACGTCACCGCGTCCCACAGCGTTTCGACCATCGTGTACGGCCAGCACCTGGTCGCCGCCCAGAAGAAGTTCTTCGAGGAGGAGGGCGTCCGGACCCCGGACTTCGTGGTGCCGGGCGGGGGCGCCAAGGTCGTGCAGGCGCTCGCGGCGGGGCAGGTGCAGTTCGCCCTCGGCGACTCGAACCATCCGCTGAAGATCACCGAGAAGGGCAAGGATGCCCTGATGATCTTCGCGACCGACACGCGCTGCTCGTACGCCAACATCGTCGTCCGCAAGGAATTGTGGGACCGCGGCGTCCGTACGGTGGAGGCGCTGGCCGACGGCAAGCTGGTCGGACGCAAGGCGGTGGTGGCCGCGACGGCGATCGGCTCGGGCACCTACGTCTACGGCGTCTACGTCCTGCAGAACATCAAGGGCGGCGACGGCAAGCCGGTCAACGATCACGTTGAGTGGGTGGGCGGCGGCGCCTCCACCACCATGCTCGGTGGCCTCAAGGCCGGCAAGTTCGACGCGATCATGGCGGTGCCGGAGTGGCAGTCGGCCGCGGTCGAGGAGGGCTTCGGCAAGCCCATCTACGACATCCAGGACGAGAAGGCGTGGAACCGGGTCTTCGGCGGGCCGATCCCGGTCACGGTGGGCTACGTGCTGAAGGAGACCATCGAGAAGTCGCCCGACCTCGTGCAGGCCTACGTCAACGCCTGCTATCGCGCCCAGCAGTGGATCCACCGCGCCAAGGACGACGAGGTGACCGACCTGCTCTGGAAGCCGTACATGGACACCTTCAAGCGCGAGGTGGTGCTTGAGTCGGTGCGCTACTACCGAACCATCTTCGACTGGGACTTCATCGTCGAGGAGAAGGACTACGACCGCGGCATAAAGGTCTGGGTGCCCACCGCGCTCGACAAGCCGATCCCTTACAAGCAGGCCGTCGACATGAGCTTCGTGAAGAAGGCGCAGGCCAAGTTCAAGTAAGTCGGTGGTGACGTCGCGCGTTCGCATCTCCATCCGGGACCTCTCGAAGACTTTCCGTCAGGGCGCTCGAGAGGTCCCGGCCGTCTCCTCGGTGTCCTTCCACGTGCACGAGCGAGAATTCGTGGCCATCGTCGGCCCCTCGGGGTGCGGCAAGTCCACCGTGCTCAACATGATCGGCGGTCTCATCGCGCCCAGCGCCGGAGAGATCCTGGTGGACGGGCAGCCGGTGCTTGGCGCCCCGCCGCCGACGGTCGGCTACGTGTTCCAGAAGGACACCGTCTTCCCGTGGCGCACCGTCGAGCGCAACATCGCGCTCGGACTCGAGTACCGCAACGTGCCCGCCGCGGAGCGGGCGGCGCGCGTGCGCGAGGCCATCACCCTCGCCGGGCTCCAGGGCTTCGAGGACGCCTACCCGGCGACGCTGTCCGGGGGCATGCGGCAGCGGGTGGCCCTGATGCGCTCGCTGGTGGTCGAGCCGGAGATCCTCCTGATGGACGAGCCGTTCGGCGCCCTCGACACCCACACCAAGCTGAATCTCCACGCCGAGCTGCTGAGCCTCTGGCAGGCCAAGCAGCAGACGGTGATCTTCGTCACCCACGACCTCTCAGAGGCCATCACCCTGGCCGACCGCGTCGTGGTCATGACGCGCCGGCCCGGCCACATCAAGCAGATCTACGACGTGAAGCTGCCCCGTCCCCGCGACGTCATCCACCTCCGCGAGACCGACGAATACTCCCGCGAGTACAGCGAGATCTGGCACGCCCTCGGCGAAGAATTCCGGGCGTGCCCGGCATGACCAAAGACCGCGCGCGCATTCTCGTCTGGCAGCTCCTAATCCTGGTCGTGCTGCTCGCCGCGTGGCAGTACCTGACCGGCATCAAGGCCATCTCGAAGACGCCCGGCCTCTACTGGATCGATCCGTTCTTCATCAGCCGGCCGTCGGCGATCGCGGAGAGGTTCGTATACCTGATGTCGCCGAAGGTGCGGCTCGGCATCTGGCAAATGGCGCTGTCCACCGTGCAGTCGACGATCTGGGGCTTCCTCGTCGGCATCTCCACCGGTTTCGTGGCCGGCCTGGTGCTCGGCCGCAGCGACCGTCTCGCCCGGATCCTCGAGCCCTACATCGTGGCGTTCAACTCGCTGCCCCGCATCGCGCTAGTGCCGCTCATCACGATGATCTTCGGCTTCGGCCTGCTCGCCAAGATCGTGCTGGCCTGGAGCATCGTGTTCTTCATCGTGTTCTTCAACACGTTCCAGGGTGCGCGCAGCGTGGACGCCGATCTCATCCACTCCGCGCGCTTCCTGGGCGCCTCCGAGCGGCAGATCATGACCACCGTGATCGTGCCGTCCGCGCTGGCCTGGACCTTCGCCTCGCTGACGCCCTCGATCTCGTTCGCGCTCATCGGGGTCGTGGTCGGCGAGTTCATCGGGGGCGAATCCGGAGGCGGGCTCGGCTACCTCATCATCCAGTCGCTCGGGACGCTCAACGCGGCCGACATGATGGTGGCCCTGATCGTGCTGGGCGCCATCGGGATCGTGATGGCCCTGGGGATCAAGCAGGTGGAGGCCCGGCTGCTGCGGTGGCGGCCGGAATACCAGAAGCGCTGACCGCGGCCGCGGTCACCGGGTGGAGTAGGCGCTCAGCTCCTCTTCGAAGTCGCCGTCGGGGCCGCCGCCCGCGCGGATCTTGACCCAGCTCTTCACCGTCGGGCTGTACCAGATTTCCTGCCACGCCCCGCTCTGCATCTCGCGCCGCGAGACCTTGAAGGCCTTGAACGTGCCCGCCGGGGTCTTGACGTCCTCGTAGCCCTCCACCATCCAGATGCCGGTGGCGGGGGTGCGCCGCTCCGGCTCGCCGGCGTCGATCCAGAGGAAGGTCGACGACCACTGCTTGCCGACCTGCAGCGGCCACTGGAAGTCCTCGGGGGGGATCGCCCGCCTCACCACCTTGTCCCCGTTCAGCCGGGCCAGGTAGCCGAGACGCTTCGTGAACCAGAAGTGGGCGTCGCCCGCCTCGACCTCGTAGGCCGCGTACCCCTCGAACAAGCCCTCCCGCAGGACCTTCCGGGTGATGGTGTAGGACCCGCTGGCTCGCCGTCCGGCGTAGGTCCACGCGTCGTTGGGCTCCCACGTCGGCCGCTCGGCGAGCTGGACGGTGCGCGACTCGCTCGTTCCGGTCGCACAGCCACCCGCGGCCAGGGCCAGAGGGAGCGTCGCGAGCACGGCGGCCCGATGGAGGAGTGTCAGGCTCACGAGGGCAGGATACTACGCGAGGCGAGCGACGTACGGCAGGTTCCGGAACCGCTCCTCGCGGTCGAGGCCGTAGCCCACCACGAACACGTCCGGGATCTCGAGCCCCACGTAGTCAAGGGTGAGATCCTGCGCGCGCTCGCACTGCTTGGCCAGCAGCGTGCACACGCGGATCGACGCGGGGTCCCGGGTGCGAAAGTTGCGGAGCAGGTAGGCGAGCGTCCGTCCGCTCGCGCAGATGCCCTCCACCACCACGATGTCGCGGCCCTCGATCGGCTCGTCCAGGTCCTTGCGGATGCGCACCACGCCCGAGGCCGAGACCGGACCGGGGCCGTAGGGCACGATCGAGATGAAGTCCACCGTCACCGGCACAGTGAGCGCGCGCATGAGGTCGGAGAGGAAGACCGCCGAGCCCTTGAGCACCCCGATGAGGTGCAGGGGCTTGTCGTCGTAGTCGGTGGAGATCTGCGAGGCGAGCCGGGCCACCTCGGCCTGGAGCGTCTCGCGCTCGATCAGGACTTCGCCCGGGCTGTCGTGCAGCGTGGGCATCACGCGAACCGGGTGGCCTTGAGGAACTCCCGGGACTGGCGCACCAGGTCCGCGGGCGCGAGCCCAGCGGCTTCTCCCTCGTCGAAACACTGCGAGATGGTGAGCACCGAGTGGAGCGCGTAGCCGCGCGCCGCGAGTAGCTCGCGCCCTCCCTGCTCGCGGTCGATGAGGATCACCAGATCCTTGACGACCAGACCGGCCTCCTCGAGCGGCTGGATCGCCTCGAGCTTGCTCGCCCCGTCCGTGATGATGTCGTCGATCAGCACCACGCGCTCGCCCGGCTTGAACTGCCCCTCGATCCGCTTGCGGGTGCCATAGCCCTTCTCCTCGCGCCGTGGATAGACGAGCGGCACTCGGCCGGCCAGGCTCGCCGCCACCGCCAGGGGCAGACCCGCGTAGGGGATGCCCCCCACACGCTCGCCGCCGCAGCGGCGCACCTCGGCGGCCATGAGCGCGCCGACCTGCTCGAGCACTTCCGGGAAGGAGATGACCACGCGCAGGTCGATGTAGAACGGCGAGACGATGCCGGACTTCAGCGTGAACTCGCCGAAGCGGATCGCCCCGATCTCGTAGAGGCCGCGGATGAGGGAGGCGTGGGCGACCGCGATCACGAGCCCATCTCCGCCAGCACCGCCTCGGCGGCGCGCGCCGGATCGGACGCCGCGGTGATGGGCCGGCCGACCACCAGGTAGTGGGCCCCCGCCTGGACCGCCGCGCGCGGCGTCGCGATACGCGACTGATCGCCGGAGTCGCTGCCTGCGGGCCGGACCCCCGGAGTCACGATAACCCAGCCCGCGCCCTGGTTGGTGCGCAGCGCCGCGATCTCATTGGGCGAGGCGACGCAGCCGTCCAGCCCCGATTCCGCGGCCATGCGGGTCAGGTGGAGGACGTGCCCTTCCACGGAGGCAGCCACTGCCAGCTCGCGGCTCAGCGCGCCCCGGTCCAGGCTGGTGAGCACGGTCACCGCGAGCACGATCGGCCGCCGTCCGCCGGTCTCCCGCGCCGTCGTGGCCGCACTCTCCGCGGCCGCCTTCATCATGGCCCGGCCGCCCGAGGCGTGGACGTTGAACATGAGCACGCCCATGCGGGTGGCCTCACGCGCCGCGCCCGCCACCGTATTGGGGATGTCGTGAAACTTGAGATCGAGGAAGACCTCGGCCCCGCGCTTTCGCACGACCTCGACGGCGGCGGGGCCGGCGGCAGTGAAGAGCTGCGAGCCGATCTTGAA
>DATFWA010000085.1:0-9878 GCA_035259825.1 Candidatus Methylomirabilota bacterium | reverse complement strand
GGGCGAGAACCGGAGCTATCACGGCCGGCACTTCACGGTGGAGAACGCGCGGCTGTATTCGCGTCCCGCCACCCCGCCGCCGCTGCTCCTCGCGGTGGGCGGTCCCGCCAGCGCCGATCTGGCCGGCCGCCTCGCCGACGGCATGATCGGCACCGATCCCGCGCGCGAGCTGGTCAGCCGCTTCGATCGCGCGGGCGGCGCGGGCAAGCCGCGCTATGCCGAGCTGACCGTCTGCTGGAACCGGAGCGAGGCGGCCGCCCGGCGCATCGCCCGTGAGGTCTGGCCCACCGCCGCGATGGAATCGAGCCTCTCGTGGGAGCTGCCCCTGCCGACGCACTTCGAGGCGGTAGCCGAGCTGGTCACCGAGGACGGGGTGGCCGAGTCGATCATCTGCGGACCCGATCCCGAGCGGCACCGGGCCGCCATCGCGAAGTACGTCGACGCCGGCTACGACCACATCTGCATCCACCAGGTGGGGCCCGACCAGGCGGGCTTCATGCGGTTCTACGAGCGGGAGATCCTGCCGAAGGTGGGCACGCGCGCCGCGGCTTGACGCGCCGTCCTTACCGGGTAAACCGTTCCGCTCCGCCCTGAGGGTCGGCACAGAAGTCGGATCAGGAGAAGAAGCGGTGCCCGTCTCGGGAGCGCGCGCGAATGGGCACAGAAGTTGCTCTTTGTCACATCAGGAGGCATCGAGCGACATGGCAACTAGCATGCGAGTCGAGGAGGTCACCACCGTGACCTACGGTGAGGGCACCACGGCGAACCCCTGGCCTGTGTCGTGGAGCGCGGTGTGGATCGGCGCGCTTGCGGCCATCACGCTCGCGCTGATCTTCGGCCTCGTCGGAACGGCGCTGGGCGCGCATCGCGTCGCCCATCCCTTCGTGAGCTGGAAGGACGTCGGCTTCTGGGCGCTGATCTGGAGCGTTTTCGGCGCGTTCCTCTCGTTCGTGCTGGGCGGCTGGGCCGCGACGAAGGTGGCCGGCTTCCGCCGGTCGGAGACCGCGATGCTGCACGGGACGATCGTCTGGCTGGTCGCGGTGCCCATCCTGCTAGTGCTGCTGTCACTGGGCGCGGCCACGTACCTCGGTAGCTGGTACGGCGGACTCGCCGGCACGCCCGCGTGGGTGGTCCAGCCGCCGGCCGCCGCGCAGGGTCCGGTCGCGGCGGCGAACGCCGCCCGCAATACCGCGACGGCCGCGGTGACCGCGCTGCTGCTGGGCCTCGTGGGCGGCGTGATCGGCGGCTGGATGGGATCGGGCGAGCCGATGACGCTCACACACTACCGGACGCGGCCGGTCCGCTCCGTGACGGGAGGTTGATGACCATGCCACTCATCCTGCTCTGGCTGCTCGGTGTTCCGTTGAGCCTGATCATCATTCTGTTCCTGCTGGGCGTCGGGCGCTGAGCCCGACCGCGACGGAGGGACGTCAACGGTGGCCGACATGGCTGTCGATGTGGTGAGGCTCGGACTGCTCCTCACGCTGCTGGCGTTCGCGCTCTGGGTTGGCGGCGCCTCCGTGGCGGCCTGGGTGGGCTGGGAGAAAGGCCGCGATCCGATCGCCTGGTTCGTGCTGGCGTTCTTCCTCTCCCCGCTCGTGGCCCTGATCGCCCTCGGCGCGGTGCCGGCACGGCGGCCGGTGAAAGCGGCGCGCAGCGCCTCCCGACCGGTCGAGGACCCGGCGGTTGCCGGCGCCAGACTGGTGAACGGAGTTCGACAAGACAACCGATGGGGGGAGGCCACCCGATGGGACGTTGCGACGTTTGCGGCAACGAGTACGAGAAGACCATGGTGATCACCGCGGCCGGGCGCAAGGGCACGTTCGATTCGTTCGAGTGCGCACTGCATGCGATGGCGCCCACCTGTGGGCATTGCGGCTGCCGCATCATCGGCCACGGGGTCGAGGCGGCCGACGGTCGGTACTTCTGCTGTGCTCATTGCGCGGAGGTGGCGGGCGTGCCCGCCGGCCAGATCAACGCGTAGCGCCGCCGATGCGCGGCGCGACTGGACCGTGGGCGATCGTGCTCTCCGGGGGCGAGGGCGGCCCCCTGCGTCCGTTCATCCGGCGGGTTCTCGGCCTGGATCGGCCGACGCAGTACGTCCCGCTGCTTGGACCACGTAGTCCGCTCGGCCAGACGCTGGACCGGCTGGCCCTCGCGGTCTTGGTCGACCGCACGGTCGTATCGACGGTGCGCTCGCACACCGGCTACATCGCCGAAGCCTTCCAGGGCTGCGCGGCGCCGCCGTACGTGCTGGTGCAGCCGGAGGATCGCGGCACCGCCGCCGGCGCCCTCTATCCGGCCTACTGGATCGGCCGGCGCGATCCGGAGGCCACCGTGGTCATCGTGCCGTCGGACCACTTCATCCTCGGCGAGACCACGCTCATGGCCCAGGTGCTCGACGCGGTGCGCGCGCTCGAGCGCCATCCCGGGCGCATCGTCTTGCTCGGCGCGCCCGCGACCACGCCCGAGGGCGACGACGGGTGGATCGAACCGGGCGCGCCGCTCGGCGACGGCGGTCTCCTGTCGACGGTGCGCCGGCTCTGGTCGCGGCCGCCGGACGCGCCAGCGCCGTCGGTGCTGGCCGCCGACGGGCTGTGGAACACCGCCATCGTAGTGGCTCGCGTCGCGGCGCTCCTGCGGCTCGGCGAGAACGCGCTGCCCGAGATGAGCGGCCGGCTGGCCCGCATCGGCCGCTTCGCGGGCTCCGACGACGAGCCGGCCGCCGTCCATCAGGCCTTCGCGTTGATGACGCGCGCGCGCCTGTTCGGTGATCTGCTCGCGCCGCATCCCGAGCATCTCGCGGTACAGCCGCTGCAGCGCGTGACCTGGTCCGACCTGGGCAGCGCGCGCCGCGTGGCCGACGTGCTCACCCGCATGCGGACACGACCGGACTGGGCGCAGCCGGTGGACCCCTCGGCCATCGCCGTCTGAGGAGCGAACCGCCATGGCCTCCCGACTCTGGACCGGCAGCATTTCGTTCGGCCTCGTCAACATCCCGGTGTCCCTGGTCACCGCCGAGGCGCACGAGGAGCTGGACTTCACCCTGCTCGACGAGCGTGACGATTCGCCCATCGGCTACCAGAAGATCAACAAGCGCACCGGCAAGCCGGTGCCGACCGACCGCGTCGTGCGGGGCTTCGAGTATCAGGGCGGGCGCTACGTCATCGTGAGCGACGCCGATCTGAAGCGGGCGAGCCCCGAGCGCACCCAGCGGATCGACATCCTCTCGTTCGTGGAGGCCGGCGAGATCCCGCCGACGTACTTCGACCGGCCCTACTATCTGGAGCCCGGGCGCGGTGGCGACCGGGGCTACGCGCTGTTCCGGGAGGCGCTGCGGCGGAGCGGGAAGGTGGCGGTCGCCAGCGTGGTGGTGAAGACGCGGCAGCACCTGGCCGCGGTGCTCGTGCAGGACGACGTGCTGGTCCTCGATCTCCTCCGCTATGCCGCGGAGCTCCGTGAGCCGTCGAAGCTGCGGGTGCCGGGCGCGCTGAAGTCGTTGAAGATCTCGGACCGAGAGGTGACGATGGCCGAGCGGCTGATCGGGGAAATGACCGAGTCCTGGAAGCCCGAGCGCTACCACGACGAGTACCGGGACGAGCTGCTGGCCTTCATCAAGAAGCGCGGGCGGGCCGGCCAGCTCGCCGCGTCGCCCGAGCCGGAGGAGGAAGCCGAGTCCAGCCGGGGCCGGCGCGCGGAGGTGATCGACATCGCGGACCTGCTTCAGAAGAGCCTGGCGAAAGCCGGACCGCGCCGGAAGCGCCAGGAGCACCACCGGCCGCGCCGGAAGAAGACCGCCTGACCCGTGAGCCTCGCGACCTACCGCCGCATGCGGAACTTCGCGGCCACGCCGGAGCCGCGGGGCGGCCGCCGGCGCGCCGCCCGCCATCTGTCCTTCGTCATCCAGCGCCACGCGGCCACCCACCTGCACTATGATTTCCGTCTGGAGCTGGACGGGGTGCTGAAGAGCTGGGCCGTTCCCAAGGAGCCGAAACCGGTGCCAGGCGAGAAGCGGCTGGCGGTGCACGTCGAGGATCATCCGATCGAGTACGGCCAGTTCCAGGGCGTGATCCCGGAAGGGCACTACGGGGCCGGCCGCGTCGTGATCTGGGACCGCGGCTGGTGGGAGCCGGATGGCGACCCGCGCGCCGGCTACCGGAAGGGCTCGCTCAAGTTCACCCTGCACGGCCGCCGCCTGCGCGGCGGCTGGGCGCTCGTCCGCATGCGGCCGCGCGACGAGGAGCGCCGCGCGAAGGAGAACTGGCTCCTGATCAAGGAACGCGACGCGGCCGTGACGCCCCGGAGCCGGAAGCCTCGCCCCGCGCGATGACACTGCCTGCGTGGGTCGCGCCGCAGCTGGCGACACTGGTATCGGCGCCGCCCGAGGGCGACGAGTGGGTGCACGAGGTCAAGCTCGACGGGTACCGGATTCTCGCGCGGATCGATCGCGGGCGCGCCCGGCTCCTCACCCGCAACCGCCTGGACTGGACCGATCATTTCCCCGCCGTGGCCGAGGCGGCCGCCGCGCTGCCGGTGAAGGAGGCGCTGCTCGACGGCGAGGTCGTGGTGTTCGACGCCGCGGGCGTCTCGAGCTTCCAGGCGCTCCAGCAGGCCGCCGAGTCGGGCCGTGCGCTGACCTACGTGGCCTTCGACCTGCTCTTCCTCGACGGACGCGACCTGCGGGGGGAGCCGCTGATCGCGCGGAAGAAGGCCCTCGCCCGTCTCCTGCGCGGCCGGCGCGGGCGTCTCCGCTACTCGGAGCACTTCGACGCCTCGGGGCAGTCGGTCTACGAACGCGCGTGCAAGATGGCCCTCGAAGGTATCGTCTGCAAGCGCAAGAACGCGCCCTACGTTTCCGGACGTGGTCAATCGTGGCTCAAGGTCAAGTGCATGGCGCGCCAGGAGTTCGTCATCGGCGGCTTCACGGACCCGGAAGGGGCGCGCGCCGACTTCGGCTCGCTGCTGCTTGGCGTGCACGAGCCGGACGGGCGCCTGGTCTACACCGGCAAGGTCGGCACCGGCTTCACCAATGCCACGCTCGCCACGCTCGGCAAGCGACTGCGCCGGCTCCAGCAGCGCGAGTCTCCGTTCGCCTCGGACGGGCCGCGGCCGCCCACGCAGGGCGCGCACTGGGTGAAGCCCACGCTGGTCGGCGAGGTGACCTTCACCGAGTGGACGCGCGACGGCCGGCTGCGCCACCCCTCGTTCCAGGGGCTCCGTGAAGACAAGCCCGCCGCGCAGGTGGTGCGCGAGCAGACTCGCGCGCCGAGCCCGCCGGCGGGCCGCCGCATCTCGGGCGGCAGTGACGCTACGGTCCAGGTGGCCGGCGTGCGCCTCACTCATCCAGATCGCGTGCTCTTCGTCGAGCAGGCCATCACCAAGCTGGCGCTGGCCCGCTACTACGAGGCCATCGCGGATTGGATCGTGCCCCACGTGGCCGGCCGGCCCCTGAGCCTGCTGCGCTGCCCGGAGGGTCAGGGCGGGCAGTGCTTCTACCAGAAGCACGTCGGCGCCGGCATGCCGGAGGAGGTCGAGCGGGTCCGCATCCGCGAGGGCGGCGGCGCCACCGCGTGGTACCCGTACGTGGGGGATCTCGCGGGGCTGGTCGCGTTGAGCCAGATCGGCGTGCTCGAGATCCATCCGTGGGGCGCAAGGGTCGGCCGCCTCGAGCGTCCCGACCGTCTCGTGCTGGATCTCGATCCGGCGCCGGGAGTGACCTGGGCCCGGGTAGTAGAGGGCGCGCTCGCGGTGCGCGCGCTGCTCGGAGACCTGGGACTGGTCTCGTTCGTGAAGACCACCGGGGGCAAGGGCCTGCACGTCGTGGCGCCGCTGCGCCCAGAAGCGAGCTGGGATGCGCTGCGGACGCTGGGCGAGCGCATCGGCGCCGAGATGGTCCGTCGCGCGCCGGACCGCTACACGATCAACCCGTTGAAGGCGGCCCGGCGCGGGCGCATCTTCGTCGACTACCTCCGGAACAACCGCGGCGCGACCGCGGTGGCCACCTACTCACCGCGCGCCCGACCGGGCGCGCCTGTCTCCACGCCGCTCGGCTGGAACGAGGTGACGGGCAAGGTCCGGCCGGAGGAGCTCACGCTGTTGACGGTGCCGAAGCGGCTGCGGGCCCGGCGGGCGGACCCCTGGGCCGATTTCTTCTCGGTGGATCAGGCGATCACTGCTCGGACGGTCGTGGCGCTCGCCCCTGCGGCCGGGCCGTCACCAGCTCCTCGACGCCGTGGCCGTGCACGGTCCCGTCCTGCGCGCAGCTGATCACGTGCTCGCCGCGCTTGATGGTCTGCCAATCGACGAAGGCGTCGTGCAGCTCGCCCGCGTTGAAGTATTCCACGATCTCTCCCTTTTCCTCGTGCACCAGGGCGCTGGTGAAGACCAGATGAGCCTGGTGGCCGTCGGGCCGCGTCAAGGCCTTGAGCCGCGCGAATAACGCGACGCGCTCGGCCCGCGGCACGTAGTGGATGCTGCCGCAGGAAAAGATCAGGTCGAAGAGGCCGGGCGGGAGCAGCTCGGTCATGGACCCCTGCCACCAGCTGACCCGCACGCCGTGAGTCCTGGCCAGGCGCCTGGCCTTGGCGATGCCTTCCGCGGAGACGTCCACGCCGGTGACCACAGCGCCCAGGCCCGCGAAGAAGACGCTGTCGCGGCCTTCGCCACACCCGAGATCGAGCACGTAGTCGCCCGGCCGGATCAGCCGGGCGACCTCGAGCGCGAAGTCCGATGGAGCGGTGCCGAACACGTAGCGCTCGGGAGTGCGCGCATACTCGCGCGCCCAGGGACTCCAGGTCGTCTTCGACCGTTGCGATGTGCCTGGCACCGTCAGGATCGAGAGGCAAGCCCAGTGCCAGGGGCGTTCGGCGCCGGCCGCTAGGGAAATCGGGCCGCCGGGCGCCGATTCGTCACTCCGCGGCGGCTCGTCCGCCTGGTCCATGTAATCGTTACCCGGTCATTGCGGACGTCGCATGGGGTGGCTAGGCTACCCGGGAAGGAGCGAGCCGTGGCCCTGATCGACAAGAGCGAGTTCGTCGGACTCGATGGCGTGGCGCATCTCTGCACCGGCGGCGAGGCCCCGTGGCTTCGCTCCCACGACGCCGCGTGCGCGCGGTTCGGCGGGCTCAAGAGCGCCGGCATGGCCGGCCGCGAGCAGATGTTCGTCACCGCCGAGCGGGTGCGCGGCCGAGCGGCCCGGCAGCTGGGTGTCACCCCCGCCGAAGTCGCGTTCCTCGCCCATGCCTCGGAAGGGCTCAACCAGGCGGTGCGCTCGGTGGACTGGCGGGCCGGGGACAACGTAGTCTTCGCCGATCTCGAGTACCCGTCGCTGATTTACCCGGCGGCCCTGCTGCGGGAGCGCGGCGTCGAGCCGCGGGTGGTCCGGACGCGCGACCACCATCTGGTGCTCGACGACCTGGCCGCCCAGGTGGATCGGCGGACGCGGCTCGTGCTGGTGAGCCAGGTCAGCTACCTCACCGGCCAGCGCCTCGACCTGGCCCGCTGCGCCGACATCGCCCACGGCGCGGGCGCCTGGCTGGCGGTGGACGCCACCCACGCCGCCGGGGTGGTGCCGGTGCCGGGCGCGCTCTGCGACTTCGTGGTGTCCAGCTGCTACAAGTGGCTGCTGGCGACCCACGGCGTGGGTCTGTTCGCCTACAGCGCGCGCCGGGTAGGCGCGCTCGCGCCACACACCGTGGGCTGGCACAGCGTCGGCCATCGCGGCGGGTCGGCCGACCCGCTGGCCATGCCCTGGCGCGCCGATGCCTCGCGGCTCGAAGCCGGCAACCCGAGCCTGCTCGGTCTGGCAGTCCTCGACAACGCGCTGCAGCGCATCGAGCCGCTGGCGGCCTCCGACGTGGAACGTCACGCTCACGACCTGGGGCGCCCGCTCATCGAGGGGCTGCGACGCCGCGGCTTCACCGTCATCACCCCCGAGAACACCGCCGACCGGGCCGGCAACGTCTGCTTCCTGACCGACGATGCTGCCGGCCTCGCCGCGCGGCTGGCCGCGCGAGGCGTGCTCGTCTGGGGCGGGGAAGGCCGCATTCGCGTCTCGCCGCACGTGCACTGCGACGCGGCCGACATCGACCACTTCTTCGACGCGCTCGACCACGTCGGCGCGGCTCGCCGCTCGCAGACCGCCGTTCGCTGACGCGCCACCGCGTGGCGCCGGTCCGTCCGGGACCTGGCCATTCGGCGGATTCCCGCAGGGCCTCGCCTCCGGCATGCTGGGGCCAGACTCACCCGCGAGGAGGACGCAAATGGACGCTCTGCTGTCGCTCTCCAACGACCTGGCCGCCGCCGTCGAGCAGACGGCGCCTTCCATCCTGGCCGTGCACGCACGCCACCGGCTGCCGTCGACCGGAATTCACTGGCGCCCGGGCATCGTCGTCACCGCCGAGCACACCGTGCGCGCCGAGGACGGCATCACCGTGACTGCGGCGGATGGCCGCTCCCTGCCGGCCACCCTGGCCGGCCGCGATCGCGGCACTGATCTGGCGGTGCTCCGGGTGCCGGACCTGGGCACGCTCGCCGCGACGCTCGGCGACGACTCGACGCTGCGAGTCGGCTACATGGTGCTGGCCCTCGGCCACGGCCCCCGCGCCAGCTGGGGTGTGATCAGCGCCTTGGGCCCGCGCTGGCGGACCTGGCGCGGCGGCGACGTGGATCGCCTGATCCGGCTGGATCTGGTCATGTATCCCGGCTTCTCCGGGGGGCCGCTGGTGGACGCCTCGGGCCGCGTGGTCGGGCTCAACACGTCCGGGCTCGCGCGGGAGAGCCGGCTGGCCGTGCCGGCGACCACGGTGGCCCGCGTGACCGATGACCTGCTGCGCCAGGGGCACGTGTCGCGTGGCTACCTGGGACTCGGCATGCAGACAGTGGGACTGCCCGAGCCGCTCCGCGCCCGGCTCGGCCTGCCCGGCGAGATGGGGCTGATCGTTGTGACGGTGCAGGCGGGCGGCCCCGCCGAGCGGGCGGGGATCCTGCTCGGCGATGTGCTGGTGGCGCTCGACGACGCGCCGGTGGCCGAGCTCGAAGATGTGCAGGCGCGGCTCGGCAGCGACCGCATCGGCACGACGGTGACCGCGCTCGTGATCCGCGCCGGCGCGCGCGTCGAGGCGCGCATCACGGTGGGCGAGCAGCCGCGGCGGCGGACATGAGCGCGATGCTGGCCGCCGAGCCGGGCGCGGCGACGCTCGACGCGGCCGCGGCGGCGATGGCGACGGCCCTGGCCCAGGTCACGGTGGAGGTGCGGAGCGGGCCGCGTGGTCCCGGCCGTCGCGGCGCGGCGGGGGCGCCGGTGGGCGCGGGCGTCGTGTGGCATCCGGACGGGCTGATCCTCACCAACGCGCACGTGGCGCGGGGCGACGTCTCGGTCGTGCTGGGAGACGGCCGCGCGCGGCCGGCGCGGCTGGTGGCGCGCGATCCGGCGCGCGATCTGGCCGCGCTGGTCGTTGAGGCGAGCGGGCTGCCCGCCGCCCCGATCGGCGAGTCCAGCGCGCTGCGCGTGGGTGAGGTGGTGCTCGCGGTCGGCAACCCGTTCGGGCTGGCGCGGGCGCTCTCGGCCGGTCTCGTGCACGCCGTCGACGGCCGCGTGATCCAGGCGGATCTGCGGCTGGCTCCGGGCAACTCCGGCGGCCCGCTCGCCGACGCGCGGGGACGGGTGGTGGGCCTCAACGCCATGATCGTGGGCGGCCTGGCCATCGCGGTGCCGAGCGAGGTGGCGCGCGCTTTCATCATGGACCAGCTGCGGGCGCGCGAGGGTCGCCGCGGGTGACCGCGTGATCACCGTGCTGGTGGCGGCGCGCGATCCGGCGGCGCGCGCGCGGCTCGAGGGCGTGCTGGCCGGCGACCGCGGGCGGCTGCGGCTCGTAGCC
>DATFWA010000084.1:0-12153 GCA_035259825.1 Candidatus Methylomirabilota bacterium | reverse complement strand
TAGAACCAGCGCGCCTTGTCCACCACGTTGCGCAGCGGCTGACCCGCCCGGAAACGGCGGCAGTTGTCCAGCAGGATGTCGCACCGCCGATCGTCTAGATAGGGACCGTAGCCGGCGGTGTGCGGGGTCATCAGCACGTTGGGCGTGGTCCAGAGCGGGTGATCGGCGGGCAGGGGCTCCTGCTCGAACACGTCGAGCGCGGCGCCCGCGATCTCCCCGGACCGCAGGGCGACCACCAGGTCGTCCAGCCGCGTGGTCATGCCGCGCCCGATGTTGATGAAGAACGCGGAGCGCTTCATCCGCTGGAAGCGGGCGCGGTGCATGAAGCCCTCCGTCTCCGGCGTGTGCGGCACCGTGAGGATCACGAAGTCGGCCTCGGGCAAGAGCGCGTCGAGGGCGTCCGGCCCGTCGAGCTTGACCACGCCGGGCGGCGCGTCGCGGCGGCGCGCGTCGATGCCGATCACCCGCATGCCGAAGGCCTCGCACAGGCGCGCGGCCTCGCTGCCGATGCCGCCGACGCCCACGATCAGCGCGGTGGCCTCGGGCAGGTGGACGACGCCGGTGTCCAGCGGCGCGGGCTTCCACTCGCGCCGCAGCTGCAGGGGCAGATAGTCGTGCAGCCCGCGCGCGAAGGCGAGCACGAAGGCCATGATGTGGGCGCCGATGTGATCGTTGTAGATCTCGCGGAAGTTGGTGATGACCACCGGGTGCGCGATCAGGTCGGCGTAGTAGAAGCCGGCCGGCGGCGCGGCCTGTGGCGCCTGCAGCCAGCGAAGCCGCTGGGCTCGGGCGAGGAGCGCGGGCGTGATCGTACCGAAGGCGGCCTCGGCGCGGCCGATCTCACGCGCGGCGTGCGCCTCGTCCTCGGCCACCACCACGGCGAGATCGGGAAGCGCGGCGGCCACGCGGGCGGCCCACTGCCGCGTGGTCCCGCTCTGGGGCGGGAGCATCAGGAGGGTCGTCATGGCTCCACACCTTAGCACCCCGATCGCGGGTCGGTAGGCCGGGTTTGGAGGGAAATCCGCGGCGGCGCTACGATCTCAGGTGATGGCGAGCCGGATCGGAGTGCTCGGCTGGGTCACCGGCGTGCTCTCGGCGGTGCTGGGCACGCTCGCGTTCGGCGCGGTCCTCTGCCTGTGGTTCCCCGCGGTGCTGACGACGCCCGCGCTGCGCGACGTCTACCCGATGGAGATCGTGCGCACCACCATCAAGATCGCGCTCGGTGTGGCCTTCGTCCTGGGGGTGGTGAGCGTGTTCACCAAGCGCCGAAAAGCGCTCGGGCTCAGCGGGGCGGGCTTCGCGGTGCTGGCCACTGTCATGGGCGGTTCCGAAGTCGCGGTGGCCACGCCGGTGCCGCGAGGCAACCACGTGGGCCTCGACTGGTTCCTGCTCGACCTGTTCCTGCTCTCGGCCATCTTCGTCCCGATCGAGCTGCTCTTCGGCCGGCTGAATCAACCGATTTTCAGACAAGAATGGCGTACCGACCTCTGGCACTTCGGCATGAGCCACCTGCTGGTGCAGCTGACCGTGTTCTTGACCATGGCCCCCGCGGCGATCTTCTTCCGGTGGGCGGTGGCGCCCGAGCTGCAGGCCGCGGTGGCCGCGCAGCCCTACGCGCTGCAGTTCGTCGAGGTGCTGATCGTCGCCGACCTCAGCCAGTACACGGTGCACCGCCTCTTCCACTCGGTGCCGTGGCTCTGGCGCTTTCACGAGATCCACCACTCGAGCCGTACCATGGACTGGCTGGCCGGCTCGCGCCTGCACCTGCTGGACATCGTGGTCACGCGCGGGCTCAGCTTCGTGCCGCTCTACGTGCTGGGCTTCGCGCAGCCGCCGGTGTTCGCCTACGTGCTCTTCGTGTCGTTCCAGGCGGTGCTCATCCACGCCAACGTGGGCTGGCGCTTCGGGCCCCTGCGCTGGCTGCTGGCCACCCCGCAGTACCACCATTGGCACCACGCGGTCGAGCCGGTGGACGTGAACTTCGCGGTGCACCTGCCGGTGATCGACGCGATCTTCGGAACGCTGCACCTGCCCGGCGACCGCTGGCCCGCGGAGTACGGCCTCGCGGGTCGCCCGGTCCCGGACGGGTACTGGGCGCAGCTGGTCTTCCCCTTTCGAGCTCGGTCGTGAAGCGCCGCTAGATCGTGCCGCCGCGCTAGATCGCGAAGCGGCGGCGAAAGACGCGGCGGATCAGGTAGGGATTGGCCCCCAGCTCGTAGAGACGGCCGACGTCACCGGCGCGCAGCGCCGAGCGCTCCGGCTCGCTGAGCGCGTGGTTGGCCATCTCCTCGTCGCTCAGGCTCTCGCGCATCTGGTGCTGCCGGGCGATGTCGGTCAGCAGCTTGTTGAGTGCGTAGGAGACGGGCGGGGTCACGGGTGCACCCACACGGTGGCGCAGCCGGTGATCCATTCGTCTACCGGCTCGTAGGCCAGGAGCTCGCCCTTCCAGCCGGGGACCGCGCCCATCAGGGCGATCCAGTTCCGGATCTCCTGGCCGCCGTTGCCGCCATCGCGCTCGATCTCGTCACGGGTGAGCCGGGTGAGCGGCTCGATATCGCCGCGGGCGATGTGATCGAGCACGCGGTGGTCCCACTCCGGATTGATGCGCCCGGTCTCGGGCGTGCCCACCCAGTGCGAGAGCCCGCCGGTGGCGACCAGCGCGATCCGCTCCACGCCCGCGCGGCCGCGGATGTACTTGCCCACGAAGGCGCCGACCTCGTGGCAGCGCCGCGGCGAGGGCAGGGGCGGCGCCGCGCAGTTCGTGTACACGGTCACGATCGGCGCGTCGCCCTGTGGCATCAGGAACGACAGTGGCACCGATAGCTCGTCCCAGCTCTCGATCTCGTAGGAGTATGCGAAGTCGATACCCGCCTCGAGCCCGGCCTCCAGCAGTCCCATGGCCCATTCGGGGTTGCCGCGGACCGTGCGGGGCGAAAGCCGCATCAGCTTCGCGCCGCCCGGGCTCGGGCACTGGTAGGTCGGGGCGAGCCCGACGCAGAACGCGGGCAGGTTGTTGTAGGCGAAGTTCTGCAGGTGATCGTTCACGAACATCACGAGCAGGTCCGGCTTGGCGGCCTGCAGGCGCCGGCCGATCTCGCGGAATCCGGCGTAGAGCCGCTCCCGCTGCGCCGGGTTGCCGATCTCGGGCTTGCCGGTAATGAGGGGCGCGTGCGCCGTCAACGCTGCTGCGACGATGTCCGCCATGTCAGCCTCCGGGCGGGCGCGGGGCCCGCGGACTCGATGCGCTCCTATCCTAGTGCAGCGACCGGCGCGGGGGAAGCGGCCGACATCCGGATGGGCGCCTAGTAGCGGCTGGCCCGAAAGGTCTCCGGCGCGAGGCGGGCGAAGGCCAGCGCGACCGCGGTGAGGAGCACCGCGGTGGCGGTGAGCGCGGCGTCGACGCCCGCGAGATCGGCGACCAGGCCCAGCACGATGGGCCCGACCACATAGCCCAGATCCGCGAGCATGCGGTAGGTGCTGAGCACGGCCGCGTTCATGCCGCCCGGCGCGGTGTCGGCGGCGTAGGCCGCGGGAGCCGCGCCGCTGATCCCCATCGCCACGCTCCACGCCGCGCAGGCGACGAGGTACCAGGCGTAGGTCGGAGCGAGCAGGAAGATCAGGAGCGAGAGCCCGGACAGGATGGTGGCCGGCACGATGATGATCTTCCGTCCGTAACGGTCGACGAGCACGCCGGCCGGATAGGCCAGCGCCAGGCCGACCACGCTGGCCAGCGCCAGCCCGAAGCCGAT
This sequence comes from Candidatus Methylomirabilota bacterium, assembly GCA_035259825.1. Classification (GTDB taxonomy): domain Bacteria; phylum Methylomirabilota; class Methylomirabilia; order Rokubacteriales; family CSP1-6; genus CAMLFJ01. The sequence continues at coordinate 8,404 of DATFWA010000084.1, read as the reverse complement.
CCGGTCGGGATCGAGCGCGAGCCGGTCGCGCGCGAGGATCGGGATGATGTTGAAGAGCGCGCCGGTGCGTGCCACCGCGTTGACGAACGCGATCAGGCTGACGAGGAGGAAGCCGCGGTGCGTGGCGAGGAGCCGGATCTGCGTCGCGAAGGCGACCTCGGCGGGCGCGACCTCGGCCGTGCCCGCCCGCGGACCGCGTCTCCGGGATCGCGATCCACGCCACGGCCGAAGCGAGGAGCGACGTCAGCGCGTAGGCGAGAAAGGGCGCCGCGAGCCCGCAGTGGGTGGCGAGCAGACCGCCGGGCAGCGGGCCGATGCCCACCGCGAAGATGAACACGCCCTGGTAGACCGACATCATGCGGCCGCGGTTGGCCGGCGTCGAGATGTCCGCCAACACGATGAGGCCGGTGGTGAGCACGAGCGCCGCGCCCGCGCCGGCGACGAAGCGGGCGCCCACGAACGCGGCGTAGGTGGGCGCGACCGCGCAGAGCACGTTGCCGACCGCGGACACGAGACCGCCCAGGGCCAGCGTGGCCCGACGGCCGAGCTGATCCGCGAGCCGGCCCGACGGCACCGCGACCAGGAAGCGCGCGAGCCCGTAGACCGCGATGGCCAGGCCGATGGCGGATTGCGCGACGCCGAAGGAGCGCGCGTACAATGCGAGCGCGGGGACGATGCTGCCGAAGCCGAGTTGGTTGACCGCGATGAGCACGCACATCCACGTCAGGATGCGCGCGCCCGCGGGCTCTGGCATGTCCGCTAGGGTGTATCCCGTAATGCGATGGAGCGCAAGCCTGGCGGGGCGTATGATCGGGCCCACCACACGAACAGGAGGCCGTCATGGCGGGAGAGATCGCAAAGGGCTTCGCCGTCTTCGCGGGCGTGTCACCCGACGTCATTCGCAGCGCCGCGCGTGAGGCGGAAGCGCGGGGCTTCAGCTCGTTCTGGGTGAACCATCCCGGCCCGGTCGACGGCCTCGGCTCGCTCGCCCAGGCCGCGGCGGAGACGCGCCGCCTCGATCTCGGCGTGGGTGTGGTCCCGCTGCACACGCGCGGGCCCGAGAGCATCGTCGACGGCGTGAAGCAACACGCGCTGCCGGTGGCGCGGCTTCTGCTCGGCGTGGGCAGCCCGAACCCGCAGTCGCTGCAGCGCGTGCGCGAGGGTGTCGCCGCGCTGCGCCGGGGTCTCGCCGCGCGCGCGATCGTGGCCGCGCTGGGTCCGCGGATGTGTCAGCTGGCCGGCGAGGTCGCCGACGGTGTGCTGTTCAACTGGCTCACGCCTGAGTACGCGCGCCGCTCCGCCGAGCTGGTCGCGGCCGGGGCGAAGGCCGCGGGGCGGCCGGTGCCGCGGACGTACGCCTACGTGCGGGTCGCCCTGGGAGCGGCGGCAACCGAGCGGCTCAACGACGAGGGCGGGCGCTACGCGGCCATTCCCGCGTACGCCGCCCACTTCGATCGCATGGGCGTCAAGCCGGTCGACACCGCCATCGCGGCCACGTCACCCGAAGGCATCAAGACCGCGCTGGCCGCCTGGCGCGGCGCCGTCGACGAGGTCGTGCTCCGCGCCATTGTCGCCAAGGACACCGTCGACGAGCACCTCACGCTGCTGCGCGGCTGCTAGCGGCGTGAACCCGCCTAGAGCTCAGAGCGGACGAGGCGGGTGCCCTCGACGAGGGCGGCCATCTTGATGCGGGTGGCCCAGCGCGGGGTCTCCCAGAAGCCGCAGTCGGGATTGAGCCAGAGCTTGTCGGGCGCGACGTAGCGCAGCAGGGCGCGGATCCGCTCGGCGACCTCCTCCGGAGTCTCGGCCTTGAAGGCCTTGACGTCGATGACTCCGGCGCCCAGCTCCTTGTCGGTCGGGAACTCCTTCCACATCGGCAGGTCGTCCATCCCGCGATTGGCGTACTCGAGCACGATCTGCGAGGCGGTCAGCTCGTGCAGCGCCGGGTACACGTTGCGGTAGCTGCGCACCGGCTGGAAGGGTCGGCCGTAGAGATTGCCGAAGCAGACGTGCACCGCGATCTTGGCCCGTACGCCCTCGACCGCGCGGTTGACGCCGAGGGCGAAGTGCGGGGCGGTGCCCGCGTACATCCCGCTGTGCGGCTCGTCGATCTGGATGAAGTCGGCGCCCGCCTCGACCAGGGCGCGGCACTCCGCGTTGACGATGCCGACCAGATCGGCGAGCAGGGTGTCGCGGTCTCGATAGGGGCCGCCGACCTTGAGCGGGAACATCAGGGTGTAGGGCCCGGGCACGGTGGCCTTCAGCGGCCGCCGGGTCAGCGAGCGGGCCAGCTTGAATTCCTCCACGATGCCGAGCCCGGCGGGCGCGGTGATGCGGTCGACCACCTGGAAGGGCGTGTTGGTGTCCCAGTGCGGCTGGCCGAGCCGCCGCGGCTCCTCGAGGGTGCGGATGCCGCGTAGATGGTCGTAGAAGCCGATGATGAAGCGCACGCGGCCCATCTCACCGGTGGTGAGGACGTCGAGGCCGGCGCGCTCCTGGTCCAGCAGCGCGACCTGGGTCGCGTCCTCCATGACCTCGCGCACGTCGGTGGCGCCGAGGCGGCCGGCCTGGAGTGCCTCGCGCGCGAGCCAGAGCCAGCCGGGCAGACCGTGACTGCCGACGACCGAGGTGGGGAGCAGGGGATGAGTCGTGGGCATGGAGATCGTCCCTTCACCGTCGCAGACGACGCCGGATCTCGTCCATCGCCGCGCGGTGCTCGGGCGAGACCAGGCACTCGGCGAGGCCCGCCTCCATCTGGCGCCGGAACGCGTTGAAATCGAGGTCGAAAGCGTGCGCCATCAGCCGCTTGCTCCAGGCCACGCTGGTCCGCGGCAGCGCCAGGAACCGCTCGATGCATTCGCCGACGGCTCGCGCGAAGTCGATCTGAGGCACCACGAGGTGGACCAGGCCGTACTCCTCGGCGCGCGCCGCCGAAATCGGCTCGCCGGTCATGATCAGCTCGGCGGCCCGCGCCGCTCCGATGAGGCGCGGCAGCCGGTAGAGCGCCATGGACGGGATAAGGCACTCCTTCACCGCGGGCAGGCCGATCGAGGCATCCGCGCGGGCGATGCGGTAGTCGCACACCAGGGCGAGCTGCAACCCGCCACCCAGGCAGTGGCCGTTGATCGCGGCGATGAAGGGTAGCGGCATCCGCTCGATCGCGGTCATCGCGTCCTCCCAGGCGACGAAGTGGGGCAGGGTCATGCCGCCGGCCGCGAGGGCCTTCAGATCCACCCCGGTCGAGAACGCGCGCCCGGCCCCGGTGACGACGGCCACGCGCAGGCGCTCGCCGGCGGCCGCGACCTGCGCCACCGCATCGTTCAGCTCGGCGACCCAGCCCGGATCGCCCGCGTTCAGGACCTCGGGGCGGTTCAGGGTGATGCGGGCGACCGGCGCTTCGATGTCGAGCGTGATCGCGCTCATGGCGTCGCCTGGCGTCGCGTTAGCGCGGCCTTCGCGTGCGGGAGCATCGCGGCCGGAGCGTACGGGCCGGCCCGCGCGGTGTCAAGGCGTCGGAGGGGGCGGCGCCCGGCGCAACTGGCCCGCGCGACCGGGCGCGTGCTACGCTCAGCGCGTCGCCGGGCGACGGCGGCGAGAGGGGAGCGCGCGATGCTGACCCGCGAGGACAACGAGCTGCTGACGAGGACCGGACCGGGCACCGCGATGGGCGCCCTGCTCCGCGAGTACTGGATGCCGGTGGTGGAGTCCAAAGAGCTGCTCCCGGGCGGACGGGTCAAGCGTGTCGAGCTGCTGGGCGAGCGGCTGATCGTGTTCCGCGGGACCAGCGGCCGTGCCGGATTGATCGGCGAGTTCTGCCCGCACCGCTCGGCGTCGCTCTACTACGGGCGCGTCGAGGAGAGCGGGATGCGCTGCGCGTATCACGGCTGGAAGTTCGGCTTCGACGGCCAGTGCCAGGAGATGCCGAGCGAGCCGCCCGAGTCGGGCTTCGCGGGCAAGGTCAAGCACACCGCGTATCCGTGTCTGGAGAAGGGCGGCGTGGTCTGGGCGTACATGGGGCCGGCGAGCCCGCCGCCACCCCTGCCGGAGCTCGAGTTCACGCTGCTGCCCGAGGGCCACACCTTCCTCTCGCGCCGCGTGCAGGACTGCAACTGGTTCCAGGCCCTCGAGGGCGGTATCGACTCGAGCCACATCTCGTTCCTCCACGCCCCGATCGACCACCATGATCGCGAGGTGACCGAGGACATGGATCGGGTGAGCTTCGGGGTCGGTGCGGCGGTCTCCACCGGAGATCGCGCCCCGCGCTTCGAGGTGGTGGACACCGACTACGGCGTGCTCATCGGTGCGCGCCGTACCAATCCGGACGGCCGCTGGTACTGGCGCGTCACCCAGTTCCTGTTCCCGTTCTACACGATGCCGCCGACCGACCTCGACGAGCGGGTGGTGCAGTCGCACATCTGGGTGCCGATGGACGACACCCACGTCGTGAACTGGATGGTGACGTGGCATCCGGATCGCCAGCTCACCCGCGAGGAGATCGCCCTGCACATCGAGGGCAAGGGCGCGCACGTCTGCGACTACGCCCCCGCCACCTCCGAGCCTTACGGCGACGTGCGCACCGCTGCGAACCGCGACAACGACTATTTCATGGACTGGGAAGTGCACCGCACCCGGATGTATTGCGGCATTCCGGGCTTCGGGGTGCAGGACCAGGCGGTGCAAGAGAGCCAGGGCGCCATCGTCGACCGGAGCCAGGAGCGCCTGGGCTCGAGTGACACCGCCATCATCCACGTGCGCCGGCGCATGATGACCGCGGCCCGCGCGCTCCGCGACCACCGGACGCCCGCGCCCGGAGCCAACCCGCGCTCCTTCCTGGTGCGTTCCACCTCCGTGGTGCTGGCCCCCGGGGAGAGCTGGGTCGATGGCGCCACGGCCCGGGTGCTGGTGCGCGCGGGGGATACGCTCACGCTGGTCTGAACACCCCGGCTGCGGACCGAGGCATGCCGGGCCGCATGACCGGTCGGGTCGCGCTCGTCACCGGCGGGGGCGGCGGCATCGGCGCGGCGACCGGCCGGCTCTTCGCCGAGGAGGGCGCCGCCGTCGCGCTGCTCGACGCCGACGCCACCGCGGTGGCCGAGGCCGCCGAGCGCATCCGGGGAGCGATCCCGCACGCGCGGGTCGTCGCGCTGGTGGGCGACGTGAGCGCCGAAGACGAGGCGCGCCGCGTCGTCGACGAGGCGGTGAGGGGCCTCGGCGCGCTCCACACGCTGGTGAATGTGGCGGGGGTTCGCGTGTACGCGCCGCTCGCTCAGGCGAGCGCGGCGGACTGGGAGCGCATCATCGGCGTCAACGTGCTCGGCACCGCGCATTGCTGCCAGGCCGCGCTGCCCGCGCTCCGCGCATCGGGGCGCGGCAGCATCGTCAACGTCTCGTCGGTCTACGGCCTCATGGGAAGGCGCGGGATTGGCCAGTACGACACCACCAAGGCCGCGGTGCTGGGCTTGACCCGGGCGCTCGCGGTCGAGGAGGCGCCGCACCACGTGCGGGTCAACGCGGTGTGCCCGGGCGGCACGATCACGCCTTACCACATCCGCCGCGCCGCGAGCCAGGGCGTGTCCGAGACGGAGCTTCGCGGGCAGCGCACGAAGGACAACCTGCTGGGCCGCTGGGCCGAGCCGCGCGAGGTGGCGCACCCGATCCTGTTCCTCGCCTCGGACGATTCGTCGTTCATCACCGGCGCCACTCTGATGGTGGATGCGGGGCGCTCGATCCTGTGACGGGCGCGTGAGCTTCCAGTGAGCGTGGCCCTGCGCCTGCCGTCGGTCGATGCGCTTCGCGGCCTGACGGTGGCGGCGATGGTGCTCGTCAACAACCCGGGCACCTGGAGCGCGGTGTACCCACCGCTGCGTCACGCCGAGTGGCACGGCTTCACGCCGACCGACATGATCTTCCCGTTCTTCCTGTTCATCGTGGGCGTGTCGATTCCGCTCGCCCTGGGCCCGCGACTCGAAGCCGGCGCCGACGGCCTCTCGGGCCGCGTGGTGCGCCGATCGGTGGTGATCTTCGCCCTGGGCCTCCTCCTGCACGCGCAGCCATTCTTCCAGCTCTCGACGCTGCGCATTCCCGGCGTGCTCCAGCGCATCGCGGTCTGCTACCTGCTCGCCGCCCTGCTGTTCGTGCTCACCGGCGGGGCCCGGGGCTGGCGCCTCCACGCGCTGGTGGCCGCCGCGCTCCTCGTCGGCTACTGGCTGCTGATGACGCGCGTGGCGGCTCCGGGCCAGGTGGCCGGAGACCTGAGTCCGGCGGGCAACCTGGCCGGCTACGTGGATCGGCTCGTGCTCGGGCCGCGGCACATCTGGCAGATCTCGAAATGGTACGACCCGGAGGGCATCCTGAGCACCCTGCCGGCCACCGGCACCACTCTGCTCGGCGTGCTGGCCGGCCACTGGCTCCGTCGGGCACGGCCGGTGGCGCGGCTGCTGTCGGGCCTGATCGTCGGCGGCGCGGTGGCCGCGGGCCTCGGATGGCTCTGGGGGCTCTCGTTCCCGGTAAACAAGTCGCTATGGACCAGCTCGTACGCGCTCATGATGTCGGGCTTCGCCGCCCTGGCGCTGGCGCTCTGCTACTGGCTGATCGAGGTGCGTAGGCTTCGCCGCTGGGCGGGGCCGCTCGTGCTGTTCGGCCTCACCGCGCTACCGCTCTTCTTCCTGTCCACCGCGATGGCCCGCCTGCTGCTCCTCATCCGCGTCGGGCCCGAGAACACACGGCTGCACGCGTGGCTCTTCACGCATCTCTTCGCGCAATGGGCCACGCCGGTCAACGCCTCGCTGGCGTTCGCGCTGGCTTACGTGCTGCTCTGGTGGGGGCTGATGTGGCTGCTGCAGAGGACGGGTCTAAGGCTACGAATATGAAAGCCGATTCTGCCGACTCACCTCGGGCTCACGAAGGGGCTTTCCCGGAGCCAGAACCGCCACGGCCGATCGACCCAGGTCTCGGCGTAGTCGATCCCGATGCGCGGCCCACTCGCGATGCGAGACGCTGCGATGCGTCGGCCCTCCTCGAGCCAGATCCGGTCGCCGAGCAGGTCGGCGCGGTCGAGCCGGCGATCGATGCCCAGCGCGATACAGAGCTTGCCCGGGCCGCTGGTCAGGTTGCGGTCGGTCCCGCCCCCCCGGCGGCGCCGCATGAGGGGCAGCCCCTCGACCGGCTCCAGCGCGCGGACCAGGACCGCATGGGGCACGTCCTCCCCAGCGGTCACCACGTTGAACTGGTAGTACATGCCGTACACGAAGTACACGTACGCGGTGCCACCGCGCGCGTACATCGTCTCGGTGCGCTGGGTGCGTCGCCCGCCGTAGGCGTGGGAGGCGCGGTCCTCCGGGCCCCGGTACGCCTCGGTCTCCACGATGATCCCGGAGACCCGCTGCCCGCCGCGGGCCGGCACCACGAGCAGCCGCCCGATGAGACGGCGGGCCACCGCCACCACGTCGGGGTCGCTGTAGAATTCGCGAGGCAGCTTCACTGTGGGGCCCGGCTGCGCCTGATCGCCACGTTGTACGATCCCGCCGTCATCCGGAAGATCCTCGAGCACCTCGCCCCCGCCTATTCGGGACAAAGTCCTGGCCCGGCCGCTCCCGAGCGCGGCGCCGCCGCATCCTGATCGAATCGGCTTGGGGCGCGGCGGGCGCCAGCGGCTCTTCGTCGCGAGGCGGCATCTGGGCTGAGTCGGCTAGTCCGTGGGTCGATTGACGGCGGCGGTCTGTCTGGCCTAGCATGTCGCTGCCCTGGGCCGGCTCGCTCGACCGGCGAGGAGGCCGTTCATGTGCCCTGTGGATCCTAGGGGCTCCGAGAGCCGATGTCTGAGTGTGGCAGCTTACGTCACGTTGACGGCGACCAAGGAAAAGGCGACCGCCGCCGGAGGGCGTTCATGTTGCCTACGGTCCTCCCGGCGGACGCGTGGACGTGGCGGCGCGCTAGGAGGAGCAAGCAATCCTTGGTCAGCGTCAAAGACACGGGAATGGGCCTGACGCCGGATGAGATCCTGCAGATCTGGGATCGACTCTACCGCGGTGACAAGAGCCGTTCGGAGCGCGGCCTTGGCCTCGGCCTGAGCGTGGTCCGGGCGATCGTGCGGGCGCACGGGGGCGAGGCTCAAGTACTCGAGTGTCGTCGGAATTGGCTCTACCTTCGCGATTTCCCTCCCTTCCTCCGCAGTCATCAGCCACTAGACGGTCGCTTCCGCCCTACCTTACCGAGGTGTCATCTTCAGGACAGGTTCCGGCAAGCTTCAGGGCCTAGCCCCCCGGAGACGTGATGCGTCGTGGCAGCCCGTGCTTGCACTCCTTCCTTCGATCAGTGCCCGCGGCCGCGACGGGCGCCCGGTCCGGCCCGGCCCGGGGCTGAGCATGTGTGGCATCGGCGGGATCCTGATGAAGCACGGCTCCGT
>DATFWA010000083.1:0-11057 GCA_035259825.1 Candidatus Methylomirabilota bacterium | reverse complement strand
GGCCCCAGGTCCGACAGGATGTCGCCGAAGAGGTTCGAGGCCACGACCACGTCGAACCAGTCCGGATGCTGCACGAAGTGAGCCGTCAAGATGTCGATGTGGTACTGGCTCGTCTTCACGTCGGGGTAGTTCTTGGCCATCGCCGCGAAGCGCTCGTCCCAGTACGGCATGCTGTGGATGATGCCGTTGGACTTCGTGGCGGAGGTGACCTGGCGGCGCGGCCGCTTCCGGGCCAGGTCGAACGCGTAGCGGAGGACCCGGTCGCATCCCCTTCGGGTGAACACCGCCTGCTGCATCGCCAGCTCGTGCGGCGTATCGCGGTAGAGGCGCCCACCGATCTCCGAGTACTCGCCTTCGTTGTTCTCGCGCACGATCAGCATGTCGATGTCGGCGGGCCCCCGTCCGGCAAGCGGCGACCGCACCCCGCGCAGCAGCCGCACCGGGCGCAGGTTCACGTACTGATGGAACTCGCGTCGGATCGGAATCAGGAGCCCCCAGAGCGACACGTGGTCCGGCACGCCAGGGAAGCCCACCGCGCCCAGGTAGATGGCGTCGAACCGTCGGAGCTGCGCGAGACCGTCCTCGGGCATCATCCGGCCGGTCCGGGTATAGGACTCGCAGCTCCAGTCGAACTGCGTCCATGCGAAGTCCACGCCGAAGCGGCGGCCTGCCGCCTCGAGCACCCGCATGCCCTCGGGGAGCACTTCCTTGCCGATGCCATCGCCGGGAATGACCGCGATCCGGTGCGTCATGCGTACGCCTCCTCAGCGCTGAGAGATGATGACCTGGGGTCCGCCCGGTCCCGGCACGCGGAGCTCGCTTTCGCCTAGGCCGGCGCGGCGGAACATTGCGTCCAGCTCGGCGAAGGTGTAGGCGTCCCCGGCCGGCGTGGAGCATAGCATCACCAGGCTGAACATGGCGGCGTGCGGCGGCGTCACGCGTCCCTCGTCGGGCACGAACTCCACCGTGATCGCGCGCCCGGCGGGAGCGAGCGCCTCCTTCACCCGCACCATGAACCGCTCGCAGGTCGCCGGGTCGAAGTGATGGAGAAAGTTCGGCACGAGGACCAGATCGTAGGGCCCGTCGAGGTCCGCTTCGAAGGCGCTGCCCGCGATGGTCCGGAACCGGCGGGCGAGCCCGGCCGCGCGCGCGTTCTCCTGCGCCACCTCCAGGACGGCCGACCAGTCGAGCGCGGTGATGACCGAGCGAGGATGGCGTCGCCCGAACGCGATGCCGAACATGCCGTGACCGGCCGCCACGTCGAGCACCCGCAGCGGCTGCCCCGGATCCACTTCGACGAGGTCGACCACCGCCTCCGCCGCAGCAGACATCAACGGCGCCATCGCGCGGGCGAAGCACACCCACACCGGGTGGTCGGGCGCCACCGTGCCCGGCCCCATCACGGTGCCACCCCGCCGCACCGCCGCGGCCACGTCGGCGAACGCCTCGCGCAGCTCGGGCGCGTAGACGAAGTCCGCGGCGGCGGCCACGCACGCGGGCGACCTGCGATCGAGGAACCGAGCGGAGTCGGCGGTCAGCGCATAGCGATCGCCGCTCTTGGTGAGGAAGCCGGCCACCGTCAGGTAGTCGCAGAGGATGCGGGTGCCGCGCGGCGAGGCCCCGCACCGCGTGGCCACCGCCGCCGCCGTTTCCCGGCTCCCGCCGATGGCGGTGAACAGGTCCAGATCGAGCGCGCCCTTGAGCGCGGCGCTGCGCTGATACGCGGTCAGGGTGCCCATGAACGCGTCCGGCGTCGGCGGGGCCGGCGCGGCGAGGGGCGGATCGGCGGTCTCGTCGAGCAGCCGAACGATCTCCGCGGGCCGGAGGTGCAGTCGCAGCACGCCCCGGCCGGGCGCCGGCGCATCCCCGCACTCGATGACGGCCACGCCGCTCTTGGCCATCGCGACGCGCGCGGTTCCGTCCCCGCTGATCAGAGCCGCGACCAGCCCGGACAGCGTCGGCTCGTGGCCGACACACAGCAGCGTCTCCGCCTTCACGCGAGAGAGGGCGGCCACGATTGTGGCCGGATCGGCCCGGTCGCCGAGCAGATCCGTCGGCTCGGGCGTCGGCCGATCGCCGAAGATCCGAGCGGTGATGTCGGCGGTCTCGCGAGCCCGCGCGAGCGGACTGGTCAGGATGCGATCGAAGCGTAGCCCCAAGCGCCGGAGCGCCTCGGCCACGCGCGCGTGCTCGCGCCGGCCCGCATCCGTCAACGGGCGATCCCGGTCGTCCGGCCAGCGGCGCGGATCCGCCTCTCCGGCATCGGCGTGGCGCATCACGACGACACGCATGGCGTCTACTATCGCACGGTCGTGCCGCCCAGTTCCTTGCCTCGTCGGGTCCTTCGGCCTACTCTGGTGGCTCGATGAGAGCGAAGTGGATGCTCGTCGTGTTCGGACCGGCGCTCGTCATGCTGGTCGGCAGCATCCTCGTGATGCTCTTCGTCCCTCACCCGGTGCCCAAGACCGCCACCGGCGGTCAGCGCTTGTATCTGACGTACTGCGCGACGTGCCACGGCGCCAACGGGCATGGATCATGGCGGGCGTGGCTCTTCCTGATGCGGCCAGGCGATCTCGCCGATCCCCGGCTGATGGATTCCCTCTCGGACGACTTCCTGATCATGCTGATCAAGAATGGCGGCGCCACGATTGGCAAGCCGGGAATGCCGGCCTTCGGCTACCACCTGGCGGAAGAGCAGATCCGCGAGGTCGTGCGCCACCTGCGCACGCTGCCTCGACAGGAGAAAGCGGTGAAGCGGTAGGAGGCGGGCCGAGGCCTAGACGCGCGGACGGATGTCCGACATCGTCTGACTCAACAACGCCTTGTCGAAGGGCTTGGTGATCACGAAGTTCACCCGGCCGCGCTCCTCGCGAGTGATCTCGGTCTCGCCCCACCCGGTGATGAGCCCCACCGGCAGTCTCGGCCACCGCGACTGGATGGTGCGCGCGACGTCCCACCCGGTCATGTCCGGCATTCCGAGATCGCTGATCACCACGTCGACCAGCTCGGGATTCGACTCCAGATAGGACAGGCCCTGGCGGCCGCCGGGCGCTTGGGTCACCGAGTGCCCCTGCTCCTCCAGCATCTCGGCGAGCGTGCTCCGCACCTGCAACTCGTCGTCGATCACCAGGATGCGCAGGGGCAGGGCCGCCTTCGTCGCGGGTCCCGTCGACTTCCTGACCACCTGGGCCGTGGCGGCCGCGCTGGGCAGGCTGACCTCCACCGTGGTGCCCTGCCCCTCTACGCTCTCCACGGCCAGGGTGCCGCCGTAGCGCTGGACGGTCCCGTAGGCCACGCTGAGCCCGAGCCCGGTGGCCTTCGGCCCCTTGGTGGTGAAGAAGGGCTCGAGCGCGCGGCGCCGGATTTCATCGGGCATGCCCGCTCCGGTATCGGAGACAGAGCAGTAGACGCGATCGTCCTGCGTCCAGGTCTTGAGCGTGACGCGCCCGGTCTGGCTGATCGAATCGGCCGCGTTCAGCAGCAGGTTCATCAACACCTCGCGCAGCGGAGCCGGCTCGCCCACCGCGGCCCCGATGACGCCCGGATCCACCGCCACCTCGATCCGGCTGCCGCGCAGCTGCGCTTCGTCATGCCAGCGCGGCCGGGTCAGCTCCACCACCTCCTGCACCAGCTGGTTGAGGTCGACCGCCACCGCGTCGGAGACGGGCTGCACACGGCTGAACCGCTGCACCCGTCGCACCACCTCAGCGCCGTCCTGGGCGGTCCGCTGGATGATCTCGAGCGAGCGTCGCACGCTCGTCTCTTCGACCTTGCCCAGCAGCAGCTCGACACGTCCCAGGATCACCGCGAACAGGTTGTTGAGATGGTGCGCCATCCCGGAGGAGAGCTGGCCCATCGCGCGCAGCGTCTCGCCGCGCACTAGCTGGGTCTGGGTGGACTGGAGGTCGTCGACGACGATCTGCAGGCGGGAGGCGGAGGTCTGCGCCTCCTCCAGCAGACGCGAGTTGTCGACCGCGTAGCCGATGTAGGTCATCAGCGCGTTCAGGAAGTGCAGGTCCGTCGAGCTGAACGGGGGCGGCCGCAGCGCGTCCGACATCGCGTGCTCGCGCTTCTTGGCCATGTTGATCACGCCGAGCACGCGGTCACCGACCCGGATCGGCATGCAGATGAAGGAGCCATTGCCGTACTGGGGGTCGTTGGCCTTGTTGAAGCGGGGGTCGGTGGCGATGTCGTCCACCAGTACCGGCTCGCCCATCTCCACGACCTTGCCCGCGATGCCTTCCCCGACCTTGACCTCGACCGCGGGGACCACCTCGTCGGGGATCCCGCGGGACGCGGCCAGCCTCAGCACGGTCCGGTCGCGATCGAGGATCATGATCGAGCCCACGGTCGCGCGAACCGCGCGCATCGTCGACTGCAACACGAGGCCCAGCAGGTCCTGGATGCGCGGGATGCGGGCGGCCAGCTCCACCATCTCGTTGAGGGTGCCCAGCTTGAAGACCAGGTCTTCCAGCCGCTGGGTAGAGGTCCTCAGATCTTCCAACATGTGGTAGAACGCGTCGCGTACCTGCCCGATCTCGGTGACCTCGCCGAGACCGGGCACCGCGCCGGTGCGCTCGACCCGACGAAGCGTCTCCGCCTTGGCCTCGGCGGGAGCCAGGAAGCCCTGGGCGAGCAGCGAGATTTGGGCCATCATCCGGCGGAAGACGACGAAGCCGAGTATGGACACCGCGACCGCTGCGAGGAGGCCGATCTGCGCCTCGGTGTCGCGGAGCAGGTCGTGCCGCGAGAACAGGTAGACGAAGAGGAGGATCGGCAGCAGCGCCGACAGGGCGAAGACCACCGAGGCCGCCTCGCGAAGGCTCATGGTGCGGGGACGGCGCTGACCCTTCTTCATGGTGCACCTACCTTATCTTCTGGATCTCGACCGCCACCAGCCGATCACGCTCCTGCCGGACGGTGAGCCGCACGCGATCGCCACGCCGCAGGTCGGCGGAGTCCAGGAGGCCGGGCGTCTCCGCGTACAGGGCCATCGATTGCATCTCGTCCATGAAGCCGGGCACCGCATCGTGCTTCACCAGCATGAGCGCGTCGGGTCCCCGTCCCTCGAAGACTCCGCTCACCCGGTAGAGCCCGCGGCCCGGAAACGCGGCCCGGTAGCTTCCCCAGATGCCGGCGGCGAAGCCGGCGAGCAGCAGGAGGAAGAGCGCGGGGACGGCCGCCCGCCGGAGCGCTATCGCGGGATCTCACGCGCCGGCGCCACCGCTCCGGCTGGAGCGGGTGGCGCCGGACGGATTACTTACTCGATGTCTTCGACCGGGGGGACCCTGCCGGCCACGTGCTCCGGCGTGAGAACCCAGGTCCCGCCGCAGCCTTCCTTGAAGGTGGCGACCGCGGCGCGATAGCCGGAGCCGAATGTGAGCAGCATGAGGCCGGCGCTCGCGATGGTGCCGAGGCCGCAGACGATGGCCTTGCCCGGCACGTACACGACGTTCAGGAAGCCGGCCCCGACGCGATCGGAATCGGCGACGTCCGCATCGACCGGAGCGGTCGAGGGTTCGGCGGCCTGCGCCACCGCCGCCCGCGACAGCAGTGGGCCCGTCAGCGCCATCACGGCGACGAGCAGCGCGCACAGCCCCTTCATGGCAACCTGCATATGATGTGTCTCCTCTTGTGCCGGCGTGTGTTCCCGGCGGCGTTCGCGACGACGCGGTTGTCCACTACACGCCTCTAAGATAACCGAACTGAATATCTGGACCTACATCGCCCGACGGCTCCGCCGGGCCGCCGTCTCCGCGATCCTAGCGCACCGCGCCGTGACGACAAAAGGCTGGAATATCAGGTTAATCAATGTGTTGGGAGCCCTCGACATCGCCTGGCGCCGGTCGTAGACTCTGTGCGTGCCGGCCAAGTACGCGTAGTTCGGACCGCCCCTCATTGCCAAGGAGACCGTCCATGAAGATCGTCCGCTTCTCCCAGAATGGTCACGCCCCCCGCCTCGGCTGCTACCTCGGACAGGACCGTATCGCGGATCTCGAGGCGAGCGCCACCGCTTTCCTGGCCTCGAAGGGCGTCGTGCGGGCGGCGACGATCGCGTCGGCGCTGTTCCCCGCGGACAGCACGCGCGGCTTCCTCGAAGGCGGCAGCGCGAGCCAGGACATGCTGGCGTCCATGATGGACGCGGCCCGCGGGGGTAAGTTCCAGCCGGTGGCCTTCCCGGTGGGATCGGTCCGCCTGCACGCGCCGATCGCGGATCCGGGCAAGTTCATCTGCATCGGGCTGAACTACAAGGACCACGCGGCGGAGACGAACAATCCTGCTCCCAAGGAGCCGCCGGTGTTCCCCAAGTGGGCGAACGCGATCCAGGATCCGGGCGAGCCCATCCTGCGGCCGCGGGGCGAGAAGACGCTCGACTGGGAAGTCGAGCTCGGCGTGGTGATCGGCCGGACCGCGCGCTTCGTCAAGCGCGAGCAGGCGCTCGACTACGTGTACGGCTACACGATCATCAACGACGCGAGCGCGCGTGACTTCCAGTTCCACACGACCCAGTGGGGCGCGGGCAAGGCGGGGGACACGCTCGCCCCGGTTGGCCCCTACATCGCGGACCGGGCCGAGATCCCGGATCCGCACGTGCTCGACCTCAAGACCTGGGTCAACGGCACCTTGATGCAGAATGGCTCGACGCGGAACTTCATCTTCGACGTGGGCTACATCATCCAGTACCTGACCAACTTCATGACGCTCTCGCCCGGCGACCTCATCGCCACCGGCACCCCCGCCGGCGTGGGATTCTCCCGCAAGCCGCAGATCACGCTGCAGCCGGGCGACACGGTCAAACTGGAGATCACCGGGCTGGGCACCCTCGAGAACACCGTGAAGGACGCCTAGGCGCGGAGGCGGAGACCACCATGGCAGTGCGGAGCTTTCTCCACTATGCGCTCGAAGTACCCGATCCGTCGGTGGGGCAGCGGTTCTACGAGGACTTCGGCCTCGTGGATGGCCGCGGCTCGGGCGATTCCGTGCGGCTGCGGCCGGAGCGACTGGGCCGCGACGCGGTGCTCCTCTACGGGGGCAAGCGCAAGCGCCTCCATCACCTGTGCTACGGCGCCCCGGGCGAGGATTTCGCGCGGGTGCGCGAGTCGCTCCGACGCGCCGGGGTCGCGGAGATGGATGCGCCCCGGGGCGCGCCGGAAGGCGGCATTTGGTTCCGCGATCCCGACGGCAACGCGGTCAACGTCCGCGACGAGGCGCCGCCCGCCGAGCCGGTCGATCCTCCGGTGCCGCTCAACGGCCCCGGCTACGTCCAGCGCGAGGCGGCGCGCGGGTACCCGGCGCGCGGCCAGCGGATCACCCCGCGCCGCCTGGGCCACGCGCTGCTCTTCACTCCCGACATGGAGCGCGCGATGCGCTTCTACACCGAGACACTCGGCATGAAGCTCTCCGACCGCTCGCGGGGGATCATCGCGTTCCTGCGCAGCAACACCGATCACCACACGCTCGCCCTGCTCTCGTCCCACGCCCCCGGCTTCCACCACGGCTCGTTCCAGGTCGGCAGCGTGGACGAGATCGCGATGGGCGCCGTCCGCATGGCCGAGAAGGGCTGGCAGCCCGGCTGGGGACTCGGGCGCCACGTGATCGGCTCCAACTTCTTCTACTACCTGCGGGACCCGTGGGGCAGCTTCAGCGAGTACTACTTCGACCTCGACTACATCCCGGAGCGCTGCGCTTGGGAGCCGCGGGACTTCCCTCCCGAGGACGCCCTCTACGTGTGGGGCCCGCCCTGCCCGGCCGACTTCGGAGAGAACAAGGAAGTATGGACCTAGAGTTCCTCCACTCGCTCGTGCAGTCCGCCACCACCAAGATCGTGCTCTGCTCGCTCGACGGGCTGGGCGGCCTGCCGCGTCCGGGATCGGGTAAGAGCGAGCTCGAGACCGCGCAGATCCCCACGCTGCATGGACTGGCCAGCCGCTCCGCCTGCGGCCTCCTCCGCCACGTCGGTCCGGGGATCACGCCGGGCAGCGGTCCCGGACACCTCGGCCTTTTCGGCTACGATCCGCTTCGCTATCCGGTGGGCCGCGGCGTGCTCGAGGCCCTCGGCATCGACTTCGAGCTGCAGCCGGGTGACGTGGCCGCGCGCGGCAACTTCTGCTCGGTGGACGCGCAGGGCCGCATCACCGACCGGCGGGCCGGCCGCATCTCTACCGAAGTCTGCGTCCGCCTGGTCGAACGGCTGCGCGAGATCCGGCTCGACGGCGTGCAACTACTGGTCGAGCCGGTGAAGGAGCACCGCTTCGTCCTCGTGCTGCGCGGCGCCGGCCTCTCAGGCCGTCTGTCCGAGACGGACCCCCAGCAGCTCGGGGTGCCGCCCCTGCCCGTGTCCGCGCAGGCGCCGGAAGCGGACCGCACGGCCGCGCTCGTGAACGCGTTCGTCGACGCGGCGCGGGAGCGCCTCCGCGACGCGGCGCCGGCCAACATGCTGCTCCTTCGCGGCTTCGACCAGCGGCCGCGCCTGCCGCTCTTCCCCGAGACGTTCGGCCTGCGCGCCGCCGCCATCGCGGCGTATCCGATGTATCGCGGCCTCGCGCGCCTGGTAGGCATGGACGTGCTCAAGACCGGCGGCACCTTCGCGGAGGAGATCGACACGCTCGAGCAGCAATGGGAGCACTACGACTTCTTCTTCCTGCACTACAAGGACACCGACAAGGCGGGAGAGGACGGCGACTTCGCGGCCAAGGTGGCCGCGCTCGAGCGCTTCGACGCGCTGCTGTCGCGCGTGGTCGCACTCCGGCCCGACGTGCTCGCCATCTCCGGCGATCACGCGACTCCCTCGATCCTGTCGGGACACGGCTGGCAGGGCGTCCCCGCGCTCCTCGCGAGTGAGTACTGCGGCGCCGATCACGTGAGCCGCTTCACCGAGCGGGACTGCGCCAGCGGCTCGCTCGGGGTGCTGCCCGCCCAGGACCTGATGCCGCTGGTGATGGCCAACGCTCTACGCTTCACCAAGTACGGCGCCTAGCGTCCCTCCCCCGCGGGTAGTAGGGCTTCACCGCGGTGGTTTCGGTTGGGCCTCCGAAGTCGCAGAGGTATTCTGGTTTCATCATGCGGCGCTCCTACTGCCTCGTCTCTGCCGCCATGCTGCTCGCCCTCGGGGCGATCGGCCTCGCGGTGCCCACCCGGCCTCCCGCGACCTCATCCGGATCGCCTGACGCCGCGCCGGCGCCGGTCGCCGAGGCGCCGGCCGTTCCCGCGAGCCCGGCCGCGATCGAGATCACGCTGAGACGCGGCGAGACGCTCGAGAGCGCGATGCGTCGGGCGGGCGTCGAGCGGGGCGAGGCCGCGGCGATCGTGGCCGCGCTGCGGAGCAACGTCAACATGCGGCGGCTCGCGCCCGGAGAGCGGCTCACCGTGTTGCCCGGCGCGGAAGGCGGGACGGTGGAGGTCGTGTACACACGCTCTCCCGCTGAGCGCTACGAGATCCGGTCCGACGGCGGCCGCTGGACAGTGACCGCGGTTCGGCCCGACGTGGATACCCGCGTGGTCGCCCTCGCCGGCGAGGTGCGCGACTCGCTCTTCGCGAGCGTGGAGCGCCTCGGCGAGAGCCCGGCCCTCACCGCCCGCCTGGTAACGCTCTTCGAGTGGGACTTCGACTTCGCGGCCGACTCGTTGCCGGGAGACCAGTTCCGCTGCCTGGTGGAGAAGCGCTACGTCGGCGACAGCCTCCTGGGCTACGGCGACATCCTGATCGCGCAGTACTCGAGCGCGGGCCGCTCGCTGCTCACCAGCGTGGCGTTCGCCGAGGGCGGCGGCCGGCGCGAGTACTACGACGCCTCCGGCCGATCGGTGCGGAAGATGTTCCTACGCGCGCCCCTCGACTTCACCCGCATCACCTCCGGCTTCTCCCACGCCCGCCACCATCCGATCCTGGGCGGCCTGCGGCCGCACCTCGCGGTGGATTACGGGGCGCCGGTGGGCACGCCGGTGCGCGCGGTCGCCGATGGCGTGGTGACCCAGGCGGCTTGGGACGGCGGCTTCGGGCTCACGATCACGATCCGCCACGCCCGCGGCTACGAGACGATGTACAACCATCTGTCAAAGATGGACGTCCGTCGCGGCGAGCGGGTGCGACAGCGTCAGGTCATCGGCCGCGTCGGAACCACCGGACTCTCCACCGGCCCGCACCTCGACTACCGGGTGCGTAAGGCCGGCGTGTTCGTCAATCCGCTGGGCGAGAAATTCATCCCGGGCTCGCCCGTGCCCGCGCATCGCCGCGACGCGTTCGCGGCGCAGGTGAAGAGCCTGCTCGAGCGGCTCGACTCGCAGGCGCCGTTCCCGCAACGCGCGGCGGGCTCGGGGCGATCCTGAGGCGCGCGCCCGCGGTCGCGACCTCCCGGTAGAATCCGTCCACATGTTCAGGCAGCGAACGGGCTCGAGCCTCTGCTACCGCTGCGGCAAGCTCAACCGGGTGGACGCCACCGAATGCTTTTACTGCGGGGCGCGCCGCCCGGGCCTCTGGGGCTTCGGCCCCGGGGTCGGTCGGCTGATGGGCCGGCTCGACTTCGCGCGGGCCGTCACCGTCGTGTGCGTCGCGCTCTACGTAGCCTCGATCCTGCTGGATCCCGGCGCCGCGTTCCGGGCCCGCAACCCCTTCGACATGCTCGCGCCAAGCAACGGCGCGCTCATCCGGCTCGGAATGACTGGCGCGATCCCGTGGGCGGCGGGCCTCTGGTGGACACTCTTCACCGCCGTCTATCTGCACGGCAACCTGCTGCACATCCTCTTCAACCTACTCTGGGTCCGACAGCTCGCGCCGGCGGTCGAGCAGACCTTCGGCGGGTCGCGCCTCGTCGTGATCTTCACGGTGGCCGGCGCGCTGGGATTCGTGCTCTCCAACGCGGTCGGCGTCACGTGGACGGTAGGCGCCTCCGGCGCGATCTTCGGCCTCCTCGGCGCGATGGTGGCCTACGGACGGAGCCGGGGCGGCTCCTTCGGAGTGGCGGTCTTTCGCCAGTACGGTCAGTGGGCGCTCATCATGTTCATCTTCGGCTTCTTCATGGCAGGGGTGAACAACTGGGGCCATCTGGGCGGCTTCGTGGGTG
>DATFWA010000082.1:0-9868 GCA_035259825.1 Candidatus Methylomirabilota bacterium | reverse complement strand
CCCGCGGCGCCTTCGCCATCACCGCCAGTCCGACCGCCGCATCCACGGGCCGCGCGCCGAGCATGGCGTCATCATGCCACGCTCCACCCGCGAGCGCTCGATCGTGTGCCTGCGGATCAGCCGACTCGACGATCGCCGGTTTGGTACCTTCCCCTCACACGACGATCACCCGAGGACGCAGAGGAGGCTTCCATGCCCGACGATTTCGAGTACGTCTCTCAGGCCCGCCTCGAATACCGCCACGGCTATCGCCACGCTTACCTGGGTGACGTGCCGGCCCCGGTGGTCTACGGCGTCCAGGGCCGGTTACGCGAGTATTACGGCGTCAAGGAAGGCCCGCCGGTCGCCTCCACGCTCGATCACGTCGTGGCGGCCGTCGCCGGCTGAATGTACGGCACGCTGCGTGGCGCCCTGGCAGGGCGCAAGATCGCGTTCGACCGCGAGGGCTTCACCGCCACCGTGGAAGGCCGTATCGTCGGCGTCGGGAAGACCATCCGCATCAAGTCGATCCACGTGCACTATGAGCTGGCGGTCCCGTCGGACAGCCGCGAGAACACCGAGCGCGCGCTGGCCGTGCATCCGCAGGGCTGCCCGGCGCACCAGAGCGTTCAGGGCGCTATCGACGTGACCTGGGACGCGCGGGTCAGGCTGGGCGAGGAGATCGTCGTGTGGCGGAGCGAATCGGACACGCCTGACACCGCGTAGCCGCGGCGGCTAGCGGACAGGTACGCTAGTCCCAGAGGAACTGGCGGGGATCGACGGCCTGGCCCCGCACCTGGATCTCGTAGTGCAGGTGCGGGCCCGAGGTGCGTCCGGTGTTGCCGGTGAGCGCGATAATCTGCCCGCGGTCCACGGACTGCCCTTGCTTGACCCGGATCTCCTGGAGGTGACCGTAGAGCGAGCGGAGGCCGTGGCCGTGGTCCAGGATGACGGTCGTGCCGTACTCGCCTCCGTTGCCCGCGAAGTAGACCGAGCCGGTGGCCGGCGCGAGCACGGCGGTGCCGCGGCTGGCGCTGATGTCGAGCCCACGGTGGAACTCCTGGTCGCCCGTCCAGGGCGACGGGCGCATCCCGAAGCGGGAGTTCAGCGGGCCGCGCACCGGCCACCGGAACGGCAGCGACATCAGCATGGGCCGGGTGCGCTCCATGTAGCGCTCGAACGCACGCAGGCTCTGACCACTCTCGCTCACGTTGCTGCCGAGCAGCGCGAGGGCCTGCGGCAGTGCGGGTGCCTCGCTAGCGAAGACCATGGGCAGCACCGCGACCGCGCCGCCCATGCCGGTGCCCTTGCCGGTGACGCCGGGCGATGGACCGAACGTGCCCCACACCCGGACGTGCGCCTCCTGCCACGCGCTCACTTCCCGATTGATCTCGGCCACTCGCTGCTCGAAGGTGTCCAGCAGCGCGCGCTGCTCCTCGACTCGTCGCTCGACGCTTGCCGCCTGCAGCTGGGCCTGCTTGAGCGCGAAGTAGTCCCACCAGGTGCCGCCGAGGAGGCCGACACCGAGCAGGACGCCCAGCAGCGCGCTGAGCAGGAATCCGCGGGGACAGCCCACGTGCAGCATGCGGGTGCCGCCGCCGTGGACCAGCACGAGGGTGAACTCGCCGCGGCTCTTCATGAGCGCTTGAGAGAAACCACGGAGACGTCGCGGGCGGCGTCGGACGCGTCCGGCTTCGGCATCCGGCAGTGGCCCTCGAACATCACGCCTTCCTCGAGCACGATGATGGGCGACTCGAGATCGCCGAAAACGCGGGCCTTGCCGGACAACTCGATGCGGTTGCTGGCGTGGACGTTGCCGACCAGCTCGCCATTCACCACGATGGTGCCCGCCCGCACACTCGCGTTCACGACGCCGCGCTCCCCGATGATGAGCGTGTCCGGCGACGCGATCTCACCCTGGAACTTCCCGTTGAGCAGGACGGTGCCGGAAAACGTGTACTTACCCTCGATCTCGGATCCTTCGTCGAGGAAGGCCGTAAGCTTTCTGCGAGTGGCGACGGCGGCGCGACGCTTCATGGGCCACATGGGGCGATCGCTAGGCCCGCGCGGTCGAGCGAGCGGTCGATCTGGGCATCTTGCGTCCGGACATGACGGGCTCCTCGCAGAGGCGGCGGTTTAAAAGGCGAACTACTGGTGAGCAAGGCCCCTGCCACGGGGCGGACGAGGACTCAACTGAGCGAACTGATTGCGAAATTCTGAGCCGAGCGCGGCGCCGCTCGGATCGGGCTGACGTCCCTTGACAGACGCTCTGTCAGTGTTGGGACAGTATCAGTCGGGAACGATCAGCGTGGGCAGCTCGCCGGGCGGCTGGAGGATGTATCCGCCACCTTCCTGCTTGAGCAGGAGCACCGCGGGGCGGTTGGGAGAGAGGATGTTCCAGCCACTGCCGTCCGACCGCTCCACGACCCAGCGCGTGCCCTCGCTGGGACTCTGGATGATGTAGCCCCCCTGCTTGTCCGGCATGAGATAGAGCGGGGGCGCGCCCGCAGTGTAGATCACGTAGCCATCGCGCCAGGCCGCGAAATAGACGTCCACCGGGAACTCGCCGGGAGGCGTCGCCTTGAAGTGGACGGCCGCCGCGGGCGGCTGAGGAGGGGGAAAATCGGCGTCGCTGGTCGCGCATCCGGCGAGAGCGCCCAGGATCGCCAGCGCGAGTCCCAGCGCGGACCGCCTCTTGCTCATCGTCGCCGCGCTCAGAGACCGAAGCGGCGAGTCGTCTCGGCGTGCGCCTTCCAGATCGCGGGTGGCATCCGGTCACCGAACTGTTGGTAGAACTCGCCCAGCTCGTCGAGCGCCTGCCGCCATTCCTCGCGGTCTACGCGCAAGGCAGCCTCGAGCGCGCCCGTCGGCATCTGCAATCCGCTGGTGTCGATCGAGCCGGGCGCGGGCACGTAGCCGATCGGGGTCTCGACCGCGCCGCCGCCGCCGTAAATGCGCTCGACGATCCACTTCAGGATTCGTACGTTCTCGCCATAGCCCGGCCACAGGAAGCGCCCCTGCTCGTCTCTGCGGAACCAGTTCACCCGGAAGATCCGCGGAGGATTCTTCAGCCGGGGCCCGAAGGACAGCCAGTGCGCGAAGTAGTCGGCCATGTTGTAGCCGCAGAATGGGATCATCGCCATCGGGTCACGTCGCACCACGCCCACCTTCCCGGTGATCGCCGCGGTCGTCTCGGTGCCCATGGCCGAGCCCAGGAACACGCCGTGATCCCAGCCGAAGGCCTCGAACACCAACGGCACCACCCGGGCGCGGCGCGACCCGAAGATGAAGCCGGAGATCGGCACGCCCTGCGGGTCCTCCCAGTTGGGCGCGATGGACGGGCACTGCTGGGCCGGCACCGTGAAGCGCGAGTTGGGGTGCGCGGCGGGGCCACTGCCGGGCTCCCACGGCTTGCCCTGCCAATCCACCAAGCCCTCGGGAGCCTCGGGCCCCATGCCCTCCCACCACGGTTCCTTCGACGGGGTCAGCGCCACGTTGGTGAAGATGGTGTTCGAGCGCACCATCGCCGCGCCGTTGGGATTGGTCTTGGCGCTGGTGTTCGGCGCTACTCCGAAGAATCCGCGTTCCGGGTTGGTGGCGCGAAGCTGGCCGTTGCGGTCCACGTGGATCCACGCGATATCGTCGCCGACCGTCCACACACGATAGCCGGGCAGGCTCGAGACGACCATCGCCAGGTTGGTCTTGCCCGACGCGCTCGGCATTGCAGCGGCGAGGTAGGTGATCCGGCCCTGCGGATCCTCGAGGCCGAGGATCAGCATGTGCTCGGCCATCCATCCTTCCTGCCGTGCCTGCGAGGACGCGATGCGGAGGGCGTGGCACTTCTTGCCGAGTAACGCGTTGCCGCCGTAGCCGGAGCCCACGCTCCAGATCAGCCGCTCCTCCGGGAAGTGCAGGATGAACCGGCGATCCGGCGAGAGATCGCCGAGCGAGTGCAGGCCGCGAACGAAGTCGTCGGGATCGCGCATGTGCTCGAGCGCCACGGAGCCCACGCGAGTCATGATGTGCATGCTGGCCACCACGTAGGCGCTGTCGGTGACCATGACTCCCACCCGGCTCATCGAGGAGCTGGCCGGACCCATCAGGTACGGGATCACCCACATCGTCCGGCCCCGCATGCTGCCGCGGAGGAGACCGCCGACCTTCTCCTTGCCCTCGGCGGGCGCCATCCAGTTGTTGGTGGGTCCTGCGTCGTCGCGGGCGCGCGTGCAGATGAACGTCAGCTGCTCGGTGCGCGCCACGTCGGAGGGGTGGCTCCGATGGAGGTAACAGTTGGGATAGGTGCGCGAGTTCAGCGGGAGCAGGGTACCGTCGCGGAGCATGTCGTCGATGAGCCGATCGTATTCCGCCTTCGACCCGTCGGCCCACGCGATTTTGGCCGGCTCGGTCAGGCCCGCGACCTCATCCACCCACGTCTCCACCCGCTGCGTGCCGCTCATGGATGATCCCCCCTCACCGGAGTGTTGGAGTGCAACAACCCATAGTCACCGCGGGACGCGCGGCTGTCAACGACCGGTCAAACCGCTCGGACCAGGCGAGATGTGGGGCGAGATGTCGTCCACGGGCGAGCGCGCTCTTGCTCCAGCGTGCAGGACAGATGCCACGAGGCGGGCTAGGGAAACACCGGGAATGTATTCGACGACTCCGCCCCTTGCCGTCTGACTCCCGCCAGGAGCGGAAAAATTTCCGAGAAAATTTTCAACGCCGCGAGCCGCGTGGCGACCCTCGGCACGTCGCTCAGGAGCGGGCGGCTCCCGTCGGACGCAGGCGCTGCGCGACCTCGTT
The DNA here is from genome assembly GCA_035259825.1 of Candidatus Methylomirabilota bacterium. Classification (GTDB taxonomy): domain Bacteria; phylum Methylomirabilota; class Methylomirabilia; order Rokubacteriales; family CSP1-6; genus CAMLFJ01. The sequence continues at coordinate 5,086 of DATFWA010000082.1, read as the reverse complement.
GACGAGGTGGTTCAGCCGCTCCGCCGCCTCCTCCCGCTCCTTTTGATGGCGATCGTTCTCGGCCCGCAGCTCGGCCATGCTCTGGCGAAGCTGCTCGCCCTGCCGCTCGGAGGTCTCGAGCCGGTTGCGTAGCTGCTCGTTCTCGTACGTGACCCCGCGGAGCCGCTCGTTCTCGCGCTCGGAAGCTTCCACCCGATCCCGCAGACGCTCGTGTTCGTGCAGGAGCTCGAGCAGCGAGGCGAGCTGGGTCTGGCCGGACTCGATCCAGCGTCGTACCTCGTCGTGGTCGCGCCCCTGTTTTGATTCGGCACTGATCATTCGATCGTCTCCTTCTGTACGAGTGGGAGGAGTGTAGTCCAGTTGAGGCAATGATTTACGGTCAATCGCTATCGAGCCGACTCGGGCGGTGGCGGCGCTCCGCCGCCGCTCGCCACGTCGCCGCTCCGGCCGGTGAGTCATGCTCCCGACCCGCCGCTCACCTCGTCGTCGGTCGAGCAGGACCTCGACCTCGCTCGACTCTCCGACGAAGAGGCTCCGCATCCGCTCCACCAGGGACGCCTGGTCGGCGCGCACCACGACGAGCAGCGGGTCCCGGGAGGGCGTGCTCCATAGCCAGAAGAAGGTCCGGCGGAATCGACCGGCGAGCAGCATGTCACCGGGTCCCCGGCGCACACCCCTGGCCAGCGTCCGGCTCCTTGCCGAGCATGCGAAGCCGGTGCGTCCAGCACAGTCCATGCAGCTCTCGATCGTCGCCAGGTAGGTCGATGGTGACCAGGAGGGACGGCTTCGCTTCTTGCCGGCACCGCGGGCAGATGACTTTCAAGACGTCCGATACTTGGCAAACTCGGTGCCACGTGGACGCGCCCAAGTGGTTCTACACTCCGCGGGCCATCGCCCGCCTTCCCGGTCCGGATGCCCGATCGGTGAGAGCTGCCATACCGCATCCTTGTCGGTCGGTTACGCGAGGGACCCGCACACAATACATGAGCGAGAGGCCTTTGGGTACCCCGGAAGGTGCGCAAGTGTCGTCCTTCATCGATGGGAATCTCTCGACCGTGCCTGGGGGCCGTCCCTCCCTGACTAGGAAGATGCCTGCCTGTGCCTGAACTCAGCCATCGCCTTGACAGGCTGCAGAGCCGGTCCTAGCATGCTGCCAACCCACGAGGTGGCCACCATGAGCGAGTTTCATGACGAATACTCCGAGTCCCTCGACGGTGAGTTCCGCAAGCTAGAAGATGCCCTCCTGAGCGACGAGGTCCGGCTGCTCGCCCCGAGCGAGCCCATCCGGCTGACGGCTGACGCCTCGGTGGCCGATGCGGTCACCCGTATGGTGGACAACCGGCGGGCCGGTGTCGTGATCGTGGATGCCAGCGGCCGGCTGATCGGCATCTTCACGGAGCGCGATCTGCTGACCCGCGTCGTGCGCCAACGCCGCGATCTCCAGCGGACCCGCCTCTCGGACGTCATGACGCCTGACCCGGAAGCCCTCGCGCTGGACGATCGGGTCTGCTTCGCGGTCAATCGCATGTACGCCGCCGGGTACCGCACCGTCCCGCTCGTCGATGCCGAGCATCGACCGATCGGCATCGTCACGGTCAACGACGTGGTGGGCTGGCTGGCCCGCATCTTCCCCGAGGCGATCCTGAACCTGCGGCCGGGCGATCGGGTGAAGCGTCCGGCTCAGATGGACAGCGGCTAGCCGACCTTCCGGAACACCAGGCGGGAGGGCGCGTCGCGAAACGGCCAGCCCGGCACGATGGCGGTGAATCGCCCGGCGGTGCCACCCGCGACGAGCAGCTTGAGGCTCTCGGGCGTCCGGAACTTGGGCACGAGCGTCTCGCTCCGTGCGCCGCCCGGGAACATGGCGAGCATCTCGTCGGACAAGCCTTCGCCACCGTCACGGCCCGGCACCAAGTCGTGCACCGGCTTCTGAAGACGCCGCCACAGGAACTCCCGCGTCCGCGCCTTCGACCAGCCGTCGTCGGCCAGTGTCCTGGCGTGCTCCGGAGAGAAGACGAGCGCGGTGTCACCAAGCCCGACCGCCTTGTGATGGGCGACCACCTCGACGCTCCGAGCGATCGTGGAGAGCAGGTCCTCCGCGGTACGACTGCGCGTGTCGGCTACGACCTGCGGGGCCTCCGCCGCCATCACCGCCACCGTGCTGACCTCGTGATCGAAGCCGTGCTCGACGTGCAGCGGCTCCCACGGACTGGCCTCCTCGTTCTCGCCGATGCAGGCGCTGTAGCGCGAGGGACCGCCGAAAGTGGACATGCTAATGACGCCGGGCTGCGCCCCGCCGATGTTGACCCAGCACAGCCGCACCGCGCGCCCGATCGTGGCATTGGCCCGCCAGCCGGGCCCGAAGACACCCGCGCCGCTGTTGATGTCAAGCGCTCGGCGGATCGGCCCGTTCACGATCACCAACGGTGCCACCGCATCGGTCGTGCCCGATACGCCGAGCAGACAGAACCGGTCGTCGCAGATCGCTTCCACCGCAGCGAGCACCACCGGAAAGTAGTCGGGCCGGCAGCCGGCCATCACCGCGTTGATCGCGATCTTCTGGACGGTGGCCTGGCCGTAGCGCGGCGGCATCTCCGCGACGAGCTCGTCGCCCGCCCGACCCGACGCGGCCACGGTGACGGCGACCCGCGCCGCGGTGGGCGGCACCACCGGGAGACCGTCGGTCACACCGCGGGCGAATAGGACTTCGATCGGGTCGTCGGGGACGCTCGCCATGCCGGACGTGATGCGCGCGGTCGGGCGCCGCCGCGGGCGTGGTTAGCGGGGGCGGGAAAACGGCGAGCGATACTCGAGCCGCTCGCGGACCTTGTTCAGCAGGCGCTCGACCGTGAAGGGCTTGGCCAGGAACGCGTCGACCGGGATCAGCACGCCGGCTTCGCTGATCACCTCCGCGGCGCGCCCCGACATGAAGATCATCTTGATGTCGGGACGGGTCGCGGCCACTCGGTCGGCCAGCTCCTTGCCGTTCATCCCGGGCATCATGATGTCGGTCAGCAGGACGTGGATGGCTCCCGGGTGCTGTTCGGCGAGACGCAGCGCCTGCTCTCCGTCTTCCGCATCCAAAACCCGATAGCCCGCGCCCAGGAGGATTTCGCGCGCCAGGTTTCGCACCTGGCTCTCGTCGTCCACCACTAGAATCGTTTCCATTAGCGGCCTATTCTACCCCGCCCCACCACGCGGCGCGGCACGTTGGTTGCCGGCTCCCGCGAGCCTTGACAGGGCCCGCCGGCCGGTCCTACAGTCGAGGCGCCATGAGGAAATGGATCGGCGCGCTGAGCCTGGTCTGGCTGCTGTGGTCGGATCTCTCTATCATCGCCAAGGACAATCCCATCGACACGGTCTTCCTCCGCTGGCTCGCGGGCGTGCCGCGCTTCCAGACGGATCAGATCCTCGCAGGCACCTACGCGACGTCCGACGAATGCAAGATGGCGCTCGAGCGCCACATCGGAACGCTCAAGGCCATCAACGACAGCTGGTCGTCGGAGCCCTTCGAGGGCAGCGCCAACTCGGGGACGATTCACTACTACCGCAACGGCCTCGTGTACGCCCGCGCGGAGCTTCGCTGCGCGGAGCAGCCGTAGGCCCACCCAGGATCAGCGGGGCGTCGGCGCGGCCGATTCGCTTCGCACCGGTGGCCGGGGTTCCCGCGCGCCGCCGTCGAACACGGCCATGAGCCACGGCACCGTGATCACCACCACGATGGCCAGCACTGTCAGCACCAGGGTGGCCCGAAACCAGTCGATCACGAAGATGCTGGGCGGGCCGTCGTAGCCTTCCGCCTCCCCGCGTAGCACTGCCAGCTCCGCGCGCAAGTGCTCCTGCTCGGTCTCGAGCGTCTCGATCCGCGAGCGAAGCTGCCGCAACGTGCCCGCCACGTCCCGGGACGCGGACCGCGCGGGACGGCGCACTTCGGCCGTCGGGACGCTCTCGACCGCTGCAGCCATCCGGCGTCGGCGCGGACGCTCCACCGCCTGGCCGTCGCCATTGCCGGTCAAGACCAGCTGACGGCTCGACGCCGACGGGCCGGTCAGGCCCGGGCCCGGAGCCTCGCCACCGACAGTGCTTCGCGCCGGCGGCCCCCCGCCCTGCTGGGCCACCGCCTCCACCGGCCGACCTATGGCGCGGAGGTCGTCCCGAGAGAGGGTCTGGATGCGCGCAAGGAGGCCCTTGACCGCGCGCTCCGACACCTGGTAAGCGAGCACCAGGCGACCGTCGTCGTTGCCGTCCTCGAGGTAGGCTACCCAGTCCTTGAGGCTCCGGGTCCCGTACCAGGCGACCGTGAGGCCACTGGCCTGCATACGCTTGCGCCCCTCGATCTTGGCGAGTGGCTTGCGGATGACCTCCATCCGAATCCTTTCGACGCGCCCTCTTCCGGCTGGCGCGAGGCCCAAGATTACGACGCGGGCGGAGGGCTGACAAGAGGCCGTGGGCAGGCTCGAGAACGCGTACCTTTTACACGAGTGTCATGTAAAAGCTACACGACCTGACACTCACGTCTCCTGGCGCCGCCGCCAGCACCCCCGCCCATTGTGGGAGAAAGGACCCGGGCACCCACTTCACGTCATTCGTTTCTGTCTCACCCCTGGCACACCCGTTGCGTTATCTCCCTCGCCCGAAAGGAGTCGGTATGCGTCTCACATCCCTCACCGGCTTCCTCGCCGACGACCTCGCGGTCGACCTGGGGACTGCCAACACCCTCGTGTACGTCCGAGGTCAGGGCATCGTCCTCAACGAGCCGTCGATCGTGGCCATGAAAGACGGCACGGTTCTCGCGGCCGGTCACGAAGCCAAAGCCATGCTGGGGCGCGCTCCCGGACACATCTCGGTCGTCCGACCATTGCGCCACGGCGTCATTGCCGACTTCGACTCCACCGAGAAGATGCTCCACCACTTCATCAGCAAGACACGCCAGCGCCGCAGCCTGGTGCATCCGCGGGTGGTGGTCACGGTGCCGTCCGGCATCACCCAGGTGGAGAAGCGTGCGGTGCGTCAGTCGGCCAAGCAGGCGGGCGCCCGCGAGGCGTACCTGATCGAGGAGCCGATCGCGGCCGCCCTCGGCGCCGGC
>DATFWA010000081.1:0-18983 GCA_035259825.1 Candidatus Methylomirabilota bacterium | reverse complement strand
CCGACGACGGGACGCCAATCGATCCCGAGGCGTGCAGCTGGCGCATCGACGGGCGTGAGGTTGCGCGAGGCCCCGATGAGTTCATCGAGGCGCCGCCGCCGGATGACCATCGTTGCACGTTCATTGTGAAGGGGCGAGGTGGTCGTGCAGCGGCGAGCGTCATGTTCCGTACCGTCGATTCAGCCGCGACCGACGCGAGCCTCGCACCGATGCGACCGGCCAGGGTGGCACCCGCTCGGAGATCGTCGCGACGGCGTCCGGCGGGTCGGACTCGGCGCGGACGCCGCCGCTGATTCGCATTCCGGAGTCCAGCCATGCCGTACATGCAGATGCAGCTGGCCGCGGAAACGTTCTTCGCGTTGTTTCGCGAGGGGCTCGAAGCTCAGATGGTCTCTGCGATTGACGAGCATCCGATCGAGAACATTGAGCGTACCATCGCTACCAATCAGGTTCCAGCGACACTCAGATGTTCTGCTCGTAGATCCTAAGCGGAATATTGCCTCCCTCGATGCACTTCCCGCGATCATTCAGGTCGAACTGCCAGCCGTGTCGCGGACAGGTGATGCAACCCCTTTTGTCGACGGCGATGCCGGTCAGGTCCTGCCCGGCGTGGGGACAATAGCGCTGAATTGTCCACGAGCGGCGGTCTTCCGCGGAGACTACGGTACGATCGCCCGGGCCGACATAGAGGGCTTGTTCGACGCAGCGCAAGAGAGCCGTGTCGCGGCCGAACTGGAGAATTGCCATCATTGGCCAATTGTAGACGTCGGGCTCGCGGCGCGCTTCGAACCGCATGCTGAGGAAAACATCCTCCCACTCGAGGTACTCCTCGGCGAGGCCGTTGGCAATTCGGGCGTCCATCGTGAAGACGTATCCGACGCCGGGGGGTGGCGCGGCGAACACATCGCCGGCAACGCCCGTCTTGTCAGACCGGATGACGATGGTCGCCTCAAGCTCCCCCGTCACGCGAAAGGCGACAGAGCCGTTGACGTCGGCCGCCAGCCGGCGGTTACGGTTGAAGCGGGCGACGAGCGCGCCTTTTAAGCGTTCGGCCAGGTTTCCTCCCGGCGAAGGCATGGCTGCCAAGACGGATTCAATGCGCGGGAGACGCTCTTCCTGGAGTCGTTCGAGCGTCGCGCGCCGCGTCGTCCAGTCGAACGACCGGCGTTCCAACCATGTGAGCGTCGCGCCCTTCATTTCGAACGAGTCTCCCGGCGAGAGAACGTTCACTGGGCGCCCGATGCGGGACTCCATCTCGACAACCGCGTCGCGGGCGTCGAAGAATACCGTTTCCCGGAAATTGAGATGAAACTGGTGCGGGTCGATGAAGCAGGGCGGTCCGGCCACGGGGAAGACGTGCGGGGCCGACGTGACTCTTGCTTTGTCGGCGAAAAGATCGAGGTTCTTTTCCCGGTTGCGGCGGGTGATTTCGAGGCGGCGCGGTTCCGGGTAAATATACGCTTCGGGGTACCACGACGCGCCGGAGTATTGGGCGAACAGGGCGTGGCATCCCAGTGAGGCCAAGCGGCAGAGAGGCTCGCCTGAGAGATGGCAATCGTTCAGATTTAGGATCGTGTCGCCCTCCGCGTCAAGATGGAGAGCGGAGTCGGTCTTGTAGAGTGTCGGGTCCCGGACGACGGTCGCCCTAACCCTGGGGGCGAGTTCCAAGGGCTCCCAGTCCCGCGCCACGACGACCTCGCCGATGGCCAACCCCTCGACCATTTCTAGGAAGTGGGGCGACACGTAGTCGGCGATGAGGACGCGGGTTCGCGGATTCGACCAGGAGCGCAGGAACCGCTCGTCGAAATGGTCTTGATGATTGTGGCTCAGGAACAGGTAGTCCGCGGCCCGTACTGCGGCCTGGTCAACGTGCGCGTTCGGAGGAAATTGATGCCACGCTCCCAGGAATGCCCCTTCAGGGCTGAACCACGGATCGCAAGCGATTCTAAGGCCGCCCGCTTCGATGAGAAGCCCGGCGTGTCCCAGGAAGGTGACCTTCATCACGGAGACATTACAATGGGTGGCGTTAAGAAAGGTGAATCGAAATAAATAGGGATGCCGTCGGCGTCGTGCTGCTTCGCGCGAGCGCGACGTACTTATACTTCGGCGCTCCCATGGTCACATCGAAGTTTCGGGCAGCTAAGTCAAATTGTTTACCGTTGGTTCCCTGTAACATCCCGACCGACACAGGCGCATAAGGGAGGGCACACGGCCGCTGCCCAAAGAGAAAAGGCTGGATCGTATCCAGTCGTCGCCTGCGTGATGAAGACCAGGGGGTTGAGTGGCTCCTGGTTGGCGTCTTCCATAGGTCGGCCAAACGGGATCGAAGGCCATACAGGCCGTATCTCTGAGCTGACAGTCATGCTACGTCGTGCCGCGCTCTGCATCCGTGGAACTCGCATCTTTCTGTGGGTTGGTGGGGGGCGGGGGGACCGCCATGAAACACGCTGCCCTCGAGGCCACCTAGCTTGGCCACCGCGGCGACCGCCGGCAGCTTGCGTTCAGGATCTCGCGTGATCTAAACTTCGAGCCCCTCTCTAAGGGAAGGGAGTCATGCGAATGATTGCCAGCGTCCCGCGGAGTCGCGCGCAATTGTGGGAACGGTCGAAGGCCTGCCACGTCTCCAACCGCGCCATCCTGATCGCCACCCGTTACCGGATAGCCGCAAGCCGCCGACAGCTGAACCCTGCCTTCGGCGTCTCCGGGTGCGCCGATGGTCTGCTGCCGGACACCCTCCGGGACCGTCTCGTCAATGGCGCACTGCCGGTGCTTGCTGACGGCATGGGCTGGGGCGGCCGAGCCGCCGAGCAGCACGAGTGTGTGGTGTGTTTTGCCTCCATCGCCAAGGGGCAGAGCGAGTGCGCGGTGAAGGGCGGGCCGAGTGGCGTGCTCTACGCCCATTCACCCTGCTACCTGCAGTGGTCCCTGGCATCGGAGACACTGAGGCAGGAGGCGTCCCGGTAGGGCATCTCGGTTCAGCCTGGGATGTCCGCACGAGGCTGCGAGGGCCTCGCGTCGGTGGGTATGATGAGCCCATGCGAGTCACGAGACTCATCGCGTGCCTGCTCGCGGTGGTCGCGCTGACGGGGCCAGCGGTCGCGCAGGAGCGAGCGCTCCGCAGCGCCACGATCGCCACGCTCACCGTGCTGACCCCGCCGGTGGAGTCGGCGCGGGCGGACGCCGGTCGTCTCGCCCCGGCGGTCAGCGGGTCCGATCTGCAGGTCGGCGACCGCGTGGTCACCGGTCCGGCGGGGCGCGCGCTCATCACGTTCCTCGACGGCAGCACGGTGACCGTCGAGCCCGCGTCCGACGTGACGGTGCGCGCTGCCGAGATGGACGGACGGGACGCGTCGCGCCTGCGCGTCCTCATCATGGTCGGCACGGTGTGGGCGCGCGTGGCCGGATGGCTCGCCGGGCGCGCCTCGCTCACGCTCGAATCCAACGCCTACAGCGCGACGGCCCACGACGGGCTGATCGGGGCCCAGCAGCAGCCCGACGGCACATTCGTGTGCTGGACGCGTGCGGGCGGGCTCGAGGTCACCGACAGCGCTGGCGCGTCGCTGGCGCGGATCCAGCCCGGCCAGAAGGCCACCCTCGCCCCGAGCCGTCCCGCCGCGGTCGAGGGCTTCGCGGTGAATCAGAGCACGCTCGGCGTGGTGACCTCCGGGCCGGTGCTGCCGCTGGTGGTGATGCCGGACGGAGGCCGCGTGGCGGGCTTCGTCGAGCCGGGCATCGACGTCAACCAGGTGTTCGGGTCGCTCACCGCCGGGACGGCCGGCTCGCGCTCCGTCGAGGTGCCCGCCGGCTTGTCCGGCCCGTACGTACTGGTGCTGGTCGCGCTGGGAGACGGGCCGTTCACGGTGACGGTCACCGGTCGACATCGCGGGACGGAGACGTACCGGCAGGAGCAGTCGGGCCAGGCGCACCGCGGGCAGGGTCTGCGCGCCGAGATCATCCAGACGATGTCGGGCGGGCCCGATCCGCGCAGCGCCCGCGCCGACCGCGCCGGGATGTCCACGCTCCGGCCGGAGACGACGCGGCCGGGCACGGTGGTGCTCTCGCCGCTCGAGGTGGCGGCGCCCCGACGGTAGCGCGCTACTTCGTCTCGGCCACGAACACGCCGTCCCAGTCCTCGGGAGGCGGGGCCGCGAGCAGCGCCCGGGCGCGCCGCCGGTAGAGGGTGACCGGCCCGTCTTCCGGCACCTCGCGGTCGAGCGCGTCCAGCAAACGCAGCGCATCCTCCCACCGACGCGAGCGGTAGCAGTCGATCGCCTGCTGATAGCGCGCGAGCCGCGCCCGCGCGGCCGGCGCGAGCGCACCGGCGCGCGCCACCACCTCATAGCACCGCAGGGGCTCGGCGCGCCCCTTGACCGCCACCAGGTCGAGGAAGCGGTAGACGAAGGCCTCGGGGGCCGCGGCCACCGTGGCCTCGCCCACCACCACGTGGACGCCGTACTCCTTCGACAGACCCTCGAGGCGCGAGGCCACGTTGACCGGATCGCCCACCGCGGTGTAGATCAGCCGGTCCTTCGAGCCCATGTTGCCGACGACCATCGGGCCGGTGTTGACCCCGACACCCAGATCGAGGTCGGTCCAGCCGCGGGCCGCGAACACCGGGCGCAGACGCTCGAGGGCGACCACCATGTCGAGCGCGGTCTCGCACGCGCGCCGCGCGTGGTCGGGCTGATCCATCGGCGCGTTCCAGAACGCCTCGATCGCGTCGCCTGCGTACTGGGCGAGCACGCCGTCGTTGCGGAAGACGACGTCGGCCATCTCGGCTCGATACCGGTTCAGCAGGGTGACCAGCGTCTGGGGGGGCAGCGCGTGGGCCAGGGTGGTGAACTGGCGGAGATCGTTGAACAGCACCGTCATCTCGCGCGTCTCACCGCCCAGCCGCAGCCGGTCGGGATCGGCGAGCACCCACTGGCTCACCGCGGGGGAGAGGTAGCGGCTCATCGCCTCGCGGACGATCCTCTGCTCCGCCTGCTCCAGTACGAGGCGCGAGGAGAGCGCGGCCGCGAAGCTGATGAGCAACGCGGCGGGCGGATAGATGAGGTCGAGCACGAGGCCGCCGTCAAAGAGCACCGCGGCCAGGGTCAGGTAGAGGGCGAGGCCGACCATGACCGCCAGACCGGCGAACAGCGGGCGCCACGTCGCCACCACCAGCGCGGCTACGAGGGCCATCAGCGCGATGAGGAGCACAGTGGCGGGACGGGACGCTGGGACCAGGAAACGCTGGTGCAGCACGGTCTCGACCGCGTTGCCCAGGATCTCCACGCCCCACATGCGGGTGTCGCCGGTGGTGGGGGTAGCGTGCTCGTCGACGCCGCGGATGGTCGGCCCCAGCAGGACGATGCGATCGCGCACCAGCGCCGGATCGAAGCGGCCGTCGAGCACGTCCGCGAACGAGATGATCCGGAACGGCCCGCCCTCCTCCGGCTCCGACGGCGGGCCCAGGAAGTTGATCCGCATGGTGTCGTGCTCGGCCACCGGGATCGCGCGGCCCGCCGCGCGCACGAACGACTCGTCCGGCGCGCCGTCGAGGACCACATTGCGCCGCGTGTAGTGCGCGACGATGGTGAGCGCGAGGCTCGGTACCTCGTCGCCCTTCGCGCGCAGCAGCAGGGGCAGGCTGCGCACCACGCTGTCGCGGCCGGTGGTGATATTGGCCAGCCCCTCGTCGAAAGCCCCGCGCCGCACAGTGGCGGCCGGCCGCACGAAGTCGTCGAACTCCTGCGCGACGCCGGGCCGCGGATCGAAGGCGCGCGGCCCCTGCGCCACCACCGGAACGATCACGCGCCCGGCCCGGTTCATCGCCTCCGCGAGCTGCGCGTCGTCGGGCCGCGAGGCGTCGAAGAAGATCGCGAAGGCGATGACGCGAGGTCCCGTGGCGGCCAGCGCGTCCAGGGCCTGCGCGTAGAGGGTACGCGGCCACGCCGACAGCGGGCCGTGCTGCGGCAGGAGCGCCTGGTAGCTCTTCTGGTCGATACCCACGATCACGGTAGAGCGCGCCGCGGTGGCCGGCCGCACCGCGAAGAGCAGATCGCCCACGCGGGCGCGGGTGGCCCCGACCAGGCCGAGGAGGTACGCGGCGGCCAGCACCACCGCGACGACCAGCGCGGGGACGCCGCTGGCCATGAGGCGCTTGCGCTCGCTGCGGCTCCAGGGTTTCACCGGCGCCCCCGGCTCAACGCTCCACCGTGAGCAGCGAGATCTCGGGCGGCACGCGGAAGCGCACCGGCAGGATGCTGGTGCCCAGCCCGGGGGTCACGAATAGGTCGCGGCCGTCCTCCCGCACGTGGCCGATCGCGTAGCGGGCGCCGTAGTGCGAGGGCACGATGAGCCGGCCCAGGAGCGGCAGGTCCACCTGGCCACCGTGGGTGTGACCGGCCAGGGTGAGCAGCACCCGCGGCGGCACGTCCGGGAAGAGATCCGGGTTGTGGGTGATGACGATCACCGGCGCGTCGGAGGGCACCGCCGCGAGCGCGCGCAGGACGTCGGCGGGGCGGGTCCACAGGTCGCCGACGCCGGCGATCCACACCGGCCGGCCGCGCGCCGGGAGGAGCGCCGCGGAGTCTTCCAGGACCCGGATGCCCGCCGCCTCGAGCGCGGCGGTCACGCGCGGGCCGTCGTACCACCAGTCGTGATTGCCGGTCACCGCGAAGACGCCGAGCGGGGCGCGCAGCCGGCCCAGCACCGTCGCGATCGGCTCGGGCTCGATGAAGCGGCCACCGATGATGCCGTGGATGACGTAGTCGCCCAGCAGCACGATCACGTCGGGACGAGCCGCGTTCACCGTCGCCACGATCTCGCCGAGAGCCTCGAGCGTCATGTGCGGGGCGCCGGCGTGCACGTCGGCGATCGCGGCGATCCGCAAGGGCCCGAGCCCGTCGGGCCAGCGCTCGATCGGCACGCGGATCTCACGCGCCACCACCCGGCCCGGCTCGATGAGGATCGGCCACACGAGCAGCGCGATCACGACCAGCAGGACCGCGAGCGCGATCCACCGCGCGGCGCGCGGTGCGGTCAGCGGCACTCCCGGAAGAAGGCGCGGAGGTCGGCGGCCAGGGCGGCCGGCTCCTCCATTGCCGCGAAGTGCCCGCCCGCCGGCATGTCGGTCCAGTGTTTGATGTTGTACATGCGCTCGGCCCACGAGCGGGGCGGCCGCACGATCTCCTTCGGGAAGGCGGCGTAGCCGGTCGGCACCTCGATGCGCTGCCCGTCCGCGATCGGCCACGGGGTGTGGAAGCGGGCGTAGTAGGGCCAGAACGAGGCGTTGATGCTGCCGGTCACCCAGTAGATCATCACGTTGGTGAGCAGCTCGTCCTTGGTGAAGCGCCGCTCCACGTCGCCGCCGCAATCGCTCCACGCGCGGAACTTCTCCACGATCCACGCGGCCAGGCCGGCCGGCGAGTCGGTCAGGCCGAAGGCGAGGGTCTGGGGCCGGGTGCCCTGGATCCACTGGTAGCCTGTCTCCTCGCGCTGCCACTTCGCGAGGTCGTCGAGGTACTGCTTCTCCTCCGCGGTGGGCTGGGCCGGCGGCTTGATGTCGCGCCGCAGGGACAGCAAGTTCACGTGGATGCCCGCCAGGCGGTCCGGGTACGCGGCGCCGAGCCTTGAGGTGATGAAGCCGCCCCAGTCGCCGCCCTGGGCGGCGAAGCGCCGATACCCGAGCACGTCGGTCATCAACGCCGCGAAGGCGTCCGCCATTTCGAGGACGCCGAAGCGCGGCTGACCGGGCTTGAAGGAGAAGCCGTAGCCGGGCAGCGACGGCGCGACGACCGTGAACGAGTCGGCGGGATCGCCGCCGAAGCGCGCCGGGTCGGTGAGCATCGGGAGGATCTTGTGGAACTCCCAGACCGAGCCCGGCCACCCGTGCGACAGGAGCAGCGGCAGTGGTTTCGGACCGCGCCCCTCCTCGTGGATGAAGTGCAGGTCGATGCCCGCGACGGGGGCGGTGAACTGGCGGAAGGAGTTCAGCGTGGCCTCATGCGCGCGCCAGTCGTAGCGGTCCTTCCAGTACGCGACGAGGTCCTTCATATAGGCGAGGCTGCTGCCGAAGGCCCACTCGGCGCCGGGGGCCTGATCGGGCCAGCGCACGCGGGCCAGCCGCTCGCGCAGGTCGGCGAGGGTGGCGTCGGGAACCTGGATTCGGAAGGGCGCGGGCGGCATCAGAACACCGGCCGCTCGATGTACGAGCCCCAGACTTTTCGGAGACGGGCCGCGATCTCGCCGAGCGAGGCGCGGGCCTTCACTAGCTCGATCGTGACCGGCATCAGGTTGGTAGCCGGCTCGCGGGCCTCGCGCTCCAGGCGGTCCATCAGCCGGTCGACCAGGGCCTGATCGCGCCGCCGCCGCACCTCGGTGAGCCGCCGGATCTGACGCGCCTCCACCGCGGGGTCGACCTTGTGGATTGGGATCGGCGGCGGCTCCGACGGCTCGACCATGACGTTGACGCCGATCACCGGCTGCTCGCCGGCCGCCTTGCGCCGGGCGAAGTCGTAGGCGGAGTCAGCGATCTCGCGCTGGAAGAAGCCCTCCTCGATGGCCTTGATGGTGCCGCCCATGCCGTCGACCTTGGCCAGGATGCCTAGCACCTCGGCCTCGACGCGGTTGGTGAGGGCTTCCAGATAGTACGAGCCGCCCAGCGGGTCGACCACGCTGGTGACGTTCGTCTCCATCGCGATGATCTGCTGGGTGCGCAGCGCGATCTTCATCGCCTCCTCGGAGGGAATCGCGTAGGCCTCATCCATGCCGTTGGTGTGCAGCGACTGGGCCCCGCCCAGCACCGCGGAGAAGGCCTGCAGCGCGGTGCGGATGATGTTGTTGAGCGGCTGGGCCTTGGTCAGGGTCGCCGCCGCGGTCTGGCAGTGGAAGCGCAGGCGCATGGACTCGGCCTTCGTCGCCCCGAAGCGCTCCTTCATGAGGCGGGCGTAGATGCGGCGGGCCGCCCGGAACTTGGCGACCTCCTCGAAGAAATCGGCCTGGGCCACGAAGTAGAAGGCCAGCCGCGGGGCGAACTCGTCGACCGGCACCCCCGCGCGCGTGACCTCTTCGACGTAGGCGATGGCGTTGGCCATGGTGAAGGCCAGCTCCTGCACCGACGTCGCCCCCGCCTCCGAGATGTGATAACCGCTGATGTTGATGGGGTTGTAGCGGGCGAGGTTCCGCGCGCTCCACACGATCATGTCGCGCATGATCCGCATCGACGGGCGGATCGGGAAGATCCACTCCTTCTGGGCCACGTACTCCTTGAGGATGTCGGCCTGCACGGTGCCGGAGAGGCGGTTCAGATCGAAGCCACGCGACTCGGCCAGCGCCACGTACATGGACAGCAGGATCCACGCGGTGGGGTTGATGGTCATCGACACCGAGATGCGCTCGAGGTCGATGTCCGCGAAGAGGGCCTCCATGTCGTCGAGGGTGTCGATGGCCACGCCCTCGCGGCCGACCTCGCCCAGCGAGCGCGGGTCGTCGGAGTCGTAGCCCATGAGCGTCGGCATGTCGAAATCGACGCTGAGCCCGGTCTGGCCCTGCTCGATCAGGTAGCGGAAGCGCCCGTTGGTGTCCTCCCCGGTGCCGAAGCCGGCGATCTGGCGCATCGTCCAGTTGCGGCCGCGGTACATCGTCGGGTAGGGCCCGCGCGTGTACGGATAGCGTCCGGGCAGCCCGATGTTGTCGGCGGGCGCGTCCGCGATGTCGGCCGGCGTGTAGAGACGCTGCACCGGCAGCCCGGAGCCTGTCCGGTACTGACTGCGCGCCTCGGGCTGGCGCCGGATGAATTCGGCCAGCTCCCTGGCTTCCCACTTGGCCTTCTCGTCGACCTGGCGCTCGAGTGCTTCCGGATCGAACATAGAGGACTCCTTCGCGTTACTCGATGACGTGGTCCGCCAGGCGCAGGAGCGACGGCGGAATCGTGAGGCCCAGGTGCTTCGCAGTTTTCATGTTGACGACCAGCTCCCAGCGGGTCGGCTGCTCGATGGGGAGATCGGCCGGCTTGGCGCCCCGGAGGATCCGGTCCACGAACGAGGCGGCGCGCTGGCTGAGCTCCTCCCGGCTCGGCGAATAGGTCATGAGCCCGCCCGCGTCCGCGTACTCTCTCCACGTGTAGACGGCGGGCAGACGGCTCTGCGAGGCGAGGGCGACCACGCGCTCTCGATTCGCCAGCAGGATCGGGTCGGCGAACACCAGCATCGCGCCGGCACGCGTCTTCACGATCGCGGCGCCGGCGGTCTCGAGCTGGCTTCGGTCGCGCGCTTCCACCACCTGGATCTCGAGTCGCAGCGCCTGCGCCGCCTTGCCGAGCTCCCGCAGCTCGTCGCCGGTGCTGCGGTTGGTCGGGTTCGCGAGCGCCACGACCCGGGTGAGGCCGGGAGCCACTTCCTTGAGAAGGGCCAGGCGTTTCGCCGTGAGGTCCGGCACGAGGATGGTCAGGCCGGTGATATTGCCCCCGGGGCGTGCCAGGCTCGCAACGAACTGGCTTTGCACCGGGTCGTCGCCGCTGAAGGCCATGACGATGGGAATGGTCGTCGTCGCATTCTTGGCCGCGTGGATCGCGTCCGGCCCCACCGCGCAGATGACGTCCACGCGCGAGCCGGCCAGCTGGGCGGCGAGCTCGGGGAGGCGCCCGAACTCACCCTCCGCGCAGCGATCCTCGTAGAGGATGTCGCGGCCCTCGACGTAGCCGAGCCGGCGCAGGGCGTTTCGCAAGCCGACATGTCCGGGTGCCTGGCATGGGCCCGGCGAGAGGTAGCTCACGCGCGGGACCCGCACTCCGGGCTGCGCGCTCGCGACGTCGGACTCGACGCCGAGCGGCAGCGCCACCAACGCCACGCGGCACATCGCCCGACGGAGGACGGCCGTCATCCGGTCACCCCGCGGCGGTAGAGATCGCGGTCGTCGATCACGCGGCGGGCCTTGAACTCGGTGCGGGGCAGCGTGCCCTCGGGGACCAGGTCGACCACCGGGTGCACGCCCAGGCGCGCGCGCAGCCGCTCGCGCATCGTGGCGCGTAGCGCTTCCACCCCCGCCTGGTGGCCGGCGGTGTACTCGGCGCGCACCAGCAATTCGTCCATCGCCTCGCGGCGCGAGACGATGATGCGGAACTCGCCGCCGAAGCCGTCGATGGCGCGCAGGGTGTCCTCGATGGCGCTCGGGTAGATGTTCTCGCCGCGCACGATTATCATGTCGTCGAAGCGGCCGTAGAGCCCCTGAGGCAGGCGCGGGTAGGTCCGGCCGCAGGGACAGGGCTCGTCGACCCACCGCGCGCGATCCCCGGACACCAGTCGGATCATGGGCTGCGACGTCCGCTCCAGGTGAGTGTACACGGGGGTGCCCTCGGCACCGTAGGGCACCGGCCGGAACGTCTCGGGATCGCAGACCTGCGTGTAGACGAGATCCTGCCAGAGGTGCATCCCGGTGCGGTGACGGCACTCGCCATTGGTCATCCAGGGCGACATCTCGGCCATGCTGCCCATGTCGACGCACAGGCCGCCGAACGTGTCTTCGATCAGCGCGCGGGTGGCCGGGATGCCAGCGCCCGGCTCGCCCGAGAAGAACAAGATGCGGAACCCGAAGCTGCGCGGATCGACCCCCTCGCGGCGGGCGGTCTCCGCGAAGTGCAGCGCGTACGACGGCGTGCCGTAGAAGGCGCTCGGTCGGAGATCGCGCGCCCACTGCACCGCCTGCAGCGTCTGGCCCTGCGCCCCGGCGCCGAACGGGAACACGGTGGCGCCGAGGCGCTCGCCGCCGGCCAGCGCGCCCCACGAGCCGAGGTAGAGGCTGAAGAACGAGCAGATCAGGATGCGATCGCCCGGCCGGATTCCCGCGCCCCACAGGATGCGCGCGTGCGCCTCGCCGATGCGCGTCCAGTCGTCGGCGCCGATGCCGAACACGGTGGGACGGCCGGTGGTGCCGCTGGTGCCGTGGATGCGCGCGACCTCGGCGGGCTCGATGCAGAGGTAGTCGCCGAAGGGTGGCGCGGCGGCCTGCGCCTGCCGAAGATCCGTCTTCTGCACCACCGGGAAGCGCGCGAGGTCGTCGAGGCTCTCGAGCGTGTCGGGGGAGACGCCGGCCTCCTGCCACTTCCGCCGGTAGAACGGGCTGCGCTCCCACGCGTAGCACACCTGCCGGGTCAGCTTGGCGAAGATCAGGGCGTCGCGGTCGGCGGGATCGGCGCACTCGATCTCGGGCAGCCAGTGCTCGGTCGACGGCGCCGGGCGATACGCCGGGTCGTAGCGAGGCGGCCACACCGTGAGATCGACCCCGCGCGCGGCGCGCAGCGAGGCCGCCGCGAGCGCGGCCGGGAGCTCGCCCATGGATCAGGAGGTCGGGCGGGCCGCCACCAGATCGCGGATGCGAGTCACGATGGTCTCGGGCGGCGTGTCCTGCAGGATCACCTCGGCCACGCCCATGTCGCGCAGGGCGGGGACGTCCTCGTCCGGGATCACGCCGCCCGCGACGAGCAGGATGTCGTCGGCGCCGGCGTCGCGCATCAGGTCGCGCACGCGCGGGAACAGCGTCAGGTGCGCGCCGGACAGGATACTGATGCCCAGCACGTCCACGTCCTCCTGCACCGCCGCGGCGACGACCTCCTCGGGCGTGCGGTGCAGCCCGGTGTACACGACCTCCATGCCCGCGTCGCGCAGGCAGCGCGCCACGATCTTGGCCCCGCGGTCGTGGCCGTCGAGACCGACCTTGGCCACCAGCACCCGGATGGGACGCTCGCTCACGAGGGGCTACCGGCGGAAAGGGCTGCTGCCGGGGGCGACCGACGCGCCGGTCGCGGCGCCGGCGAGGACCTCGCGCACCTTGAGCGCCAGCGCGTCCGGGGTGAACGGCTTCGAGAGGAACGCGATGCCCGAGGCCAGCACGCCGTGCCTGACGATGGCGTCATCCGTGTAGCCGGACATATACAGCACTTTCAAGTCCGGGCGCAAGGTGGCCAGGCGCTGGGACAGCTCGCGCCCGCTCATCTGCGGCATCACCACGTCGGTGACCAGCAGGTGGATGATGCCGGCGTGGCGGTTGCTGACCTCGAGGGCCTCGGCGCCGTGCCGCGCCTCGAGCACGGTGTAGCCGCTCATCTCGAGGATCTCGCGGACCACCGCGCGCACGCGCTGGGCGTCCTCCACGAGCAGGATGGTCTCGCCGTGCCCCTGGGCCAGCGTCGCGTCGCCGGTAGCGGCCGGCGCCGGCGCCTGGGCGGGCGGACGCAGGTCGGGCGGCATCACCACCGGCGTGGCCACGCGCGGTAGGTAGATCTGGAACGTCGAGCCATGCCCGGGCTCGCTCTCCACCCAGATCTGTCCCCCGCTCTGCTGCACGGTGCCGTACACGGTGGAGAGTCCGAGGCCGGTGCCCTTGCCCTGCTCCTTGGTGGTGAAGAAGGGCTCGAAGAGATGCAGCCGCGTCTCCTCGTCCATGCCGGCGCCGGTGTCGCTCACCTCGAGCATCACGTAGGCGCCCGGTCGGGCGTCGGTCCACCGCTTGACCGCCGTCTCGTCCAGCTCGACGTTGGCGGTGCGCACGGTCAGGCGCCCGCCATCGGGCATCGCGTCCCGCGCGTTCACGCAGAGGTTCAGGATCATCTGCTCCATCTGCCCCGGGTCGGCCTTGACCCCGCCCAGGTCCGGCGCGGTGATCGTGACCAGGTTGATCGTCTCGCCGAGGAGCCGCTGCAGCATGGCGTGGATGCTCGCCACGATCGCATTGAGATCCACCAGGCGCGGGGCGACGACCTCCTTGCGGCTGAAGGCCAGGAGCTGCCGGGTCAGGGTCGCGGCCTGATCGGCTGCCTCGCGGATTCCTTCCGCGTTCTGGCGCAGCGGATGCCCGACGGCCAGGCGACGGAGCATGAGGTCGCTGTCGCCTCGGATGATCATCAGCAGGTTGTTGAAGTCATGCGCGATGCCGCCGGCCAGCTTGCCCACCGCATCCATCTTCTGGGCTTGGCGTAGCTGCTCCTCGCTCTGATGCAGCGCCCGCTCCGAGCGCTTCAGCTCGGTGAGGTCCACCGTCAGGCCGCGGAGGGTCGTGGGCTGCCCGTCGCCGTCGCGCACCACGTGGACGATGTCGCGCAGCCACACCTCCCGCCCGTCGGCCGCAACCGAGCGGTACTCGAACTCGTGGTCGCGGCCGCCCGCGATGGCGTCGCGGTAGATCCGCATCACCTGATCGCGGTCGTCCGGGTGGATGCGGCGGACCCAGAAATCCGGCTCGTGCGTCCAGCGATCCACCGGATAGCCGAGCACGGTCTCGGCGCGGCGGCTCACGAACGAGAAGGCCAGCGTCCGCGCGTCGGCCTCCCACACGATGGCGTCGAGCCCTTGGATCAGGTCGCGGTAGCGCTGCTCCGATTCCTGGCGGGCCGCCTGCAGCCGCTCCTCCTCGGTCAGGTCCTCCATGATCATGAGCAGGCGCGGCGGCTCCTCGTCGGCCAGCTGGATCGCGGTCAGGCTGATCCGCACCGGCTTGGTGTCCCGTCGCGCGTAGACGTACAGCTCGTAGAGCCCGTCCTGCTGGGCCAGTCCGGTGTCCAGCACCTCGCGCGCGTTGCGCACGAGGCGCTCGGCCCGCACCAGCTGCTGCAGGTCGCGCCCGAGCACGTCGTCGTCGCGCAGGCGGAACGACTCGAGGAACGCGCGGTTGGCCGAGAGCACGCGGAGATCCTCCGACAAGAGCAGGAGTCCCGTGGGCACGCTCGCCACGATCTTGTCAGCGTAGCCCTGGAGGTTGGACATGGCGCGCGCCTGCCGCATCTGCTCCTGGAGCAGGCGGGCGCGCTGCTGCTCCCGGTGCAGCGCGATCAGGAAGCCGGCGAGGGCCAGCAGGAGGAACGCGGCGGCCGCGCCCGCGAGCTGCCCGGAGCGGTTGAACTCGGCGAAGGCCCGCTCGCGCTCGACCTCGAGGGCGAGGATCCAGCCGGTCGGCGTCACGCGGCGCACCGCGGTGAGCACCGGTACCCCGCGGTGATCCGTCATCTCGGCCACCGCCTCGCGTCCCTGGGCCGCCGCCCGGGCGAGCGCGCGCAGCTCCATGAGCGACGTGCTCTGCACCGCCGGATCGAGCGCGGGCGGGCGCAGGGGCGACAGGTACGTGGGCGTGGGCGCGTCCAGGTCCACGAGCATGGCCTCGCCGGAGCGCGTGTCGCCGTCGTCGGCGAGCAGCGGGTAGAGCCCGTCCTCCGGCCGCGCGGCGAGCGCGACCGCGCCGAGCAGCGCGCGCTGATCGCCGGGCCCGGCGGGCGCGCCGTCCGCGAACACCGGCACCGTGATGACGAGCAGCCGGCCGCCGCCCGCCTCGATCAGATCGAAGCGCGGCTGACGGCTCGAGGCTACCTTCGCGGCGAGGTCGGTGGCCGGCTCGGCCGGTGGGGCGGGCTCCGGCCCGGAGCGCTCGACCGACGAGGAAGAGCGGGCCACCGCGCGGCCCGACGCGTCCAGCACGACGATGCCGACGTAGCCGTACGCGGAGGCCACGCGACTCAGGTGCCGCGCGAGGGCTTCCTCGTCGCGCCCCGGTCCGGCGAGCGTCGCCCGTACCGCCGGGAACGCGGCCAGCACCTCGGCGTCGGCCCTTCGCGCCGCGAGCCAGCCCGAGACCAGGCGGGCCCGGTCCCTCGCGATGGTCGCGATGCGGCTCTTCCAGTGGGTGACGGTGGTCTCCCGCTCGGTGGCGATCTGGTGGGAGGCGAACAGGATCACCATGATGGCGCCGGCCACGAACACGGCGAGATGGATCCACGGGATGCGCTCGCCGGTGGAGGTCGCGGCGCGACCGAAGAAACGTCTCCGGCGGCTCCGCACCGCGCCGGGCCGCGCAGGGCTCGACTCGCGGGTGTCGCTAATGTCGCGGGCTCCGCGGTGACGACGTCATAGACACGCGGCCCTGGCGCCGCGCACGTCCAGAATAGGACAGGTGCCGCATGGCGACAATACGCCAGGCCCGCGCCCGCGGCACCGCTCAGACGCGGTTGCGGAGCATCAGCTCCTTCGGATGCGGCCGGAGATAGACCTGCTCGCGCAGGTAGGCGACCTCGAGGCGCACCGCGTGGTGGTTGATGAGGGTGATCGGCGCCACCAGCGGCGCGCGGCCGGCCGCGTAGTCGCCGATCAGGGCGAGTAGCTCGCGCTTCTCGGTCGCGGCCAGGCGCCCCTTGAAGAAGCCCGCCATGTGCTGCAGCACGTTCACGTGCTTGCGCGGCGTGGCCTCCGTCTGCAGCGCGCGCATGAAGCCGTCGCCGTAGCGGTCGAGCCACGCGAGCCCGGGCTCGGACGGCCGCTTCGCGACAAGCCGGCCCAGCCGCGCGTAGGCCGCGGGGCTGTGGGCCAGCAGCAGGTACTTGTGGGCGGTGTGAAACGCCACGATGTCCCCATGGCGCGGCGACATTTCCCGCAAGGCGGTGAGGCGGCGGTACGCGAACACGCGGATGATGAAGCCGTCGCGCCGTCGCGCATCGGCGAGGCGCCCTTCCTCCTCCAGCGGCAGCAGCGGCAGCGTCTCGCGCAGGACGCGTGCGAACAGGCCGACACCGGCCCGCTCGGGCGCCGCGTGCTCGTCGCGGTAGAGCTTGACCTGCTCGAGGCCGCACGACGGCGATCCGCGCTTGAGCACGTAGCCGCTGAGGCCGCGGCGCGCCAGCTCCTGCGCGCGGCGCCGAGCGAACGCGTTCATGCGGTCGGTGTGGTCGGTGCCGCTGGTGAGTCCGAGTAGCCGCGGGCCGGCCGCGTTACCCACCAACCGGATCGGCTCGCGCGGCACGCCCATGCCGACCTCCAGCTCGGGGCAGACCGGCACCCACGTCACGTGGCGGCCGAGCACCTCGGTGAGGTAGGTGTCCTTCTGATGGCCGCCGTCGTAGCGCACCTCCTCGC
The DNA here is from genome assembly GCA_035259825.1 of Candidatus Methylomirabilota bacterium. Lineage (GTDB taxonomy): Bacteria > Methylomirabilota > Methylomirabilia > Rokubacteriales > CSP1-6 > CAMLFJ01. The sequence continues at coordinate 2,109 of DATFWA010000081.1, read as the reverse complement.
CGAGCAGGCACGAGGAGATGCCGATCCGGATCGGCAGATCGGGCGAGCGCCAGGCGGGAGCCGCCGCCACTCAGCGCGTCCGGTAGCGGACTTCGAAGCTCACGCAGCCCGCCGCCGAGTGAAACGGGCCGTGGGGCATGCCGGGCGGCCGCACCGCCACCGAGCCCGCGGGGTAGGGCCGGCCAGCGCACTCGAGCACGCCAGAGATGATGTAGATCTCTTCCCAGAAGTCGTGGGTCACCGCGCGATCGTTGCCCGAGCCCGGATCGAAGCGCAGGAGCCGCGTGGTCACGCCTTCGTCCTGGCCGCCGCTGATGATCTGCTCCCACACTCCGGCCGGGAATCCGGGCGCCGGGCGCCACGGCAGCGACGCCGGATCGAAGAACTCGCGCTCGGCCTTCATCGCTGATGTATTGTAGCCGACGTGCCGACCATCGATCCCCAGCGCCTCGAGACGAAGGCCAGCCGGATGTTCGTGGCGATGGGCGCGCCCGAGGGCGACGCGGCGTGGATCGCCCAGCTCCTCGTGCGCGCCAACCTGCGCGGCCACGACTCGCACGGCGTGATCCGCGTGCCCCAGTACTGGGAGTCGGTGAAGAAGGGCCAGGTCGATCCGAAGACGCCGATCACGGTGACCGTGGAGAGCCCCGCGCTGGTTCGTCTCGACGGCGGCGGCGGCTTCGGCCAGGTGGTGGGCCGGCGCGCGATGGAGATGGCGATCGCCAAGGCGAAGGCGGGCGGGCTCAGCGCCGCGTCGACCTCGCGGACCAGTCACGTGGGGCGCCTGGCCGACTACGCGGAGATGGCGGCCAACGCGGGCCTGGTCGGCATGCTCTGGGCCAACTGCGTGCACGGCCTCAACGTCGCGCCCTGGGGCGGCGCCGCGCGGCGACTCGGCACCAACCCGCACGCCGTCGCCATCCCCGGCGTCTCTGGCCCGGCGATGGTGCTCGACTTCGCGACCAGCGTGGTGGCCGAGGGCAAGATGCGCGTGAAGCGCAACCGCAAGCAGCAGGCGCCGCCCGGCTGGTTCGTGGATGCGAAGGGCCGACCCGCGACCGATCCCGAGATTTTCTACGGCGAGCCGCCGGGCGCCCTCCTGACCGCGGGCGAGCACAAGGGCTACGGGCTGTCCCTCGCGGTGGAGATCCTCGGCGGCATCCTCTCCGGCACCGGTCCCGCGGGGCCGCCGCCCGGCGTGTTCGCCAACGGCACGCTCGTGATCTGCATCGACGTCGAGCGGTTCCTGCCGCTGGCCGAGTTCCACGCGCAGGTGGGCTCGCTGTTCGGGTGGGTGAAGACCGCGCCCCTCGCGCAGGGGGCGAGCGAGATCCTTATCCCCGGCGAGCCCGAGGCGCGGCTCGAGGCTGAGCGGCGCGCGCAGGGCATTCCCGTCGAGGATCAGACCTGGAGTCAGATCGAGGCGGCCGCCGCCGAGCTGGGCGTCTGAAAGAAGCCTAAGGGAACAGCCGCTCGGCGTTCCTGAAGGCGATCTTCTCGGCCACGTCGCGCGGCAGCTGGCTCAAGTAGCCGCGCACCTCCGTCACCGAGCCGGGCAGAGCCTCCCACCGCGACGTCATCCACGTGTCCGTTCCGGCCAGGAAGCGGTCCGGGTGACGGAGGAAGACCGCGCGCCAGCCCGGATCGAGCTGGCCGCCCGGCGCCACGTCGCCGTTGCGGATCGCGAGATCCACCCACAGGTTCGGGTAGCGGTCGAGCAGCGCGCCCACCGCCTGCGGGCCCGAGGACATACCGGCGTGCGCCCAGATCACCTTCACCTTCGGCTCGATGGTGAAGAGCTCGACGATCGCCATCTCGTCGGAGTGGGCGTGGAGATAGATGTCCTCCTGCAGCGCCAGCTCGGTGATGCGCTTGACCACGAAGGTGCCGGTCTGCCCGCCGAAGAGATGGAACTCGCCGATGCCTTTGTACACGCCGCGGTTCTTCTGCAGCCGCTCCTGCACGTAGGCCAGCACCGCCGGATCCTGCCACCAGTGCCCCATGTCCGCGCGCGTGCGGTACGGCCGCAGGATGGGCACGACGCGCTTGGGATCCTTGGCGTAGAGCGTGAGCGTGCCGTCGTCGGGCGTGCTGGAGACGAGCGCGCGC
>DATFWA010000080.1:0-9118 GCA_035259825.1 Candidatus Methylomirabilota bacterium | reverse complement strand
GCGCTGGGTGTGGGCGGGATTCCGCGCGGGCGGATCACCGAGATCTACGGCCCGGAGTCGTCCGGCAAGACCACGCTGGCCCTGCACGTCATCGCCGAGGCCCAGCGCATGGGCGGTACCGCTGCCTTCATCGACGCCGAGCACGCGCTCGATCCGGTCTACGCCAAGAACCTCGGGGTCAACACCGACGAGCTCCTGATCTCGCAGCCCGACACCGGCGAGCAGGCGCTCGAGATCGCGGAGACCCTGGTGCGCTCCAACGCGGTGGACGTCATCGTGATCGACTCGGTGGCGGCCCTGGTGCCCCGCGCCGAGCTGGACGGCGACATGGGCGACTCGCTGCCCGGGCTACAGGCCCGGCTCATGTCGCAGGCCCTCCGCAAGCTCACCGCCGCCATCGCCCGCTCCGGCGGGTCGGTGATCTTCATCAACCAGATCCGCGAGAAGATCGGGGTCATGTTCGGCTCGCCGGAGACCACCACCGGGGGCCGGGCGCTCAAGTTCTACTCCTCGATCCGGCTCGACATCCGCCGACAGGACACCATCAAAAACGGCACCGAAGCCGTCGGGGTCCGGACCAAGGTCAAGGTCGTGAAGAACAAGCTGTCTCCCCCATTCCGGGAGGCCGAGTTCGACGTCATCTACGGGGAGGGGATCTCCAAGGAAGGGTCCGTCCTGGACCTGGCCTCGGAGCATAATGTTGTCGAAAAATCCGGCACTTGGTACACCTATAAGAGTGAGCGGATCGGGCAGGGACGGGAGAACGCCAAGCGGTATCTGAAGGACAACCCCAAGGTCTTGGCTGACCTCGAAGTGAAAGTCCGCGGCGCCCTTGGCCTCAAGCCAGTCGGAGGGGGGCCGCAGCCGGCCCCGGAGAAGGCGGCCAAGTAGGAGCGAGCACACGATGGAACTCCAGCAGCTGCTGTCGGAGACGGCACAGCGCAAGGCCTCCGACCTGCACCTCAAAGCGGGCTCGAAGCCGATCCTCAGGATCCACGGCCATCTCGAGGTGCAGGACGACCTGCCCCTGATCACGCGGGAATTCATCGACAAGACCGCCGAGGGCCTGCTGGGCGAGCGCCGCCTCCGCATGCTGATGGAGGGCCGGGAGATGGACCTGGGCTACATGCTGCCCGGGATCGGCCGCTTCCGCTGCAACCTGTTCCTAGCGATGGGCGAGGTCCGGGGCGTCTTCCGGCACGTGCCCGAGCGCATCCCCGCCTTCCAGGAGCTTCACCTGCCGAAGGTCCTCGAGCGCCTCTCCATGGAGCGGCGCGGGATGATCCTGGTCACCGGCATCACCGGCTCCGGCAAGTCCACCTCGCTGGCGTCCATGATCGACTTCATGAACCGTAGCCGGAACGATCACATCGTCACGATCGAGGACCCGATCGAGTTCGTGCATACGGACAAGAAGTGCGTGATGAGCCAGCGCGAGATCGGCCACGATTCGGTGAACTTCGCGCAGGCCCTGCGCGCCGCGCTTCGCGAAGATCCCGACATCATGCTGGTCGGTGAGCTCCGGGACGTGGAGACCATGGAAGTCGGCCTGCACGCGGCGGAGACCGGTCACCTCGTGATGTCCACGCTGCACACCCTGAACGCGGCCGAGACCATCAACCGGATGATCTCGATGTTCCCCCCGCACCAGGAAGAGCAGATCCGGGGCCAGCTGGCCTCGGTCATCCAGGGCATCGTCTCGCAGCGGCTCGTGGTGCGCGCCGACGGCCGTGGCCGCGTCCCCGCAGTCGAGATCATGATCGCCACCGGGCTCATCCGCGACTGCATCCGCGAGGCCGAAAAGACCCCCCAGATCCCGAGCGTGATCGCGGCGGGCACTGCCCAGTACGGCATGCAGACCTTCGACCAGTCGCTGCTCCAGCTCTATCGCGAGGAGCTGGTCACGTACGAGACCGCCCGCGACGCGGCTACCAACCCCGACGACTTCGACCTGAAGGTGAAGGGCATCTTCTCCACCGGAGAGATGACGTGGGAGCACCCGGGTGGCAGCAACACGGCCTCCACTCACACGCCCCCGGCCCAGCCGGCCAGCCTCACCGGCAGCGGCGCCGCGCCCGGTCCGGCCGCGCGGAGCCCGTTCGGCAAGCGGACGTAGGCCGCAGTGCCCGGGCGCCGGACCCGCCGTCCCGGGGATCCACGCCCGAAGCCGACGCTGACCGAGAAGGCCGCCCGCCTGGCGGCCTTCGATCTTCTCGCCACCAAGTCCTGGAGCGGGCGCGATCTGACCCGCCGGCTCCGCCGCCGCGGAGCCCCCGCCCAGATCGCGCAGACGGTGGTGGCCGATCTCGCCAGCCGCGGCTACGTGGACGATCAGGCGTTCGCTCGCTGGTGGGCCGAGGCGCGGGCCCGCGGCCGCCGAATCGGCAGCCGCCGCCTCCGCCTGGAGCTGGCCGCCAAGGGCATTCCGCGCGAGATGGTGGCGGCCGCGATCGCGGCGGCCTTCGAGGAGGTCGGCGAGTCGGAGCGCGCGCTCGAGGCGGCGCGGCGCCGGTTGCCCGCGCTGCTCCGTGGACGCCAGGCCGCTCGCGCCTCCGCCCGCCTGGCCGACTACCTGCTGAGGCGCGGCTACCCGCCCTCGGCGGTCCGTCACGCCGTCGCCACGCTGCTCGCCGACCGCGGGGTCGACCTCCCCGTCAGCGAGGAGGACGGCGGCGTATAATATCGCTCCTATGACCGGGAGCGAGATCAGAGCGCGATTCCTCGAATATTTTCGCCGCCGCGGCCACACCGTCGTGCGGTCGTCCCCCCTCGTGCCCGCCCAGGACCCCACGCTGCTCTTCACCAATGCGGGCATGGTCCAGTTCAAGTCGGTGTTTTTGGGAGAGGAGCGGCGGGAATACGTGCGGGCCACGACCGCCCAGAAGTGCGTGCGCGCGGGCGGCAAGCACAACGATCTGGAGAACGTCGGTCACACCGCCCGGCACCACACCTTCTTCGAGATGCTGGGCAACTTCTCCTTCGGCGACTACTTCAAGGAGGACGCGATCCGGTTCTGCTGGGAGCTCCTGACCGAGGACTTCGGGCTCCCCAAGGACCGGTTGAAGGCCACCGTCTTCACCGACGACGACGTGGCGTTTGGCCTCTGGAAGACCGTCGCGGGGCTCTCTGAGGACCGCATCCTGCGCCTGGGCGAGAAGGACAACTTCTGGGCGATGGGCGACACCGGACCGTGCGGCCCCTGCTCGGAGGTGCACTTCCACCAGGGTGACCACCTGTCGTGCGCGGAGGAGCAGGCCGGACGGGCGTGCCTGGGGCCGGCGTGCGACTGCGACCGCTGGCTCGAGGTCTGGAACCTCGTCTTCATGCAGTACAACCGCGACGCGAGCGGCGCGATGACGCCATTGCCCAAGCCGTCCATCGACACCGGCATGGGGCTCGAGCGGATCGCGGCGGTGCTCCAGGGCAAGCAGTCGAACTACGACACCGATCTGTTCCGGCCGCTGATCGCGCGGGTCGAGGAGCTGAGCGGGAAGACCTACGGACGTGACGAGGCCTCCGACGTGTCGATGCGGGTGATCGCGGACCACGCGCGGGCCGCGACGTTCCTGATCACCGACGGCGTCACCCCCTCGAACGAGTGGCGGGGCTACGTGCTGCGGCGGATCATGCGCCGGGCCATGCGCCACGGCCGCATGCTCGGGATGTCGGCGCCGTTCCTCTGGGACATGACCGGCCGCGTGGTCTCGGTGATGGGCGAGGCGTATCCGGAGATCCGGGAGGCGCAGGCGCGGGTGGCCGAGGCGGTGCGGCAGGAGGAGGAGCGCTTCGCGGAGACCCTCGACCTCGGCATGGCGAAGATCCGGGAGTACCTGGACGTGCACCGCGGTGACCCCACGCGCACCGTGGACGGCCGCTTCCTGTTCACGCTCTACGATACCCACGGGTTCCCATCCGATCTGGCCCAGGAGGTCTTCGCGGACGCGGGCTGGACGGTCACCCCGGAGACGCAGCAAGCCTTCGACGCCGAGATGGAGGCGCAGCGCGAGCGCGCCCGCGCCGGCGCATCGTTCGGCGGCGAGAGCGGCGATCCGAGCGTGGCGATCTACCAGCGTCTCTCCGGTGAGGTCGCCAAGCCGACGTTCCTCGGCTACGCCTCGCTGACCGCGCCGGCCCGCATCCTGGCGATGGTGGCGGACGGCCAGCGCCGGCGCGAGGCGCGGCAGGGCGAGACGGTGGAGGTCATCCTCGACCGCACGCCGGCCTACGCGGAATCCGGCGGCCAGCAGGGTGACACCGGCACCGTCGTCGGTCGCGAGGGCCAGGGTCAGATCCAGGACACCTTCTATCGCGGCAGCCAGCTGATCGTGCATCGGGTCGCGGTGACCCAGGGCCAGCTGCGCGAGGGCGAAGAGGTCGCGGTCAGTGTCGAGTCGCGACGCCGGCAGGGTCTGCGGCAGCATCACACCGGCACGCACCTGCTCCACGCCGCGCTCCGCAAGGTGCTGGGAACCCACGTGGCCCAGGCCGGCTCCCTGGTAGCCCCGGATCATCTGCGCTTCGACTTCTCCCACGGCGCGTCGGTGAAGGACAGCGAGCTGGAGGACGTCGAGGGCCTGGTCAACGAGCAGGTGCAGGCCAACGTGGTGGTGAGCCCGGCCGAGATGGACCTGCAGGAGGCGCTGCGCAGCGGAGCGATGGCCCTCTTCGGGGAGAAGTACGGCGACCGCGTGCGGGTGATTCGCATCGGCGACTTCTCGACGGAGCTGTGCGGCGGCACCCACCTCGACGCCACCGGCCAGATCGGTCTCTTCAAGGTGACCGACGAAGGCGCGGTGGCCGCAGGCGTCCGCCGCGTCGAGGCGGTGACGGGGGAGCCCGCGCTCGCGCACGTGGGCCGCGAGGAGGCGGCGCTCCGCGAGTCGGCCGGCCTGCTCAAGATCCCGCCGCTCGAGCTGCCGCGGCGCCTCGCCGCGCTGCTGGACGATCAGAAGCGCCTGGAGAAGCAGGTGGCCCAGCTCGAGAGCAAGCTGGCCCGCAACCAGGCCCAGGACCTCGTCACTGCCGCCAAGCAGGTGGCCGGCGTGGCGGTGCTGGCCGCGCGCCTCGACGGGCTCGATCCGGACGGCCTGCGCTCCGTCGTGGACACGCTCCGCGATCGGCTGCCGTCGGGCGTCATCGTGCTCGGGAGCGCGGTGGACGGCAAGGTCAACCTGGTCGCCGCGGTGTCCAGGGACCTGACCAAGCGCTTCCCAGCCGGCCGGCTCGTGCAGGAGATCGCAAAGATGGTCGGGGGCGGCGGTGGCGGGCGGCCGGATCTCGCCCAGGCCGGCGGCAAGGACGCGTCCAAGCTCGACGATGCGCTGGCCGCGGTGGCCGGCTGGGTGGAGCGGACGGCCCAGGGTTAGCCCTCGCATGGCCACGGACCGTCGCACCGTCCGCACAATGTGCCCGATGAACTGCCATCCCACTCTCTGCGGGATGCTGGTCACGGTCGAGGACGGGCGCATCGTCGAGGTCGCGGGCGATCCCGACAACCCGGACAGCCGCGGCTTCCTCTGCGTGCGCGGCCACGCCTCGCGCGAGATCATCGGCAACCCGCAGCGGATCCTGACACCGCTCGCGCGCGATCGACGCGATGGGCCCTTCCACGAGGTCGGCTGGGACGAGGTGCTCGACCGCATCGCGGCGAACGCGCGCGCGGTGGGACGTGAGGCGGTCGGCCTCTGGTCCGGGCACGGCTTCTTCACCACCAACTACGGCACGCGCGTCAACTCCGAGCTGCTGCGCCGCTTCGCCAACCTGTGGGGCTGCCAGTGGTGGGCGCCCACCATGATCTGCTGGGGGCTCGGCGGCTTCGGCATCGGGCTCACCGGCCCGCTCGAGACCAACACCAAGGAGGACATGGGCGAGCACGCCCGGCTGATCCTCCTGTGGGGCGCCAACCTCGCGAGCCAGCCGAATACGGGCCGCCACCTCGTGAACGCGCGGCGACGTGGCGCGCACGTCGTCACCATCGACGTGCGGCGGACCGAGGCGGCGGCCCAGTCCGACGAGGTCCTGATCGTGCGGCCGGGCAGCGACGCGGCGCTGGCCCTGGGCCTCATGCACGTGCTGATCGGCGAGAACCTGTGTGATCGGGACTTCGTGGCGCGAAACACCGTCGGGTTCGACGCGCTCACGGCCCACGTGAAGCCGTACTCGCCGGAGTGGGCCGCGGCCGAGACCGGCCTCGCCGCGTCCACGATCGTGGCCCTTGCGCGCCGGTACGCCACCACCCGTCCGGCCATGATCGTGCTCGGCGGCAGCAGCATGCACAAGGGCGGACAGGGCTGGCTGGGCGCGCGCGCGGTGTCCTGCCTGCCCGCGCTCACCGGCGACCTCGGCATCGCCGGCGGCGGGCTCGGCCCGCGTCACGGCAGCAAGAGCCACGGCCACGGTCTCGCCGACATCTCGGAGCCGGCGCGCCGGCCAGCGGGCCGCTACGTGCCGAACCAGATGTCGCGGGTCACCGAGGCGCTGGAGGACGGCACGGTGCGTGCGCTCTGGCTCTTCGGCACCGACATGCTGTCGTCCTACGCGGACGTCGCCCGTCTCGAGCGCGCCCTCGCGCGACAGGAGCTGATCGTCAGCTACGAGCTGTTCTGGAACGACACGGCGCGGCGCTTCGCGGACATCGTGCTGCCGGGCACCGCGTGGGTCGAGGAGGTGGGCTGCAAGGCGACCAACACCCATCTCTACCTGATGGAGCCCGCGCTGCCGCCCGCCGGGCAGGCGCGCACCGGGGCCTGGGTCTTGCGGGAGCTCGCCGAGCGGCTCGGCGTGGGGGACTTCTATCCCTGGACGAGCGACGAGGGGCCACTGGACGCGATCCTGGACCATCCCGCCACCGGCTACGCCACGGTGGCCGCGCTGCGCGCCGAGAGCGGCCGGCGCGCCCTGCGCGTCTCGCACGTGGGACATCCGACGCGGGTGTTCCCGACGCCGTCCGGGAAGGTGGAGTTCTACTCGGCGCGTGCGGAGAGCCTGGGGCTGCCGCCGCTGCCGGTGCCCGAGACGCCGGCCGCCTCCCGCTTCCCGCTGTCGCTGCGCCAGGGGCGCACCCTCGGCCACTTCCACGGCTTCTACGACCACGGGCGCGCGCTGCCGTCGCTCGCCGCGCTCGAGCCCGGCCCCGCCCTGTGGATCTCGCCCGCCGACGCCGCCGCGCGCGGGGTCGCCGATGGCGCCGACATCCGCGTGTTCAACGAGCGCGGCGAGATGCGCTGCCGCGCCCTCGTGACGGATCGGGTGCCCGCGCACACCGTCTGGATGCACGACGGCTGGGACGGCCTCAACCGGCTGACCGCTGGCGAGTCGTGCATCCCCGACGCGGCGGTGGACGTGTTCGGGTTCTCGGCCGGGCAAGCCGCGTTCGATGCGGCGGTGGAGGTCGCGCCTGCCTGAGCGGCCACGCGCGGTGCTGCTGGACTTCGGAGGAACCCTCGACGCCGACGGGCTGACGTGGAAGGAGCGGTTCTACCGTCTCTGGCGGGACGAAGCGGTGACGGAGAGCCGCGAGGCCTTCGATCCCGTCTTCTACGCGGCCGACGACGCGCTGGTGGGCGCGATCCCGATCACCCTCTCCTTCGACGAGACGGTGCATCGTCTCGCGCGCGGCATCGCGACGGCGCTCGCGGTGCGCGACGAGCGCGTGATCGCGCGGGTGGCCGACCGCTTTCTCGCCGACGCGCATCGGCACCTGCAGCGCAATCGTCCGCTGCTGGCGCGGCTGCGGCCGCGCTATCACCTCGGCATCGTGTCCAACTTCTATGGCAACCTCGAAACGGTGTGCCATAATGTGTCGGTTCGGCCCTTGCTCGGCGCCATCGTGGATTCCGAGCGAGTGGGGATCCTGAAGCCCGATCCGCGCATCTTCATGATGGCGCTGGACGGGCTGGGCGTGAAGCCGGCCGACGCGGTGTTCGTGGGCGATTCGGCGGCGCGGGACATGGCGGGTGCACGGGCGCTCGGCATGCGACACATCTGGCTGACCGGAGAGCCGGCGCCGCCCGGCGGGCCGTGCTGCCCGGGCGATGCGATCATCCAGACGCTGCAGGACGTGGAGGCGTTGCTTCTCTGATGGCGGGGGCGGTGCGAGGGGGGATCATCGCGGCGGGCGAGGGCAGCCGCCTGCGGCGAGACGGGTTCACCGCTCCCAAGCCGCTGGTGGAAGTGGCCGGCGTGCCCCTGATCGGCGCGGTCCTGCGCAACTTCGAGGCGGCGGGCGTCACCTCGATCACCATCATCGTGAACGAGGAGGAGCGTGCGTGCGTCGAGTGGGTGCGTGCCAACCGCGCCACGCTCGATGTCGAGTTCATCGTGAAGACCACCGCCTCCTCCCTGGAGAGCTTTCGCGAGGTGACCGGACGCGGGCCGGCCGGCCCGATGCTGGTCTCCACGGTGGACGCGTGGTGCGCGCCGGAGGACTTCGCGCGCTTCGCCGCGGAGGCGGCGCGCCGGCCGGACGACGCGACGGTGCTCGCGGTCACTCCGCTGGTCGCGGACGAGAAGCCGCTGTGGGTGACCCTCGGACCGGAAGGGCGCGTGCAGGCCATCGGCGACTCGCGTGGCGGATTCGTCACCGCCGGGGTCTACCGCGTCTCCGACCGCGCGCGTCGGATCGAGTCGGCGCTCCCGCTCGGGCGTCTGCGCGACCACCTCGGGTGGCTGCTCGCGAGCGACGAGCCGATGTACGGGGAGATCATCGAGACGGTGGTGGACGTGGATCGGAGAGAAGACGTGGCCAGCGCGGAGGCGCTCGCGGGCCGGCGAGCGGGCCGCGCATGATCCGGGGAGGACGTGAGGTGAGCGAGCCGAGATACTGGGGCCTCTTCCGCGAGCGCGAGCACTCGCCGGGACGCGAGGGCGACGACGCCGAGATCCTCCGCCTGACCGCCAAGCATCTGGAGAGCCGCGGCGCGCAGGTGGAGCTGAAGGCCCCCGAGGAGCTCGGGGCCGGCGACACGCCGCCCGACGGGGTATTCCTGATGTGCGAGCGGATGGAGGCGCTGCGGGTGCTGCTCGGCTGGCAGGAGCGCGGAGTTCGCCAGGTGAACGCGCCGCTCGCGGTGCTCAACACGTACCGGGAGCGGATGATCGCCCAGCTGCGCGAGGCCAA
>DATFWA010000079.1:0-14206 GCA_035259825.1 Candidatus Methylomirabilota bacterium | reverse complement strand
CATCCCGGCCTCGGCGTGCGGGCTCTTCGGGTTGAAGCCCACGCGCGCGCGCAATCCGATGGGTCCGGACCAGGGCGAGGGCTGGGGCGGCGCCTCGGTCGGTCACGCGGTGACCCGCACCGTGCGCGACAGCGCCGCGCTCCTCGACGCCACCTCCGGGCCCGATCTGGGCGACCCGTACTGGGCGCCGCCGCCCGCGCGGCCATTCCTCGAGGAGGTCGGCCGCGATCCGGGCCGGCTGCGGATCGCGCTGACCACCACGCCGTGGAACGGCCAGGCGGTGGATCCGGAGTGCGCGGAGGCGGCCCGCGCGTCCGCGCGGCTGTGCGCGGGCCTCGGCCACCACGTCGAGGAGGCGAGCCCGGTGGTGGACGCGGGCGCGCTCGGGGCGGCCAATCTCGTCATCGTCGGAGCGAATCTGCGGGTCGCGCTCGAAGCCCGCGCGACCGCGCTGGGCCGCGAGCTGAGCGAGTCGGACGTCGAGCGCGTCACCTGGACCCGCGCCATGCACGGCCACACCGCGCGGGCGGCCGACTACGCCCGGGCGATCGGCGTCATGCATCGCACCGGCCGGCAGGTCGCGCCGTTCTTCCAGCGCTTCGACGTGTTGCTGACCCCGACGATGTGCCGTCCTCCGCATCCGCTCGGGGTGATCGACATGATGACCACCGACGAGGCGGCCTACACCCAGGCCGTGCTCGGCACCATCGCGTTCACGTCGCTGTGGAACGCCTGCGGCAATCCCGCCATGTCCGTTCCGCTCGCCTGGTCGCGCGCGGGCCTGCCCCTGGGCGTGCAGTTCGTCGGCCGCTTCGGCGACGAGGCCACGCTGCTCCGGCTCGCCGCTCAGCTCGAGACGGCGCAGCCGTGGGCGGACCGCCGTCCGTAGTCACAAGGAGATCAGCCATGCCCATCAGCCAGAACGAGAAGGCTGCGCGCTTCCGCGCCCTGCACGAGGCGCCGGGCGCCTTCGTCATCCCCAACCCGTGGGACGCTGGCTCGGCCCGCGTGCTGGCCGCGCTGGGCTTCCAGGCCCTCGCGACCTCGAGCGGCGCTCAGGCCGGGATCCTCGGGCGCCGCGACGGCAGGGTCACGCGCGAGGAAGCGCTCGCGCACTGCCGCGGGATCGTGGAGGCGACCGACCTGCCCGTGTCGGCCGATCTCGAGAAGTGCTTCGCCGACGCGCCTGCCGATGCGGCGCAGACGATCCGGCTCGCCGCCTCAGTGGGCCTGGTCGGTGGCTCGATCGAGGACGCGACGGGCAACAAGGACAAGCCGCTCTTCGACATCGGGCTGGCCACCGAGCGGGTGGCCGCGGCGGTAGCGGTGGCCCGCGCGCTGCCGTTTCCCTTCACGCTGACCGCGCGCACCGAGAGCTTCCTCCGCGGCAACCCGAACCTGGACGACACGATCAAGCGGCTGCAGGCCTTCGAGAAGGCGGGTGCCGACGTCCTGATGGCGCCCGGCCTGCCCGACCTCGCGGCGGTCCGTGCGGTCTGCGCGGCGGTCTCGAAGCCGGTGAACTTCATGGTGGGCATCCCGCGGAAGTCGTTCACGGTGGCCGAGCTGACCACGGCCGGCGTGAAGCGGATCAGCCTGGCGACGTCGCTCTATCGCAGCGCGATGAGCGGCCTGATCGATGCCGCTAGGGAGGTCAAGGAGAAGGGCACCTTCGGCTACGTCGAGCGTGGCGTGTCCACGCCCGACCTCGCCGCGTTCATGCAGGGGTGAGCTATCGGGCGGGCGCACCGGAGGCGATGAGCTTCTCCAGCCGTCGCAGCTGATCGCCGGTCCCGAGCGCGAGCAGGCGGTCCCCCGCCGCGAGCGCCAGGTCGCCCGGCGGGCTCACCACGGGGTTGCCGTCGCGGATGACGACGAGCACCGTCGCCCCGGTGGTGCGGCGGATGTTGAGCTTGTCGAGGGTCTGCCCCAGGCTCGGGCTGTCCTGACCCATCGCGAGGTCCTCGATGTTGAGCGCGTCCTTGCCCCGCCGGAGCGCGGTCTCGAAGAAGTCCACCACGACCGGGCTCAGCATGAGATGCGCCAGCCGATGCCCGCCGATCGCGTACGGACTCACCGCGCGATTGGCCCCGGCACGCACGAGCTTGGTGACGCCCGCTTCGTCGGCGGCACGGGCGACGATGTGCAGGCCCGGGTTGAGCACGCGCGCGGAGAGGACCACGTAGACGTTGGTGGCGTCGTTGCCGGTCGTGACGATGAGGCCGCGCGCGCGGGCGATGCCGGCGCGCTGCAGCACCTCGTCGCCGGTCGCGTCGCCGAGCAGGGCCAGGTAGCCGCGCTCGGCCGCGTACTGCAGCGCCTGCTCGCTCGGGTCCACGACCACGAACGGCGTCTCCGCTCCGTGCAGCTCGATCGCGGCCTGGCGGCCCACCCGGCCCATGCCCGCCACGATGACGTGTGAGGTGAGCTCGTCGATGCGGCGCTGCATCTTTCTCCTCCCGAGGGGATCGGCCAGGCGAACTCCGACCAGGTACTCCATGATCACGCCCAGCGTGTAGAAGAGGCTGCCGATGCCGGTGAAGGCCAGGAAGATGGTGAAGAGCCGGCCCGCGGTGTCGAGCGGCTTGATCTCCCCGTAGCCGATGGTGGTGATGGTGGTGACGGTCATGAACAGGGCGTCCATCCACGTGCCACCGACGTGACGCCACAGCCAGTGGTAGCCGACCGTCCCGATGACGACCACGGTGAGCACCAGCGTCAGCGGGACGACCAGCCGGATCCGGAGCGATCGGACCGAGGGGAGATCGGCCGGCATCGCCGCTACGCTAGCACAGCCGGATCGCGCCCCCTCGCCTTGACGGCCCCGGAACGCGAGCGCACGATGGGGAGCGGAAAGGACACCCCATGCCGAAACCGGCTCCCCACATCACGATCGAGCCCAATCCGAACCGGGTGATCGTCCGCTTCGGCGGCGCGGTCATCGCCGACACCACCCGCGCGCTGGTCATGCGCGCGCCGGGAACTCCGGACGTCCAGTACATCCCGCGGGAGGACGTCGACATGGCGAGCCTGGTCCGCACGGCGCACGCCACGCACTGCCCCTACAAGGGAGACGCCTCGTACTGGAGCATCCGCAGCGGGTCGCGCACCGTGGACAACGCGGTGTGGAGCTACGAGTCGCCGTTCGAGGCGATGGCCCCCATCAAGGGGCATCTGGCCTTCTACGGCGACCGCGTCGACTCGATCGAGGAGGAGACCCGCCCGGCCTAGTTCGGCTGAGGGCGCCGCGAACCGGACCGCAATGCCACCACGGTCGCCGGCTCGTCGCCCTGCCAGGCCTGCAGGGCCTCGACGCGCGTCCCGGTCGCCCGTGCGGTGCCGGGATCGTCGCCCTTCACGCGCTGGCTGATCCGCGTGAACACTCGCTCGCCGGCGCGCGTGTGGCCGGCGAGCGCCTGGCGCGCGGTGCGGAATCCGAGGTAGCGGCCGGTGACGTCGACGGTGAAGCGCCCCTCGCCCACCCCGGTGAGCACGAGCGTGTAGTCGCCCGCCGCGCCGGCCGGCACTTCCACCAACCAGCGCTGCCCCGGGGCGGTCTCGGTCAGCGAGCCGAAGACCTGGTTCACCTCGACGGCGTCGTCGAGGAATCCCGCGGCCACGCGACCACCGGGCATCAGGACGAGCGGCGCGACGGGACCCGTGGCGCGAATCTCGAGCAGGCTCGCGCTCGAGACGAACGGCTCCGGCTTGACGGGCAGCCCCATGCGAGCCCAGCCCCACTGCCCGGCGACCAGGCTGGCCTCGGCGTGGCCGGCGCGGTTCTCCATCGCGAGCCCGCCTCGCCGCGTCCAGCACACGAAGCCGTCGGCGCTCTTCGCCGCACCGATCAGGCCGTCGTGCGCGGTGGCCGCGTATTCGTTGGACTCGAGCGTGAGGCTCGAGCGGCTGCCCGCCACCTGCACCACGCGGGCCCACACGCGGCCGGCGTGGATGAGGATGCGGATGCCCTTCCGGGCCGGCGCTCCGATCTGCTTCACGGTGATATCGGTGCTGGAGAGCACGGTGACGGTGGAGCCGTCGAGGAACGTGATGAGCGCGATGCCGCCCGCGCCGGCGCGGATGCGGTCACCCTCGGCGAGGTTCATGCCATTGAAGCCGGGCTCGGCGACGCCGGTGCTCACCGCGATTCGATCCACCGGCTCCGACAGCACGCTGAGCGTCGCCGTCACCTCGCTCTGCGCAGTCGCCGACATCGGCGCCACAATCGCGACCAGCGTCATCAGCACCACCGTGAGCCTTCTACGCCACACCATGACGGCCTCCTGCCGTGTCCCGACGTTCACGATCGACCGGCCACCCGGCCAGCCGGCGGACAAGGAGCAAGGGGCACGCCAGGGGAGGCCGCCGCGTAACTTGCGGTCGGCCCGAATCCGGGCGGCGCGTGACCGGGCAGGACGCCCGATGGCGCCACGCCCGGCGGGCACGAAGCCCGCGCCCTACCGCCACCCCGGAGACGAGGGCGATTGACTCGATCGGATGCCCAACCAAGGAAGGCGCCCGCCCGTGACCGCCCTGCGGCGCCGTCTCGTTCTCTGCTTGCTCGCCGCCGGATTCGGCTGGCCGTCTCTCGTCGCCACCGCGGCGCCCCTTCCGGATCGGGCGCCGCCGACCGGCTTCAGCTCGGTCAACGGGGCCGCGGGCGGCCGCACGCTCGCCGGCACCTTCAGCGGCAACGCCCGATCGGCCGCCGCGGTGCTGGCCGGCATGCTCCGCATCCTGCGTGGCTACTTCGACTCAGCGCCGGCCGTCTCGGGCGCGGTGGGCGATCCGGCCGATCGCGGCATCATGGCGTTCTTCGACGCGCGCCTACAGAGCACGCCGGTTCCGCGGCGCCGCGCTGGTGCAGCTGAACGACGGCGGGGGCGGCGGCGTCGCGGTCATGTTCGACCGGCCCGGCGACATCGGCCGGTCGTTCGGCCCGATGGCCAGGCAGCTCGGCAGCGTGCGCGTGCCCGGCGGCGAGGCGTCGCGGCCGGTGACGCTGCAGCAGCAGACCACGCCCGACGGCAAGGCCACGATCGGCGTGCCGCCCGGCTGGCGCATCATCGGCTGGGGCAACGGCGCGGTAGACGTCGCTGGCCCGCAGGGGCAGCTGGTGGACGTGGGCATCTTCCTGCCGATCATGGTGCAGCCCACCTTCGTGGGCCCGGTCGCGGAGGCCATCTACCTGCCCTTCATCGGCGATCCGGCCATCGCGGTGCGCGCGCGGTGAGCGAGGCGCAGTCGCGCCAGGCCGCGGCGCGCGGCGCACCGGCGGGCGGCCGCACTACCACTTCGCCCTGGTCAACACCGCGCCGATCGACGCCGGTTCGTGGACCTACTACTACTCCACGGTGGGCGCACCGGACGGCGTCTTCCAGCGCGACTTCGCCCTGATGCTCGACGTGTGGCGCTCGTGGTCGCTCAACCAGCAGATGCTGCGCGACCGGATGCAGGACGCGGCGACCAAGATGCGCCAGACCGGCGAGATCCTGAGGAGCGCCGCGCAGGGACAGAGCGAGGCGTTCGATCGGGCCAGCAAGGGCTTCAGCTACTATCTCCGCGGTGTCGAGGTGCTCGAGCACACCCCGTCCGGCGCCCGCGGCAGCTTCGACCGCGACTACGCTGACGCGGTGGTCCGCGCCGATCCAACCAAGTACCGCCTGGTCCCGCCGAGCCAGTACCGGACCGGCGACTAGCCGTAGTAGAATCGCCGCCGTGCCGGCACCCCAGGGCATCGACGTCCACGCGCACTTCTTCCCCGAGCGCTTCTTCCGCGCGATCGAGGAGGGCGGCGCGCCCTCCGGCGGCCAGATCGACCGGTCGAATTCGCGCGGCCCCGCGATCGTGGTGAAGGGGACCAGCACCGCGCCGCTCGAGGCGCGCTACTACGACCTGGGCAAGCGCGTGGCCTCGATGAACAAGCAGGGCGTGGCCGTCCAGGCGCTGTCGCTCACCGCCCCGATGGTGTACTGGGCCCAGGGCGACTTCGGCGCCCGGCTCGCCCGCGAGTGGAACGACGGGGCCAGCGCCGCGCACGTGGCCTATCCCGATCGCTTCGTGGTCTGCGCCACGCTGCCGATGCAGGACACCGGGCAGGCGCTGGCCGAGCTGGATCGGGCCGCGAAGCTGCCCGGCGTGCGCGCGGTCTATATGGGCACCAATGTCAACGGCCGCAACCTCTCCGATCCCGCGTTCTTCCCGGTGTTCGAGCGCTGCCAGGCGCTCGGGCTGCCGATCGGGCTACACCCGTTCAACGTCAACGGCGCGGAGCGGCTCAAGGCGTACTACCTCACCAACCTGCTGGGCAACCCGTACGATACCGGCATCGCGGCGGCGCACCTCGTCTTCGGAGGCGTGCTGGACCGGCTGCCGAAGCTCCAGGTGATCCTGCCGCACGCCGGCGGCACCGTCCCGCTGGTGTGGGGCCGGCTGCAGCGCGGGCAGAAGGTGCGGCCGGAGGCGAACAAGGCAGCGAGGAAGCCCGTGAAGGCCTATCTGCGTCGCTTCACCTACGACACGATCAGCCACGATCCCGGCGCCCTGCGCTACCTGATCGACACGGTCGGCGCGGATCGGGTGATGCTCGGCACCGACTTCTGCTTCGACATGGGCTACGAGAAGCCGCTCGACATCATCCGCGACCGGACCGTCAAGCTGTCGCGGGCCGATCAGGCCAGGGTCATCCGCGACAACGCCGCGCGGCTGCTACGCCTCCGCTGAGAGCCGAGCTCGGCGCGTGAGCACCGAGTTCTGGATCGCGCAGTCCTTCAACGGCATCTCCTATGGCGCGCTGCTCTTCCTGCTCGCGAGCGGCCTGTCTTTGATATTTGGCGTCATGAGAATAGTCAACCTGGCCCACGGCTCCTACTTCATGCTGGGCGGCTACGTGGGCCTCACGGTGGCGCTGCGCACGCATTCGTTCACGCTGGCGTGCCTGGCCGGCGCGGTCGCCATCGGGCTGGTCGGCATCGGCATGGAGCGACTGTTCCTGCGCCGGCTGCGCAGCGAGGTGCTCGGCCAGGTGTTGCTCACCATCGGCTTCGCGCTGATCTTCCAGGACCTGGCGCTGCTCATCTGGGGGGGCGATCCCTACACGGTGCCGATCCCCGCGGTGCTGACCGGCACCGTGCGTCTGGGCGGCGCGGTCTTTCCGATCTACCGCATCTTCATCGTGGTGGTGGCCATCGTGGTCGGTCTCGGGATGTGGCTGGCGCTGGACCGCACGCGCGCCGGCGCGATGATCCGCGCCGCGGTGGACGACGCGGAGATGGCGCAGGGCGTGGGCATCAACGTGCCGCGGGTGTCGCTGATCGTCTTCGCGCTCGGCGCCGCGCTGGCCGCGCTGGGCGGGGTGATCGGCGGCGGCTTCCTCGGGGTCTACCCGGGCGCGGACTTCGAGGTGCTGCCGTACGCGTTCGTGGTGGTCATCGTAGGCGGCCTCGGTAGCCTGCCCGGCGCGGTCGCGGGCAGCCTGCTCGTCGGCCTGCTCGACAACTTCGGCAAGGCGCTCTTCCCCGAGCTGTCGTACTTCACCCTCTTCGCACCGATGGCGGTGATCCTGGCGCTGCGGCCCACCGGCCTCTTCGGCCGCTCATGATCGTCCGCCGCGCGCTGCTGGCCGTCGCCGCGATCGTGGTCCTGGCCGTCATCGCGCCGCTCCTGCCCGCGTATCCGCTCACCCTGCTCACCCAGGCCCTCATCGTGGGCATCCTGGCCATGAGCCTCGACGTGCTCCTGGGCTACACCGGCCTCACCTCGCTGGGGCACGCCGCGTACTTCGGGGTCGGCGCCTACGCGGTGGCGATCATGACGACCGAGAAGCAGGCCGGGCTCATCCCCTGCCTAGTGATCGGTGTGCTGCTCGCCGCGGCCACGGCGGCCGTCTTCGGTCTGCTCGCCATCCGCGCCACCGGCACCTACTTCCTGATGATCACGCTGGCGCTCGGGATGGTGATCTGGGGCCTCGCGTTCCGCTGGGTCTCGCTTACCAAGGGCGACAACGGCATCGCGGGCGTGCCGCGGCCCTCGCTGGGGCCGCTCGAGCTGAGCGGGCCGCTGCCGTTCTTCTATTTCTGCCTGGTCGCGGCGGCGGTAGCGTGGGCGCTGATGGGACTCCTGGTGATGTCGCCGTTCGGTCTCGGCCTGCGCGGCATCCGGGGCAGCGAGAGCCGCATGCTCGCGCTGGGCTACAACGTGTGGCTGCACAAGTACGCGGCCTTCGTGATCTCGGGCGTCTTCGCGGGCTTCGGCGGCACGCTGTGGGCGTACTACAACGGCTTCGTCAGCCCGAACGACGTGCAGCTCGTCACCTCGGTCGAGACCCTGCTGATGGTCGCCCTCGGCGGCTCCGGCACCCTCATCGGCCCGGCCATCGGCGCGGGGCTGATCGTGTTCCTGAAGAACTTCGCGAGCGTGTACACCAAGAGATGGCTGCTGATCCTTGGCGCGGTGTACATCGGCGTGATCCTCTACGCCCCGAGCGGGATCGTCGGCGCGCTGCGAGGCCGTCGGCGCTGATGCGCGCTCCCGTCGAGACGGCCCACGCGGCGCTCCGTCTCGAAGCGGTCTGCCGCTCGTTCGGCGGACTGCAGGCGGTGGACGCGGTGACGCTGGCGGTGCGGCCGGGCGAGCGGCGCGCGCTCATCGGGCCCAACGGAGCGGGGAAGACCACGCTTTTCAACCTGATCTCCGGGGCCCTGCCGCTCACCACCGGCCGCATCTCGCTGTTCGGTCACGACGTGACCTCCGCCCCCGCGCATCGCCGTGCCGCCCTCGGCCTCTCCCGCACCTTCCAGATCACCAACCTGTTCCCCGACCTCACCGTGCTGGAGAACTGCCTGCTGGCGGTCCAGGCCCACACCCGCGCGCGGTTCGCGATGCTGCGCCCGGTGTCCCACTACGCGACGCTGCTGGATCGCGCCCGGGTCACGCTGGCCTCGCTCGCGCTCGAGAACCTGGGCGACGCGGTGGTGCGCAACCTGTCCCACGGCGAGCAGCGGCAGCTCGAGATCGCGCTGGCCCTGGCCGGCCGGCCGCGCGTCCTGCTGCTCGACGAGCCCACCGCGGGGCTCTCCCCCGCGGAGTCGCGTCTGATGGCCGGGCTCCTGCGCGGCCTCGATCCGGCGATCACGGTGCTGATGATCGAGCACGACATGGATATCGCGCTGGAGCTTTCTGAAATGGTGACGGTGCTGCACTACGGGCGCGTCATCGCCGACGGTCCGCGCGAGCAGGTCAAGGCCGATCCGCAGGTCAAGGAGATCTACCTTGGCGCTTGAGGTGGAAGGCCTCCACACCTACTACGGCGAGAGCCACGTGCTCCACGGCGTGTCGCTCCGGGTCGACCCCGGCGAGGTGCTGGCGATCCTGGGCCGCAACGGCATGGGCAAGACCACGCTGATCCGCTCGATCGTGGGCTTCACCCCGCCGCGCGAGGGCCGGGTGCGCTACAAGGAGACCGAGCTGACCACGCTGCCGCCCTACCGCATGGTGGACCTCGGCATGGCGCTGGTGCCCCAGGGCCGCCGGGTCTTCCCCTCGCTGAGCGTGCGGGAGAACCTCGACGTGGCCCGCCACGGGACCGGCCAGTGGAGCCTCGAGCAGGTGTATGCTCTGTTTCCGCGCCTGCGCGAGCGCGCGGACAACCGGGCGAACAAGCTCTCCGGCGGCGAGCAGCAGATGCTCGCGATCGGCCGGGCGCTGATGTCGAATCCCGACCTGCTGCTCTTGGACGAGCCCACCGAGGGCCTGGCGCCCTTGCTGGTGCGCGAGGTCGGCCGGGTGCTCGCGGAGCTCAAGCGCGGCGGGCTCTCGATCCTGCTGGTGGAGCAGAATCTCGGCCTGGCCCTGTCGGTGGCCGACCGGATCCACGTGCTGAGCCGCGGACAGATCGTGCACACCGGGACGCCCGGCGAGCTCATGCGCAATGACGAGGTGAAGCACCGCTACCTGGGAGTCACGTGATGCGCTTCGGCACCTACTTCTTCCTGCAGGCCCCACCCGGCCACCGCCACGCCGACATCATCCAGCGCGAGCTGGAGCAGATGGTGTGGTCGGAGCAGCTCGGCTTCGACGAGGTGTGGCTCACCGAGCACCACTTCATCGACTACGGCCTCTCGGTGGACCCGGCCACGCTGGCCTCCGCGATCGCCTCGCGCACGTCGCGGGTGCGGATCGGGCTGGCCGCCGCCATCCTGCCCTTCCACGATCCGATCCGGCTCGCCGAGCAGCTGGCCCTGGTCGACATCATCTCGGGCGGACGACTCGACGTGGGAGTGGGGCGCGGCAACCGGCCGTCCGAGTTCACGGGCTACCGGATCCCGCAGGTGGAGAGCCGCGAGCGTTTCGACGAGGCGGTGCAGATCATCCAGCGGGCGTGGACCGAGGAGCGCTTCGCCTACGACGGCCGGTTCTTCCAGATCCCGGAGGTGCGGGTGATCCCGAAGCCGCTGCAGCAGCCGCACCCGCCTCTCTACCAGGTGTGCGTGTCGCCCGACTCCATCGAGAGCACTGCGCTGCGGGGCTGGCCCATGTTGAACTCGCTGCTGTTCGGCTCGGTGGACCAGCTCACCGCGAGCCGCGACCGCTACGCGACCACGCTGCAGAAGGCCGGCCGCAGCGCCGCGGAGATCGCGGCCCTGATGAGCCAGTGGGGCGTGTCGCGGCAGATCTATGTCGCGCCCACCGACGCGCAGGCCCTCGCCGAGGCGCACGACGCCGAGATGTGGTACCAGGAGGCATTCTGCAAGTTCCTCATCCCGGAGCGGATCGAGGAGAGCCACCCCACGCTGCAGCCCGGCTTCCGCGCGATGGCGGAGCGGCTGTCGAAGATCACGTGGGAGTCGTTGGTGAGCGAGACCCTGGCCTTCGGCTCGCCGGAGACGGTGGCCCGTCACGTCGAGCAGATGCGCGACATCGGCGTCGGGCAGCTCATGTGCTGGATGAACTTCGGCGGGCTGCCCGAGGACCGGGTGCGCCGGTCCATGGAGCTCTTCGCCCGCGAGGTCATGCCCCGCTTCCGCTGACCATCCCGGCGCCGACCGAGGTCCGCGCCGCCCGTCACTTCCCCACGAGTCTGGCCACCACCGGGGCGAGCGCGTCGGCGTCGTCCTCGAGGATCGACAGGTAGGAGATGCCGTGGCGCTCGCGTCGCTCCTGGAGCGTCTCGCAGATCTCGCCAATCGATCCGAGGAGCACGTACGGCGATGCGAGCACCGTCTCGCGCGTGGCGCGGAAGCGGGTGGTGAGCCCGTCTGCCGCGGCCGCCGCATCGTCCGTGACCCGAGCGACCTGGATCAGGGCGTTGAGCTCGAGCGAGCCGAAGCCATCCCCGGCCGCCTCCCGCACCCATCCGAGCTTTTCGATGAGGGAGGCGGCGGCCAGGTCGCCCTGCTCGAGCCCGGCGCCGTCGCGCCGCGCGCGCGGGACGAATCCGACGATCGAGGCCTCGCGGGCGGCGAGGGTGAGCGTGCGCCGCCCACCTCCGCCGATCAGGATCGGCGGGTGCGGCCGTTGGGTCGGGCCCGGCCGGCCTTCCAGGTCGGCGAGCGCATAGTACTGGCCGGCGTATGTCACGCGCTCCCCCGCGAGGAGCCGCTTGATGATGGAGACGGCCTCGGTCAGCCGGCCAAGCCGCGTTCCGGGTGGGTCGAACGGGATCCCGGCCTCCTCGTACTCCGATCGCATCCAGCCGGCTCCGAGACCGAGCTCGAAGCGCCCGCTCGACAGCAGGTCGATCGTGGCGGCTTCCTTCGCGAGGACGGCGGGATGGCGGAAGTCGTTCGCAAAGACGAGCGACCCGACGCGAAGCCGAGTCGTGGCCACCGCCGCGGCGGTGAGCGCGGGCACCGGCGCGAGCTGGTTCCGGAAGTGGTCCGGCATCACGAGGATCGAGTAGCCGAGGGCTTCGACGCGGCGGGCCTTCTCCGCCCAGGACTCGCCGGGTGTGACGGTGCGGGCCACGTAGCCAAAGCGGAAGGGGCGGAACGCCATCCGCCTAGACGACCTTGTAGACGTTGACGTCCTCGGCGCGGCCCTTCACTCGCACGGTGGGCAGTTCCTCGACCGTGACGCTCCCGTCGAGATGCGAGCGAGTTGCCTCGCTGATCAAAATGTCCACCTTGAAGTCCTTGGTGAGGCCCTGTATGCGCGACGCGAGGTTGACCGGGTCGCCCACCAGCGCGTAGGAGAGCCGCTCGGCACCGCCGATGTTGCCGGCGAGGACGGTGCCGGTGTGGATGCCGATGCCGTGGCGGAGAGGCGTCTTGCCGGCGGTCTCGCGCGCCGCGTTCCACGCGCGCAGGCGCTGGCGCATCTCGATCGCCGCCTTCACGGCCCGCGCCGCGTGGTCGGGGGCGGCGAGGGGCGCCCCGAACACCGCTTCGATCTCGTCGCCGATGAACTGGAGCACGAGACCACCGTGGGCGCGGATGGCCTCGTCCATCTCGGTGAAGTACTCGTTGAGGTCCCGCACGACCTGCCGCGGAGCGGTGGCCTCGACCCACGGGGTGAAGTCGCGCAGGTCCGCGAACAGGATGGTCGCCTCGGTCAGCTCGCCTTCGCCGCGGATGCGCCCGGCCAGGATCTCGTCGCGGATCTCGGGGGTGACGTACTTGCCGAAGGTCTCCTTGACCATCTCGCGCTCGCGCAGCCCCTGCAGCATCCGGTTGAAGCCTTCGGCGACCGCGCCGATCTCGTCGGTGGTCACCACCGGCGCGTGGTCGTCGAGGTGGCCGCGCGCCACCCGAGCCATGGCGGCCTCCACGTCCTTCAGCGGCGCGGCCACGCTATTGGCTGCGAAGAGGGAGAGGCCGATCGCAGCCGCCACGCCGACCGCGAGGAGGAAGACGATGGAGAGCCGCAGGCCGTTGACGATCTCGGCCGCCGCGGCCGCGTCGGCGCCGCGCAGCTCGAGGGCCTGCGTGTAGGCCAGCACGCCCAGCACCGCG
The DNA here is from genome assembly GCA_035259825.1 of Candidatus Methylomirabilota bacterium. Classification (GTDB taxonomy): domain Bacteria; phylum Methylomirabilota; class Methylomirabilia; order Rokubacteriales; family CSP1-6; genus CAMLFJ01. Next base: position 1,256 of record DATFWA010000079.1, on the reverse strand, counting down.
AGAGGCACGACGCCGGTGAGCAGGAAGATGGCCAGCAGCCGGACCCGCACCGCCAGCCGAGGGACGCCGGGCACGGCGCTCAGGTTGCCCTCGGGAAAGAACTCGGGCAACCGACGCCGCCAGTGATGCTCGCTGGCGAAGAAGATGAAGGCGACGGTCACGCCGCCCGCGATGACGGTGGTGCCGAAGATCAGCCGGAGGGAGCTGGAGGGCTCGAAGGTGCCCGCCATCAGCGGGAAGACGAGCCCCCAGACCAGGCCGGCCAGGACCCAACCGGTGAAGTTGAGGCCGGCCAGGAAGTACGGCAGCAGCAACGCCCGTCGGCGAACGAGCGCGGCCTCCGCGGGCGGTAGCGTCGGCAGATCGGCGACGCGGTCGAGCGGGCGCGTCCAGGGCCGGCTGAGCACGTTGCCGAGGCCGACCAGCGCGGCGAAAACGATGAGCGAGTGGACGACGTGGCTCGGGCTCACCGGCGGCAGGGTCGTGGCCGCGGGGTCGATCACCCGGAAATAGAGGAAGGCGACGACGAACCCGGTGAAGTTGCCGGCCAGGCTGATCCACCGGAACCTTATCTGAGGATTGCGGCCAGCGGCCATGCCGCGATTGTAAACCGCCGGCTACGGCTCCGGCCGGCGCGGCCTCAGCGTGGCCAGCGCGGTGAGCACCACCGCGAGGTCCTCGTGGCCGTGGCCCGCCTCGGTGGCGGCCGCGTAGAGCCGCTCCGCGGTGTCGGTGAGCGGTACCGCGGCTCCCGCGCCGGTGGCCGCATCCTGGATCAGGTGCAGGTCCTTCATGAACAGATCGAGCTTCATCTGCGCCGGATACTCACCGCGCACCATCAGGGGCCCGCGCACCTCGAGCATGCGCGAGTTGCCGGCGCTCGCGGCGAGCGCTTCCAGGGCGAGCGCGGGGTCGAGGCCGGCCCGACGGACCAGATGGAGGGCCTCGGCGGCGGCCGCGCTGTTGAGCGCGACCAGCAGGTTCGCGGCCAGCTTGAGCACCATCGCCTGCCCCGGCGCTCCCACGTACACGGCCCGGGGCAGCACGCTTTCGAGCAGCGGTCGCCATCGCTCGAAGACGTCTCGCGCGCCGCCCACGAAGAGGATGCCCTCGCCGCGCGCCACCACCGCGCTGGTGCCGCTGATCGGGCAGTCGAGGAAGCCCAGGCCGCGGGCCTCGCACTCGCGCGCCAGCCGCTCGGTGAGGGCGGGCGAGATCGTGCTCATCTGGATGATGGTCTGGCCCGGCGTGCCCGC
>DATFWA010000078.1:0-22041 GCA_035259825.1 Candidatus Methylomirabilota bacterium | reverse complement strand
GCCGCCGACAGCTCGCGTGTGCGCCGGTGGATCACCCCGATGGGCCGGTGAAAGGGCCCGCCGGTGGGTGGCCGCGCGACCAGTGTGCGGGCGCGGACTTCGGCGACCAGCGTAGGGGCGGGCAGCAGCGAGAGGCCGAGGCCCGCCTCCACCGACCGCTTGATCGTCTCGATGTTGTCGAACTCCATCACGTAGCTGACCCGCACCCGGTAGCGACGCAGCAGCCCATCGATCAGACGACGCGTGGGGATGTCGCGGTCGAATCCAATGAAGGGCTGGCCGTCCAGCGCGGCGAGCGGGCAGCGCTGCCGGCGCGCGATGGGATGGGTCGGCGGCGCGGCGATGACCAGCTCGTCATGGCCCAGGGAGACGACCTGGAGCCCGGGTCGCCGCAACGGCACCGCCACGATGCCGAGATCGACCTCGCCGTCCAGACAGGCCGCGTATACTTCGTTGGTGCGTCGGTACGAGAGCCGGACGTTGACCGCCGGATGGTCGGCCAGGCAGCGCTTGATAGCCGGGGGCAAGGTGTGGAGCCCCACGCTGTAGACGGTGGCCACGCGCACCGTTCCCGCCACGACGTCCGGTCGCGCGCGGAGCCGCTGCTCGAGCGCGTCCAGCCGCTCGAGCAGCGGCTTCACCTCGTCGTAGAGCAGCCGTCCCGAATCGGTGGGTCGCGCGCCGATGCGCGGCGCGCGCTCGATCAGACGCCGCCCGTAGCGCCGCTCCAGGGCGGCGAGCTGCTGGCTCACCGCGGATTGCGAGACCAGGTTCAGGCGGGCCGCGCGGGACAGGCTGCCGGTCTCCACCAGGTCGCAGAAGGTCTTCAGTGTCTCCAGGTGCATCGCGATTAATAAGTTACGCTTATCCGACTCGAAAGGCGAATGCATGTGACTAATCAATCGCCCAGGGCCAGACTGCGGGCATGGACGGGCTCGCCCGCCTGTGGCGATCGACGGTGGGCCGGAAGGCGCTGGTCGCGGCCTCCGGCCTCCTGCTCTGGCTCTGGGTGGTCCTGCACGTGGCGGGCAACCTCACGCTGTTCTCCGGGCCGGCTGCGGCCGACGGCTACGCCGCGTCGCTGCGCCGGACCCCGGGCGCCCTCTGGGCGGTGCGCGCGGGCCTCGCCGCCGCGGCGGTGCTGCACGTGGCCGGGGTCGTCTCCCTGGCGCGAGCGGCGCGGGCCGCCCGCCCCCGCCATCAGGCGCAGGCCCGGCGCGCCTCCACCGTGGCGGCGCGGACCATGCGCGTGGGCGGCGCGCTCCTGCTTGCCTTCGTGGTCTACCACCTACTCCATCTGATCGGCGGCTTCTTCCATCCTGGCTTTCACCCCGGCCACGTCTACGACAATGTGGTGGGGGGCCTGCGGCCGACGTGGGTTGCGTCGATCTACCTCGCCGGCGCCGGCCTCCTCGGCCTGCATCTCTTCCACGGCCTCTGGGCGTCCACGCGGAGTCTAGGGGTCTGGCCGGACCGCGCGGCGCGACGACGGCGGCCCGCCGTCGTGCTGGTCTCGGCCGCGGTGGCGCTCGGCTTCGCGTCGGTGCCGATCGCGGTGCTCGCGGGATGGCTGCGATGACAACGGTTCTCGCCGCGCGGATGCCGCCCGGCCCTCTGGCCACACGCTGGGAGCGCTACCGAAACGAGCTCGCCCTGATCGGCCCCGCGCGCCGGCGGCTTCACTCCGTCCTCGTGGTGGGCACGGGGCTGGCGGGGGCCGCCGCGGCGGCCACCCTCTCCGAGCTGGGGTACCGCGTCCGCTGCCTTGTCTTCCACGATTCGGCCCGCCGGGCTCATAGCGTGGCCGCGCAGGGCGGAATCAACGCGGCCAAGAACTACCAGAACGACGGCGACAGCGTGGAGCGGCTTTTCCACGACACCCTGGAGGGCGGCGATTTCCGCGCGCGCGAGGCCAACGTGTACCGGCTGGCGGAGCTCTCGGCCCGCATCATCGATCACGCGGTGGCCCAGGGAGTGCCGTTCGCCCGGGAATACGGCGGCCACCTCGCCAACCGCTCCTTCGGGGGTGCGCTCGTCTCGCGCACGTTCTACGCGCGGGGACAGACCGGCCAGCAGCTCCTGCTGGGCGCCTACGGCGAGCTGGCGAAGGAGGAGGCGGCGGGTGGCGTGACGGTACTCGCGCGCCGGGAGATGCTGGACCTCGTCGTGGTCGATGGTCGGGCGCGCGGTGTGGTCGCGCGCGACCTCGTGTCCGGCACCCTGGAGGTGCACACCGCCGACGCGGTCGTCCTGGCCACCGGCGGGTACGCGAACGTCTACTTCCGTTCCACGAACGCGAAGGCCTCCAACGCCACCGCGATCTGGCGGGCCAACCGGCGCGGGGCGGCCTTCGCCAATCCGAGCTTCGTGCAGTTCCATCCCACCTGCCTGCCCGCGACGGGCGAGCACCGGGCCAAGCTCACCCTCATGTCGGAGTCCCTCCGCAACGACGGGCGGCTATGGGTGCCCCGGCGCGCCGGGGACGATCGGCGGCCCGAGGCCATCCCGGAGGCGGAGCGTGACTACTTCCTCGAGCACCGCTACCCGCGCTTCGGCAACCTCGTGCCGCGCGATCTCGGCAGCCGCGCGTGCAAGGCCATGTGCGACGACGGTCACGGGGTGGGTCCCGGCGGCCGGGCGGTCTACCTCGATCTGACCGACGCCGCGCACCGGCTGGGTCCCGCCGTGCTGCGCGAGCGCTACGGCAACCTCTTCGAGATGTACAAGCACCTCACCGGTGACGATCCGCTCCGCGGCGCCATGACCATCGCCCCCGCCGCGCACTACTCCATGGGCGGGCTCTGGGTCGACTACGACCTGATGAGCACGGTCCCCGGACTCTTCGTCATCGGCGAGGCCAACTTCTCGGACCAGGGCGCCAATCGCCTCGGCGCCAGCGGGCTGATGCAGGGCCTGGCCGACGGCTACTTCATCCTGCCCCACACCCTGGCCGGCTACCTCGACGGGGCCCGACTGGCCCCCGTCGCGGACGACGGTGCGGAGGCCCGCGCCGCCCGGGCCGATGTGCGGGCGCGGGTGCGGGCCCTCCTCGCCTCCGGCGGCCGGCGTACCGCCACCGACTTCCATCGCGCGCTGGGTCGTGTGATGTGGGAGGCGTGCGGGATCGAGCGTAGCCGCGAGGGCCTCACGAAGGCGATCGACGAGGTGGCGGCCCTGCGCGAGGCGTTCTGGCAGGACCTCGCCGTGCCCGGCGAGGCCGGCGAGCTGAACCAGGAGCTCGAACGCGCCGGCCGGGTGGCCGACTTCCTGGAGCTCGGCGAGCTGATGTGCCGCGACGCCCTCGCCCGAGAGGAATCGTGCGGATGCCACTTCCGCGTGGAGCACCAGACCGCCGACGGCGAGGCTCGGCGCGACGACGACCGGTTCTCCCACGTTGCGGCCTGGACGCCGGCCACGCCGGGGCACGCGCCCACGCGGCTCGTGGAGGCGCTCGAGTTCGACTCGCTCGACCCGCGCGAGCGGTCCTATCGCTGAGGACACCATGCACGTCACTCTTCGCATCTGGCGCCAGCGCGACGCTCGGGAGGCGGGCGACTTCGTGCGCTACTCGCTCGATGACGTCGATCCCGCAATGACCCTGCTCGAGGCGCTGGACCACCTGAACGAACGGCTGGCCGCCACCGGCGAGCCCCCGGTGGCTTTCGACAGCGACTGCCGGGAAGGCATCTGCGGGGCCTGCGGCCTGGTGGTGGACGGACGCCCGCACGGCCCGCGGCCGGGAACGACCACCTGTCTGCTCCCCATGCGAACCTTCCGCGACGGGGCCACCGTCACCCTGGAGCCCTTCCGCACCGGCGCCTTCCCCGTCGTGCGCGACCTGGTGGTGGACCGGAGCGCACTCGACCGTGTGATGCGGGCTGGCGGCTACGTCTCCGTACGGGTCGGCAGCGCCCCGGAGGCGAACACCTTGCCCGTCGGGCGCGCCGTGGCCGAGCGCGCGCTCGACGCCGCGGAGTGCATCGGCTGCGGCGCCTGCGTGGCCGCCTGCCCCAACGGCGCCGCCGCGCTCTTCGTGGGGGCCAAGATCACCCACCTGGGCCTCTTGCCCCAGGGCCAGCCGGAGCGCACGAGACGCGGCCTCGCCATGGTGGCCGCCGCCGACCGCGAGGGCTTCGGCGGGTGCTCGCTTCACGGTGAGTGCGAATCGGTGTGCCCGCGCGGCATCGGCCTCGACGTCATCGCAGGCATGAATCGCGACCATCTCCGCGCCGCGCTGATGCCAGGGCGCTCCTGACTGGCAGGACCCTGGGCCGGCCTCGACGATGGTCGAGGCCGGCTCGTTCTCGCATCCCGAGTCCCGCCTCTCGACCCTGAGGTACCCTCGCCCGGAGGCCACGATGAACGTCCGCTCAACGAGTGACCGGCTTGCGCGCGTCGCGCCCTACGTCTTCATCTTGCTCTGGAGCTCGTCGTTCATCACCGCGCGCGTCGGGCTTCGCTTCGTCTCTCCCCTGCTCTTCGTCGCGGTGCGGCTGGTGGCGGCGAGCGCGCTCCTGGGCCTGGCCGTCGCGCTGTCGGGACGTGCCCGGAAAGCGCTGCGCGGGCACTGGCGTCACCTCGCGGTGGCCGGCGCCCTGGTCAATGGCGTCACGCTCTCGGCGTTTCACGTGGGGATGGTGACCGAGAACATCGCGGTGATGGCGCTGATCCAGGCACTCAGCCCGATGTTGATCGCGCTCTCCGCAGTGGCGCTGCTCGGGGAGCGCCTCCATCCCAGTCAGTGGCTCGGCCTCGGGCTCGGGACCGTGGGAGTGGCCATGGTCGTGGCGCCCCTCGCTCTGGAAAGCTCGGCCGGATGGCGGGCGATCGCGCTGGGGTTCCTCGGGGTCGCCGGACTGGCCGGAGGCACGATCTACTTCCGGCGCTTCTGCGCCGACGTGCCGCTGTTGCCGGCCACCGCGGTGCAGGTCGCGGCCGGCGCGGTGCTGACCCTGGCCCTGATGCTGGCGTTCGAGCAGCCACACGCGGTGTGGACAACGCCCGCGGTGGTGGCGGTGCTCTGGAACGTGGCCGCCGTCTCCATCGGCGCGATGGCCCTCTACTACTACATGCTGACCCACGGCACCGCGGGCCGCGTGGCCGCGAATTTCTACCTGGTTCCCGTCACCGTCGGACTCGTCGGGTGGGCGTTCCTGAACGAGGCCCTGACGCGGCTGGCCGTCGTGGGGTTCGTGATCGCCTCGTCGGGTGTCTTCCTGGTGGCCCGCTCCGCGCGCGGGCGCTCGGCGTGACCGGCTCCGGCCAGCGAAGCCGTTGACAGCGGTCGCGTGCACTTCCTACCATACGGGCCGCACATCGTTCATGCGACACCGGTTGTGTCGGCGGGATCCAGCCACGCCCACGTGAGGAACGCATGCTCGCCAGGAGGATTGACATGACGTCACGCCCCATCGCCGCGATCGCGGCCGCCGCGCTGCTGCTCTGCGCGGCTCCCGCGCTCGCCCAGGACAAGCTCCCGCCGCTCCGGACCGGGGTCGACGGCACTTTCGCCCCCCACGCCATGCCCAAGCTGGGCGGCGGGGTGGAAGGCTTCCAGATCGATCTCTTCACCGAGGTCGCGCGCCGGATGAAGCGGGAGATCACCATCGATGCGGTGAGCTTCTCGACCCTGATCCCGGGCATGCAGGCGGGCCGTTACGACTTCATCGCCGCCCCGACGACGGTGACGAAGGAGCGGGCCGAGAACATGCTGTTCACCGCGGGTTATCTCTGGACCGCCTACCAGTTCGGCATCAAGAAGGGATCGGAGCCCATCAAGGACTGGGTGGACTTCAAGGGCAAGTCGGTAGCGGTGAACAAGGGCACACCCTACGAGACGCTGTCCAAGGCCAAGGGCGCCGAGATCGGCTTCACCGTCCAGGTCTACGACACCCAGCCCGACGCGACCCAGGCCGTGCTCTCGGGCCGCGCCTACGCCACGCTCGGCGGCAATACCACCATCGTCTACGCGGCGTCGAAGAACCCCCAGTTCGTGGCCGACCTCGAGCTCAAGGACACGCGCGCCCACTGGGCCGCGCCGGTGCCCAAGAGCAATCCCAAGCTCCGCGCCGAGCTGCAGGACGCGCTCGATTGCATGAAGAAGGACGGCACCATCGCGAAGATGTCCGAGAAGTGGTTCGGCCGCAAGCCGGCGCCCGACGGCCTCGAGGTGGTGATCACGCCCGGCTACGGGGTGCCGGGCATGCCGGGCTACGACCCGACGCCCCACGAGCTCAAGTGCAACTGACGACCGGAAAGAGATGAACGGGCCGATCGTCGACGCCCGCGGGCTCCACAAGCACTTCGGCGCCCTCCACGTGCTCCGCGGCGTCGACCTCGCGGTGGCCGAGCGCGAGCTCGTCTTCGTGATCGGACCGTCTGGCTCGGGCAAGTCCACGCTGCTGCGCTGTCTCAACCGGCTCGAGGAGCCGTCCGCCGGCCGCGTGGTGGTGGACGGCATCGATATGCTCGACCCGCGGACGGACATCAACCATGCCCGTCAGCGCATCGGCATGGTCTTCCAGTCGTTCAACCTCTATCCGCACATGACCGCGCTCGGCAACGTGACCCTCGCGCTCCGCAAGGTCGCGGGCAAGTCCCGAGCCGACGCCGAGGCCCTCGGCCGGGCCGCGCTGGAGCGGGTCGGCCTCGCGGACCGGGCCAACCACACCCCGGGTCAGCTATCGGGCGGCCAGCAGCAGCGCGTCGCGATCGCGCGGGCCATCGCGCTCGAGCCGCGGGTGATGCTGTTCGACGAGCCCACCAGCGCGCTCGATCCGGAGCTGGTCGGCTCGGTGCTGGAAGTCATGCGCTCCCTGCGCGAGAGCGGCATGACCATGATCGTGGTCAGCCACGAGATGGGCTTCGCCCGCAACGCGGCCGATCGCGTGCTGTTCATGGACGCGGGCGCCATCGTCGAGGCGGGGCCGCCCGCCGCGATCTTCGAGCATCCGGCGCACGAGCGCACCCGCGCCTTCATCGGCCAGATCCAGCGGCACTGAGCCCGCATGTCGCGCTGGGATCGCTTTCTCGACACGTTCTTCAACGTCCGCGTCATGGCCCGTTACCTGCCGGACATCCTGTCCGGGGTCGTGGTGACGATCGAGCTGGCCGCCCTCGTCGTGGTCACCGGCATCGCGGCCGGCCTGACCCTGGCCCTGATCCGTAGCCTCGGCGTCCGGCCGCTCAACTGGCTGATCATCGGGATCGTCGACCTGTTCCGCTCGCTGCCGCCGCTGGTCGTGATCGTGCTGATCTACTTCGGCCTGCCCGCCGTCAACGTCTCGCCGTCCGGCTTCGTCTCCACGTGGCTGTCGCTCGCCCTCGTGCTGATGGCCTTCTCCGAGGAGATCTTCTGGGCCGGCATCACCTCGGTGGCGAAGGGCCAGTGGGAAGCGGCGCGGTCCACCGGGCTCTCGTTCGGCCAGACCCTCCTACACGTGGTGCTGCCGCAGGCAGTGCGGCTGACCATCCCGCCGCTCACCAACCGCACCATCGCCATCACCAAAGGCACCGCGCTCGGCACCGTCGTCGCGGTGACCGAGATCCTGGGTCAGGCCAGCTCGGCGATGTCCAACTCCTACAACCCATCTCCGCTCATGATGGGCGCCGCGGCCTACGTGGTGCTGTTCTTCCCGGTCGTGGTGGCGGGGCGCTGGGTCGAGACCCGGTTCGCATGGAAGCGCTGATCCAGACCTTCCTGAATCCGCAGATCATCGCGGCGTCCTGGCCGATCGTCCTGGCCGGTCTGCGGAACACGGTGCTGCTGTCACTGCTGGTGGTGCCGCTCGGTCTGGTCGGCGGGCTGATCCTCGCGCTGCTGGCGAGCGTGAAGCATCCGGCGGTGCGCTGGCCGCTGATGGCGTGGGTCGATTTCTTCCGCGCCTTCCCGCCGCTGGTGCTGCTGATCCTGCTCTTCGCCGGCCTGCCGTTCGCCGGGCTCGAGCTGGGCGGCTTCGTCTGCGTCGCCATCGCCTTCTTCGTCAATACCGGCGCCTATTACGGCGAGATCCTGCGAGCGGGCATCGATTCGGTGCCGGGCGGCCAGTTGGAGGCCGCGCGCTCCACCGGCCTCTCGCGCCTGCAAGCGATGGCCTACGTGGTGCTGCCGCAAGCGGTGCGAAACGTGCTGCCGGACCTGCTCTCCAACACCCTCGAGGTGGTAAAGCTGACCGCGCTCGGCAGCGTGGTCGCGGTGCCGGAATTGCTCTACCAGGCGCGACAGGCGCAGAGCATCACCTACAGCCCCACGCCCATCGTGGTGGCCGCGCTGATCTACTTCGTGCTGCTGTGGCCGGTGGTGCGGCTTCTGAGCCGCCTGGAGAACCGCGCGCTGGCCGGACGCTAGCGCGCTTCGGGGCGCCCGCGCACTCAGTCGAAGGTGAGGACGGTACGGGCGACCTCGCCCGCCTTCATGGCGCGGAAGGCTTCGTTCAGATCGTCGAGGCGCCCGCGACGCGTGACCATCTCGTCGAGCAGCAGCCGGCCCTGCCGGTAGAAGTCCAGGTAGCGTGGGATGTCGATGCGAAAGCGGTTGCCGCCCATGCGGGACGTCTGCACGCGGCACTCCGGACGGATGGCCATCCACGGGAATTCGATCTTCGCGTCGGGCGGCAGCACGCCGACGATGGTCGCGGTGCCGCGGACGGCCAGGCTCTCGATGCACTGGCGCACGAGCGTCGCGTTCCCGACCGCCTCGAATGCATGATCGACTCCGGCGCCGCCGGTGAGCGCGCGCACCGCCACGACCGCGTCGTCCTTCGTGGTGTCGACGGTATCCGTCGCGCCGACCCGTCGGGCCATCTCGAGCTTGCTGCCGAAGTGGTCGAGCGCGATGATCTTGCGGGCTCCGCCGATCCGGGCGCCCTGCACGATCGACAGTCCGACCCCGCCACAGCCGAAGACGGCCACCGTCTGCCCGGCCTCCAGCCCCGCGCTGCGCAGCGCCGCGCCGACTCCGGTCAAGACCCCGCAGCCCACCAGAGCCGCGCGATCCAGAGGCAAATCGTCGTCGATCTTCACCACCGAGTTCTCGTGCAGCAGCATGCGCTCCGCGTAGCTGCCGATGCCGGCGAAGGAGGGAATGCCCTGCCCCTTCTTCGACAGGCGCGGAGGCGCCGACTCGCTCCGAGCCACCGCGCCGCCGACGCAGACGTTCGGGTGGCCGCTGAGGCACTGCGCGCAGCTTCCGCAGAAGCCGGAGAGGCACGCCACCACGTGGTCACCGGGCCGCAGCGTGGTCACCTGGTCGCCGACCGCCTCGACGATACCGGCTCCCTCGTGGCCGAGCACGATCCCCCGATCGAGCGGGAACCGGCCGTCCCCATCCACGACGTGAAGATCGCTGTGGCAGACCCCGCTGGCCACCGTCCGGACGAGGACCTCGCGCGCGAGCGGACGGTCGACGTCGATCGACTCGATGGCCACCGGCACGTGCGTGGCGCGGCAGACCGCGGCTCGGATCTCCATGGCGTCTCCGTCAGTCGTCCAGCAGGGCGATGACCCGCGCCGGCGCCGACTCCGTCTTCCACTTCGCGGGCAGGGCCACCACCTTCGCCTTGGAGGGGATCTGGTCCAGGTTCGTGAGGTTCTCGATCTGGTAGACGATCTTGGGCAGGATCGTGCGGTGCACCGGCATGCTGCTCTGGAGGATCTCCCCCGCCTTCTCGTAGCCGATGCCCGCGCCCTTCTCCTCCTGCGCGAAGTCGTAGCCGAGCACCTTGGGCTGCTTCGCGACCAGCCACTCGGCCGATTCCCGGGTGAGGCACGGCGATTCGTCCCACCACTTCGGGTCGGTGGTGACGTGGCCCTTCGGCCAGTCGGTGCGCAGGAAGATGGTGGCTCCGGGCGTGATGCGGATCCCCTGCTCCTCGAGGGCGCGCTCGGCGCGCTCCAGGTCCTTCGGGGTGATGCGCTCGTTCGCGTGACCCTTGAACGTCAGGTCCATGACGATGGCCTCGCCGATCATCGCCTCCAGCGGCAGATGCTCGATCCCGGGCATGTCTCGGAAGAAGTGATGCGGGGTATCGATGTGCGTACCCGCGTGCACGGTCATCTCCACCACGTTGGAGACGAAGCCCTTCTCCTCCCACTTCACGATCGGCTTCAGCTTGAAGTAGTACTCGTCCTTGGCGAACGGCGCCGAATCGCACTCCTCGACGGTCATGCTCAGGTCCACGATCCGCATGCGGGGCCCCCTCCCTGGGGCTCGCGGCCTTCTCGCGCCGTCTCGGGGCGGAGGCCGTCACACCGGGGCATTGTAGCGCGGTCCGTTGGCTCGCCGGGCGGCTAGCCTCCTCGCGCCTCGCAGGCCGCGAGACGTCCGGCGAGGAAGGCCTTCTCCCGAGCGTTGTCCGCGAGGCGCAGGGCCCGGCGATACTCGCCGGCGGCTTCCGCAAAGCGGCCCAGGCGGCGGAGGAAATCGGCGCGGGCAGCGGGGAGCAGGTGATAGTCGCGAAGGGCCGTCGCGTCCAGCTCGTCCAGCGCCACGAGGCCAGCCGCCGGGCCCTCGGCCAGGCCGACGGCCACCGCCAGGTTCAGCTCGATCACCGGCGACGGCGCCAGCGCGGCCAGGGCCCGGTAGTGGTCCACGATCCGATCCCACTCGGTCGCCTCCCACGAGGCGGCACGTGCGTGGCAGGCCGCGATCGCGGCCTGGAGCTGATAGGGTCCCGCGCCGGCGTTCCCGCGCGCCCCGGCGCGCTCGAGGAGCGCGAGTCCACGGCCGATGCGTGCCCGATTCCACCGGCGCCGGTCCTGGTCCTCGAGCAGAACCAGGTTGCCCTCGGCGTCGGTGCGGGCCGCCGCGCGCGAGGCCTGCAGCTCCATCAGCGCGAGGAGTCCCAGCACCTCGGGCTGATCGGGCATCAGCTCAGCGAGCACGCGGCCCAGGCGAAGGGCCTCCTCGCACAGCTCTCCGCGAAGCAGGTCTTGCCCGCTGTGTGCCGCGTAGCCCTCGTTGAAGATCAGGTAGAGCACGGCCAGCACGGGGGAGAGCCGCTGCGAGAGCTCGAGGCCCTCCGGCACCTCGTAGGGGAAGCCGCCGTCGCGGATCGCCCGCTTGGCGCGCACGAGACGCTGGGCGATGGTGGGCTCCGGCACCAGGAAGGCGCGGGCGATCTCGACGGTGGAGAGACCGCCCACGAGCCGCAACGTCAGCGCGACGCGGCTTTCGGCCGGCAGAGCGGGATGACAACACGTGAAGATCAGCCGCAGCCGGTCCTCTGGGATGTCGTCGGGCTCGGCCACGTCAGGCGGCTCGTGCATCGCGCCCTGCGCGAGATGGGTAAGCTCGTTCACTCGGGCGCCGGTCCTTCGGCGGTGCCGCAGGTGATCGAGCGCCCGCCGGCGCGCGGTGGTGAGCAGCCAGGCGCCCGGACGATCCGGCCTCCCGCCGGCCGGCCAGTGCGAGAGCGCCTGCTCGAAGGCCTCCTGGACGACCTCCTCCGCGGTATCGATGTCCCGGACGATGCGGAGAATCGACGCCACCACCCGCGCGTACTCCTGCCGGAAGACCTCCGCGACCCCCGCCCGCACGTCGTCGGGTGGGCTCTGTTCTCCCTGTCGCTCTAGGTGGTCGGTCCCTCCCACGGGTCCGCATGTTACGCCTTCCGGAGCGCAGGCTGGACGACACCCCGCGGGGCCGATGTGCGTAGTCGGACCTTGGGGCGTCAGGCCATGACTACATCGGCCAGATCGGGCGCACCTCGACGTACCCGCCCTCGACGAGCGGAATCTTCTTGGCCCACTCGACCGCCTCCTGTTTGGTGTCGCAGTCGATCAGATAGAAGCCGCCGAGGGCCTCCTTCGTCTCGGTGAACGGCCCGTCCATGACCTGACGCTGGCCGGCCTTGACGCGAATACGGCTCCCGTCGCTGTCTGGCCGGAGACGCTCACCGTGTACCATCTTCCCGGTCGCGCGTAGCTCCTGGCCGAAGCGGCCGTGACCCTGCACGATGGCCTCCATCTCGGCCTTCGACGGCGGGGCCTGGTTCTTGTCGTCGTTTCCGATCAGTAGCAGGTAGCGCATAAACATCCTCCTCTGCGGCAGTTCTTGGATGACCTCTCATTAGTACGACGCCGGCCGCCCCCCAAAATCGACAACCGTGGCACCCGGGCCGTTGTTTTTAGGGTTTTCGCGGCCTTGTGTTGTACTCTGTGTCCGCTTCAGGCAGCCGAGCCATTGGGCTGCGCTCTACCCCAGCGAAATCAGAGAGCGACACGTCGACCCGGTGATGGCGCGGCTACATGTCTCGGTGGGAGCTCGAGCGGTAGGCTCGCTCGGGCTTTGCCTCGTGCTGCTGCTCGCGGGCCGTGCTCCGCTCGCGGCGCAGGACAGCGCCTTGCGTCTCATCCCCGAGTCCGCCGGGAGTCCCTGCCCGGCGCCGAGCGAGACCGCCTATCGCCTGATGCCGGAGAAGTTCGGCGAGCACGAGCAGTGGATGCTGGCCGCGGGTCTCGAGGCGGACCCACCGCTGAGGCTTGGGTTGGGTCGCCCGCGACTACCGGATGCGCCGCTCACGTCTGCCGACGCCCTCTCCTTGCCCGCCGTCGAACCGGCCTCCGGGACGCCGCCCTGCTCGACGCACCGCCTGGCGGCGGCCGATTCCACCGAGTCCCCGCAAGGCGGCGCGGTGGCAGATTTCATGGCACGCACCTTTCCCCGACGATTCGATCAGGCCGAGACCGAAGTCCCGAAGTGGGACTTCCTGGAGCGTCACCGGGTGCTCTTCTCGACCCTGTATCCGATCGCCGCGATCGGGGCGGTCACCGCCAACTCCCTCGTCGCCTATAACACCAACCATCCCTTCAAGCTCCACCACGAGGGCTTTTTTGGTGAGGACACGGTCAACGGCGGCGCGGACAAGGCCTCCCACCTCACCGACTACTACGTTATCGCCAGCTTGTTCGAGGACACGCACAAAATGCTCGGCTACTCGCACAACGAGGCGATCCTGTGGGGCGTGGGCCTGGCCATCGCCACCGGGCTCGCGAACGAGGTGAGCGACGGGTTCACGAGGCACGGCTTCTCCTGGGAGGACCTCGTGATGGACTCAGCCGGGGCCGTCGCGGCGGGCCTCGTCTCGGTGACCAACACCCGGGACCTCCTTGGCATGCGAACGTCCCACCTGCCCAGCTCCACCTACACCCACGACGTCTACTCGGCCGATTTCCATTTCTCCGGGCTCGCCAACCGCCTGGGGGTCAACCTCGGGCCGCTGCGCTGGCTGCTCTTCTCGGTCACCTACGGCGCCAAGGGCTACCGGGTCCAGCCTCCGATCGAGCACCAGCGCCAGCTCGGCTTCGAGATCGGTCTCAACCTCCAGCAGATCCTGTTCGACCTCAGGGTGAGCCGCAGCACGTGGTGGGGCTATCCGATCCACGTCATCGCTGACAACATCCGCTTCCCGTTCACCGCGGTGGGCATGCGCGTGGACCTGAACAGCGGCAAGTGGCACGGCCCGAACAACGGCAACTACCCCTAGGGTTCACATCACCGCGCCAGGGAAGAGGAGCCGCGGTCACGGCTTCCAGAATCCTTGCGCCGGGATGCGGAACGCGCGGTTGAAGCGTGAGGAGGCGTTCTCCCACGCGATGATCATCGTCATCTCCGCGATGGTGTCGTCGTCGTAGTGTCGCTGCACCCGCGCAAACAGCTCGTCGTCGACGCCGCGGCCCGTGATCGTGATCGCGTCGGCGTATTCGAGCGCTACCTTCTCCGCGTCGCTGAAGAGCGGACTGCTCGCGTAGTCATCGAGTAGGGTCTCGAGCTTCTCCGTCGAGACGCCGTTCCGGCTGCCCACGGCAGCGTTGACGTCCTGTCAGAACTCGCAGCCGTTCCACCAGGCGACGCGCCGGTTGAGCAATGCCCTGAGCGCGGCGGGCACGCGCTTCGTCTCCTGCTGCAGCGCCGCCCACATCGCCTTCGCGGCCCGGAAGTACGCCGGGTTGCGTGCGTAGAAGAGGTAGGGATGGAGCGGAGCGCCCCGGAGCTTGCGCTGTTCTTCGAGTGTTTCCTGTAGGTCGTCCGGGAGCGTCTCGATGTCGACCGGCGGGATGCGCGTCTTGCCATCGAGCATGGCCACCTCCTTCACGTCCGGCTGTGGGTCCTTCATGGCCGCGATCCTACCTCCGAAGCGGCCGGACGCGCCGCCCCGCACTTCGACCGCGATCGAAGCGTTTCTAGCGGGTCCCGCGGTCGCCGGCCTCAGACGCGTCGACCCCGAAGACTCGCCGGAACCCCCGACGTCCCGACGGGGTGACGACCACCGCGTGGCTGCGGCTCAACCGTTGCATCCAACCGAGATCGAAGTACCGCCTGGTGAGCGCAGCCCCGATGGTACCCGCGATGTGTGGACGTCGCTCGGTCCAATCGAGGCAGAGCCGGCCGAGGCGGCGGGCCGGACGCCGGGCGGGCAGCGCAATCCCGAACCCGGTGAGAAACCGGTCGCCGTCCGCCGTGATCTCCGCGCCCTCGTCGTCGAGCGTCATGTATTCGCGGGCCACGAGGGCATCGGTGAGATCGACGCTGAGGCGTCCGGCAAGGTGGTCGTAGCAAATCCGGGCCGCACTCAGCGCGCGGGCTCGATCGGACAGCGGGCGGTATCGCGGCCTCTTCGCGAGAGCGACGGCGACGATCCCGTCGATCATGTCGGCCACGGTCGGCGAGGCCAGCCGAAAATGGCGATGGCGGCCCCGGCGGACCACCGAGAGCAAGCCGGCCCGCGTCAGCTTCGCAAGATGGGTGCTGGCGGTTTGAGGAGTGATTCGCGCCGCCAGGGCCAGCTCGCTCGCGGTCAGGACGCCGCCATCGAGCAGCGCCGACACCATCGTCGCTCGCGCCGGGTCTCCGACCAGCGCCGCGACCTCGGCGATGATAGGGCCGGTAATCACGGGGAACGATGGATCCTGGTCAGGCTCGCTCTACCACCACGTCGCTGATCTGAATGATCGGGGTCAGGTCGGTGTAGTTCGGGATGTCGGCCATGATCTCTTTCGCGTGCGGCCCGAAGCCCGCTTGAAACGATTCGACGGAGTCACAAAAGATGTGGCACATGCCGATGTAGGTCGCCGCTACGCCGGGGGCGCCGCCGGCAAGGCCCTTGTCGACGGTGTAGTAGAGACACGCGTTCCCCATGCGCTTCCTTACCAGCGGCATGTGGTTGTCACGATAGTACTCGTGGTTGAAGCGGGCTCCCGGGGTGTTCGGGTACATCACGCTGACCTTGATCATCTTGGTCCTCCTCTTGGCACGCCCAACGCTAGAGATCGCGTCCTCATCGGAAACGCTCCCGAACATGGCACGAACACATCGACCAAATCAACTGGTCGGTGGCCACTGGACCGCTCACCGCCCGGTCCTTGACACGGGGGCCGGTCGCCTCTAGGCTGCGTTCTGTAATGGTACTCATTCCTGATGAGAGCCCGGTCGCGCGGAGGCGGGTCGGGGCGGCCGCGGCCCTGCGCGGCGTCGGCCTGCGTCTTACCGCGCCGCGCCGGCTGGTGCTGGAGGTGGTCCGCGGGAGCAACGCTCATCCCACCGCCGAGGCCGTTCATCAGATGGTGCGGTGCCGGCTGCCGCGGGTGAGTCTCGGCACCGTGTATCGGAACCTGCGAGTCCTCGTGGCCCAGGGGCTGGTCAAGGAATTGCCCGGACCTCACACGCGCTTCGACTGCAACTTGAGCGATCACCACCACTTCATCTGTCTCGCCTGCGGGCGCATCACCGACGTGGCCGGGGCGCTCACCGAGCGCTACTCGCGCCCCCTGGTGAGCCGGGTCGCGTCGTCGGGCGGATTCAGCGTGACGCATCACCAAATCGAATTCTACGGGCGCTGCGCCACCTGCCGCCGGAAGGGCCGCCGGGCCGTGCGCCGTCCGCCGCCGTAGTACCGGATCCCCGCCGCACCGCGTCGATCACCCCCCGAACGTCGTAAGGAGGATTCGAGAGAGCAGGAGAGAACCGGCTCTGAGTGTTGGATGACATAGGTGATGTCGGCCCCTACAGAGCAAAGGAGGGAAGAAATGGCTAGCGAAGCAAAGTGCCCGTTCACGCACACGGCTGGCGGTGGTACGTCGAACCGAGACTGGTGGCCCAATCAGCTGAAGCTCAAGATCCTGAACCAGCGGACGCCCCTGTCCGACCCCATGGGCAAGAACTTCAACTACGCCAAGGAGTTCAAGAGCCTCGACCTGACGGCGGTGAAGAAGGATCTCACCGCGGTGATGACCGACTCGCAGGACTGGTGGCCGGCGGACTTCGGCCACTACGGACCGCTGTTCACTCGCATGGCGTGGCACGCCGCCGGGACGTACCGCATCGGCGACGGCCGCGGCGGCGCCGGTTCCGGCCAACAGCGCTTTGCCCCGCTGAACAGCTGGCCCGACAACGTCAGCCTCGACAAGGCGCGCAGGCTGCTGTGGCCGATCAAGCAGAAGTATGGCCGGAAGATCTCATGGGCCGACCTCCTGGTCCTCGCGGGCAACGTCGCCCTGGAATCGATGGGTTTCAAGACCTTCGGCTTCGCCGGCGGGCGACCGGACATCTGGGAACCGGACGAGGACGTCTACTGGGGCTCCGAGGACAAGTGGCTGGCTGACAAGCGCTACTCCGGTGTTCGGGATCTCGAGACTCCACTCGCGGCCGTTCAGATGGGGCTGATCTACGTCAACCCGCAAGGCCCGAACGGCAATCCAGACCCGATCGCGGCGGCCACGGATATCCGCGAGACATTCAAGCGCATGGCGATGAACGACGAGGAGACGGTGGCGCTCATCGCGGGTGGCCACACATTCGGCAAGACTCACGGCGCCGGACCCGAGTCCCATTTGGGTCCGGATTGCGAAGCGGCCGGCCTCGAGGAGCAAGGCTTCGGCTGGAGGAGCACGTTCGGCACGGGCAAGGGCGGTGACACGATCACCAGCGGCCTGGAGGTCACGTGGACCACCACGCCGACGAGGTGGAGCAACGACTACTTCAAGAACCTCTTCAGCTACGAGTGGGAGCTGACGAAGAGCCCGGCGGGCGCGCACCAGTGGAAACCCAAGGGGGGCGCAGGCGCCGGCACGATTCCGGATGCCCACGACCCGGCCAAGCGTCACGCGCCGGCCATGCTGACCACGGACCTCTCGCTGCGGTTCGACCCGGCATACGAGAAGATCTCGAGGCGTTTCTACCAGAACCCGGAGCAGTTCGCCGACGCATTCGCCCGGGCCTGGTTCAAGCTGACGCACAGGGATATGGGCCCGCGCGCCCGCTACCTCGGCCCGGAGGTTCCCACCGAAGAGCTCATCTGGCAGGATCCCATCCCCGCGGTCAATCACAAGCTGATCGACGCCCAGGACATTGCCTCCCTCAAGGGCAAGATCCTGGCGTCGGGGCTGTCCGTTTCGGAGCTGGTTTCGACCGCCTGGGCGTCGGCGTCCACCTTCCGTGGCTCCGACAAGCGCGGCGGGGCGAACGGTGCGCGCATTCGCCTTGCGCCGCAGAAGGATTGGGAAGTCAACCAGCCGGCCCGGCTGGCAAAGGCGCTCAAGGCGCTCGAGGGCATTCAGGGTGAGTTCAACCACGCGCAATCCGGCGGTAAGAAGGTCTCGCTCGCCGACCTGATCGTTCTGGCCGGGTGCGCGGGCGTCGAGCAGGCGGCGAAGAATGCCGGCCACGCCGTGACGGTGCCCTTCGCGCCGGGTCGCATGGATGCCTCGCAGGAGCAAACCGACGTGGAGTCCTTCGCGGTCCTCGAACCGATCGCGGACGGCTTCAGAAACTACCTCGGGGGCAAGTACCCCGTATTGGCCGAGGAGTTGCTGATCGATCGGGCGCAGCTGCTGACGCTGAGCGCGCCCGAGATGACGGCGCTCATCGGCGGCATGCGCGTCTTGAACACCAACGTCGGGGGCACAAAGCACGGCGTCCTCACCAAACGGCCGGAAACGCTGACCAACGACTTCTTCGTGAACCTGCTCGACATGGGCACGGAGTGGAAGGCGGCATCAGACGCCAAGGACGGGTTCGAGGGGCGCGATCGCAGAACGGGCGCGCTCAAGTGGACCGGCACGCGCGTCGATCTCGTCTTCGGTTCGAACTCCGTGCTCCGGGCTCTAGCGGAGGTCTACGGAAGCTCGGACGGGCAGGCGCAGTTCGTCCAGGACTTCGTCGAGGCGTGGACCAAGGTGATGAACCTCGATCGCTACGACTTGATGTGATGTCGGAGACTAGGCCTTAGGTCTTTTCTCGAACGGCCTCGACGTGGCATCCGGTCATCCCGGGCCACGTCGAGGTTGAACGAACTCGGCAGGGCACGGGTCAGCCGCCTCGCCGCCCGCTCGGGAAGCCGGGTAGGTCGGGAGGCTGGTGGTAAGGCTTGTGACCCAGCGCTTGCACGCGTGCCCAGAACTCCGGCCCGGCGGCCTTGCCGACCGCCTCGAGATCCGCCGACTGGCGCCACATGTTCCAGGATTCGGGATGCAGCCGACTGGCGTCGGCCAGATGGCGGCTCCCCTCCTCCACGGCGCCGTGCCGGCGCAGCCATACGCCGAGGCGGAAGTGCGCATGCGCCAGTGCTATGTCGTCGGTGATGCGGGGTAGCTTTTCCTGCGCTGCCGAAGCGTCGAGCGCGTGTCGACCCGTCGCGACCCACTCCTTGATCGCGCTCACGTAGAACGCCTTGCCGGCATCACGCGCGGACTGATCGGCGGGCGACATCGTGAGCGTCTTGGGATCCATGTTCCGGAAGTGATCGGTCGACCCGGCGGTCTCGGGCGGGCGCGCGATTCGTCCGCGCTCGTCGATCCACACCGCGCGCGGCACGTTGGCCATGCCGTACAGCGAGGCCACGCGGTGGTCCGGATCGATCAGGCACCAGTATTCAGCCTTGGCCTGCTCGATCCACGGCCGCACGTGTTCCTGACCGCGGCTGTCCTCGGCCACCGCGACGACCATGAAGCGATGATCCTTGAGATCGCTGAAGAGCTGCTGCCACACGGGCAGGTCCAGGCGGCAGCCTCACCACGTGGCCCAGGTGACGAGCAGCACCTTGTTGCCGCGCAGGTCCGACAGCGTACGCGGCGTTCCCGACAGGTCGGGCAGCGAGAAATCCGGCGCCATCAGCCCGGCAAGTGCGGCGTTACGGTCGCCCGCCCCGTCACCGAGTACCCACGTCTGCCGATCGTCGGCACACAGCACCGGATTGCCCAACCGGCGCCAGAACGCTTCCACGTCGACGCGGCCCGCCCCAGTGGCCGTCGACGGCAAGGGGACGCACTGATCGTCGCGGCACATCCCTTCCGGCTTGAGGGTCCAGCCGGTGACGCGTGCCGCGTCGGCCGCCCCCAGCCACAGGCCATTCGTCGCAGAGGCCGTGAACTCGCCAGAGCCGGTCAGGATCGTCGTCATGCTCGTCCCCTCGATGGTTGGCCGCGGGAGCGCTTCACAGCCCGTAGAGGGCGGCCGCATTGTCGTGAGTCAGCTTGCGGCGCATCTCCGGCGACAGGTGCCGCATCTGCCGCTCGATCGCTTGCCGGGAGTTGGGCCAAACGCTGTCGGGGTGAGGATAGTCCGAGGCCCACAGCAGGTGGCCATCGCCGAAGAACGGAATGAGTGACATCGCTACGTGGTCTTCCTGGAAGGTCGCGTAGATCTGGCGCTTGAAGAGCTCGCTCGGCTTCGTGACGAGGGCGCTGCCGCCCTTGTCGGCCCAGAACTCTTTCGCCTCCCAGAGCCGCCAGTGGCGGTAGTCGAGCTCCTCGACGAGCCAGGGAAGCCAGCCCGTGCCGGCCTCGGCCATCACGATACGCAATCTCGGGTGGCGCTCGAGAATCCCCCAGGCGAAGAGGTCGACGAAGGGCTCGAGGAAGTTCGCGAGAAAGAACTTGGTGTTCTCGAAGACGCTCGCCGCCTTGTTGGCGACGCGATCCCCCGGCTTTCCGACGAACACCGTGATGTGCCAGGAGAGGATGACGCCGCTCTCTTCGAGCGCCTGCCAGAGCGGCTCCCAGGCCAGGTCGTCGAGCTTCGGGCTGATATTGGCGATCATGAGATTCACCTGGCGCACGCCACCCTTCGCCCTCACCCGCTCGAGCTCGGCCAGCGCACCCTCGGGCGTCTCCGGCAGCATCGGCAACCCGATGAGCCGGTCGGGCGCCGCCTTGCAGAAGTCGAGCAGCCAGTCGTTGTAGACGCGATAGCAGGCGACGCGTGGCACGGGATCGTCGGTCGAGATCTGGAAGATCGGCCCGAAGATCACCTGCGTGGCGACGCCGTCGCGGTCCATGTCGGCCAGCCGCAGCTCGGCGACGGCGGGGCGTCGTGCGCTCGGGTCGTGGATGCCGGCGCGGTCGAAGGCGTTGTAGAGCGCCTTGATCGGTCGTGCCGAACCCGTGGAGGGCGGCGTCCCGTCCCAGCGACCCCACACCTTCCCGTCGCACACCCAGACAGTCTGTCCGTCTCGCTCCTCGACGCGCGGCGCGCGATCGAGCAGCGACGCGGGCAGCCGCGTGGTCCACAGATCCGCGGGCAGCTGGCTGAGATCCATGTGGTCGTCGCAGGAGATGAGCCGGTCCGTCATGTGGTCCTCCGGTCGATGGACGTGTTGCCCCGCTGGGCGGTGATCGATCCTCACGTGCGGGCGATTCTACCGTGAGCGCCCGCCCTTTGCCCTTCCCTGGCGCGGGTCAGTATCGTCCCTGGAGCTTGCGGTGGTCCCAGCTGACCACCTTCTCCGGGACGATCTTGAGCACCACGCGCTTCGGGGCGCCGGCCAGCGCTCCCGGCTGCACCGGCGACGCACTCGCTTGGGCCCCCGCCCGCGCTCCGAACGCACCCCTGACGCTGGCTTCGTCCTCGAGGATCTCGCAGTGGCCGCGTATCATCACGCCTCGCAGCTCGGCGTACTCGTCGCCGGCATCGACCATCAGGGCCACCTTGGGATTGCGACGGATGTTGACGACCTTTTGCGCCTTCCCGTACGAGGTCATGTAGAACGCGCCGTCCAGCGCGAAGTAGTTCATGGCCACGACATGGGGAAAGCCGTTCTTGTCGATGGTGGCCAGAGCGCCTTTCTTGCGTTCTCGAAAGAACGCGGCCTGCTCGTCGGGGCTCAGCCGGATCTGCTGCCGTCGGTTGGTCGCCATTCCTGCCCGCCTCCCTTGCCCGAACTCCTGCGTTCAAGCTGCACGGGCAGCGTAAAGGTAAACGTCGACCCCTGGCCCGTCTGGCTCTCGACCCAGAGCCGGCCGCCGTGAAGCTCGACAAACTTCTTGGCCAGGGTCAGCCCGAGCCCGGTACCTTCCTGCTTGCGCGTCTCGTCGCGGCCCACCTGCCGGAACTCCTCGAAGATGGCCGCCTGATCCTCGGGGGCAATCCCGATCCCGGTGTCGGTGACGGCGATCTCGACCATGCCATCTCGCCGATCGGCCTTCAGGCTGATTCGGCCGCCCTCGGGTGTGAACTTCACCGCGTTGGAGAGCAGGTTCAGCAGCACCTGCTTGACCTTGCGCTCGTCCCCCACCACCTCGCCCAGCCGGGGGTCGACCTCGACCTCAAGGGCGATCGCGTGGCGGGCCGCCCGCTCCTTGACCAGGGTCACTGCGTTCTCCAGGGCGCTCGGCAGGTGGAAGGGGGCCGGGGCCAGCTCCATCCGCCCGGCCTCGATCTTGGAGAGGTCCAGGATGTCGTTGATGAGGGAGAGGAGGTGCTGGCCGGAGGCGTAGATGTCCTTGAGATACTCGTCCTGCTTGGGGTTCAGGTCGCCGAACATGCGTTGCAGGAGCACCTCCGAGAAGCCGATGACGGCGTTCAGCGGGGTGCGCAACTCGTGGGACATGTTGGCGAGGAATTCGGACTTGTGGCGGCTGGCCGCCTCCAGTTGCCTCCCCTTGTCGGCGATCTCCTCGAAGAGCCGCGCGTTCTGGATCGCCAGGGCCGATTGCGTAGCGAAGGTGCGGAGCAGATCGACCGTCTCGGGCGCGAACTCGCCGGGCTGGTTCCGCGTGACGACCAGGCAGCCGACGAGTCGGTCCTCGCTGAGCATCGGGACGGCCAGG